>CAZYOC010000037.1:177-21815 GCA_964648415.1 uncultured bacterium | reverse complement strand
GCCATGCGTGCGTTTTATTGTGTCCGTTTTGCGTACTCTTTCTGTCCCGTTGCGTTGTCCATTGTTGTGTCCGATAAGCGTCCGAGGATGGTAAAGGGCAAATCGGGCCATGCGTGCGTTTTGTGTGTCCGTTTTGCGTACTCTTTATTGTGTCGTTTTATTGTGTCAGTTCTCCGCACACGACGCTAAGGAACTGACACGACTCGCGTACTATCCCCGGACCGAGGGCGGTCCGGGCTACCATGCTTTGAATCACATGACGACAGTTTGTTATCGTTTTATGCAACCCGCTGCCGGGGTTGTTAAAGAGGGGGAAATTGTCTCCCAAGGTGCACGCCAAACGGACGGCGCGGACCTTGGGCGATGGCAGAGAACCACCCTGCAAAGGCGGTTTGGCCCGACACTTTTAGTGCCACTTCAGATCAGGTTGACTCGTTTATCTTGGACCCTGATATGTAACTGCCGGGCCAACCAACTGTGATTCGACACTCAAACTCGATCTGAATTGGCATTAGTGTCGGGCGTCCTATATGCTTGAAAACTTGATACCTGTATGTTTGTCGCTGAAACCCGGGAGTAAACTCCCGGGCCAAACGATCATTACGTTTCGTCGAATTGGGATACGGTAGAAATGCTCGTTTAATCCATTACAACATAAAAAGATACACTACAGCCATGTGCCACCTTCGTGAAATATGCGGATTAGGGTCTCACCACCTGATCCGCCTTCAACAGCGCACCGTTGATGTCGAACATGTTCGAGGCTTCCCCTGCCTGCAACTTTTCCATCAGCTCGAAATGGTTCAGGCAGGTGCCGCAGAACAACAGGGCTACACCCTGCGTGTGAAAGTCCTTCAGGATATCCAGCACTTCAGAGCCCTCGCAGCCCAATCGTACGCCCGTGTTGTAAAACACGATGGTCGACGGTTTGGCGTCATGTTCGGGCAGCACATTGAAAAACGATGTCATCAACTTGCGGCCAAGCGTGTCATCGCCCTGGCCCATGGTGTCGGAAGTGATCTGGATAACGATGTTGGAAGTGCTCACGTTGTTGGTCCTTACGGTTGGGTGATCACCGAATCCCGGTGTTGACGTCGTACGCTTTCGATCAGTTGCGACGGTCCTTCCAGGGTGAGTTTGACTTTGCCCTCGACCCAGGCCTTGTCCAATACCCGCACCTCGCCGTGGATGTGGTCCAGGAACGCCAGCCTGTCCGGTGGGATATGCAGGTGCAGCGTCTCGATCTTGGTATCCAGCAGGCTTTCCAGCCGTTTCTTCAGCTCTTCCACGCGCAGCCCCTTGGCGGCGGAGACGAACAGTGCGCCGGGATGCTCCTCACGCAGACGTGACAACACAGAGGGATTGTCCATGCGGTCAATCTTGTTAAAGACCAGCAGGCGCGGTTTGTCGCCAAGTTCCATTTCTGTCAGCACGTGCTCGGTTTGGCGCATCTGCTCCTCTACCTGCGGGTGGGAGATGTCCACCACATGCACCAGCAAATCCGCCGTGTTGGCTTCTTCAAGGGTGGAGCGGAACGACGCCACCAGATGGTGGGGGAGCTTGCGGATGAAGCCGACCGTGTCGATCACCAGCACCGGATTGTTGAGGCTGGTCTCCACACGCCTCACTTTTGCGTCCAGCGTGGCGAAGAGCCGGTCCTCGACGAAGGCGTCCTGCTTGTCCGACAGGGCGTTGAGCAGGGTGGATTTGCCGACGTTGGTGTAGCCGACCAATGCGACCGTGGGCATCTCTTCACGCTTTTTCCGCTGTGTGCAGCGCTGCCTGGCGATGGTCGCCAACTCCTTCTTGAGCTTGGTGATGCGGCGCTGCACGACTCGGCGGTCCACCTCGAGCTGGGTCTCGCCGGGACCACGGAAGCCGATCCCGCCCTGCTGGCCGCGCAGGTGGCTCCACATGCGGGTCAGCCGGGGATAGTAGTACTCCATCTGCGCCAGCTCGACCTGGACCTTTGCCTCGCGAGTTCGGGCGCGGGTGGCGAAGATGTCCAGGATCAGGCCGCTACGGTCCAATACCTTCACCTTCAACTGCTTTTCCAAGTTCCGCACCTGCACGGGAGTGAGATCGTCGTCGAAGATCACCAGCCCGGCGTCATGTTTACGGCACAGGGAAGCGATTTCGGTCACCTTGCCCGCGCCGACAAAGGTGGCTGAGTCGGGTTTCATGCGGCGCTGCACGACACGGTCGATCACATCCGCGCCGGCGGTGTCGGTCAACGCTTCCAGCTCGTCGAGGTGATCGTCCACGGTCCACTGCGACACGTTGGCCAGGATCACACCAACCAGGATCGCCTTTTCCCGCAGGTCGGGATTGATGGCGCGTTCCAACGGCATATAGGGCAGTCCTACGTTTGAGTTTCGGGTTGCAGCCCGTGGTCGCTGTCGTCCACAGGTTTCCGTTCACGCGCCACAAGCGTCTCCGCCACCAGCGCCAGCAGCGCGATCAGGAGCGGCAGCCAACTGATCTCACGCCCATGTCTCGCTTCGCCCAGTTCCTGCGCGATCTCTTCGGGCGAACCGGGATGCAGCGTCGCTTGCGCCAGGGAGGAGTACGAGTCGGCCTGGATGCGAACCGCGCCCTCTTTATCGGCTACACGAACGGCGTTGATATCCAGCTCCTCGTCGCCATTCATCAGCCGGTAGATGCCCGGCCAGTGGGTTTCGTGCGTGAGGAGCACCTCGCGATCCTCATAAAAGCCGGGTTCCGCGGCGAGACGGTTGCCGTGAGGGGCGAGCACCTCGAACGGTCCTGAAGCGGCTTGCCTGGGGAGATCCCAGACGAGCGGCTCGCCGCACTCGACCAGCGGGCGGATACGGCCTTCTCCCGATGCGAGATAATAGACACCCTGCTGCGCCAGGGGAGCGAAGACACCGGACATGGGCCAATCGGTCCAGCTGGTGTCGGCTGCGCCGGCGCTCAACCATGCGCGGCCTTCGCCGACGCTGCGTTCAACGAGGAACGGCGCCCCGGAGCCGAGGCGGACCAGGGTGCGATCGCCTTCTCTCGTCACCAGGCGAGCGAAACGGCGCACCGTGGGAGCGTCGTAGCGCCCTCGTCCCGTGATCAGGCCGTGCAGGGCGGGATGGTCGGTGTCCAGGTTGCTCCAGGCGCTGGTTGCGGCCTCCTCGAGCGCCATCATGGGGCCGAAGCCGAGCGTTTCGAGCAGGCCGCGATTGTAGCCCGCCAGGTCGGCTTTGTCGCCGGGCAGGATCCATACCCCGCCGCCGTTTTCCAGGTACTGCTTCAGCACTTTTGATTCCGCCGTGGAAAACGTGGGCGCGCCGGCCAGGATAACTGCATCGTAGTTGTCCAGTGTCACGTTTTGCAGGCTGCCGGTGTGAAGATCCGGGACAAACCGCGCCTGCCTGCCTTCCGGGTCGAGGGCCAGGGCGAAGAAGCGCAGGGCGTCGCGGTCCGCGCCGAACAGCAGCACCTCGCGCGGGCCGGGAGCGTGGAGCACGAAACTCAAGCGGTTGTCCAGGGGCAGCGCGTCGTCTACATCAAGGTCGACTTCGCCGGGCAGCGCGCCGGTCTCCTCGGCGAGCACGGTGAAGCGGTGCGTGATGACTCCTTCGCCCGGCACGGTCACCGTGGCCTCCGCGAGCTTGCGCCGGTTCAGGCTCAGGCTGACCGGGATCGTGAGCGCGGCGTCACCCGCCGACGAGGCCAGCGTGACCTCCAGGTCCACCGACCGGCCTTGAGCGCCCTCGGCATACACGGGCGTCACCGATTGCACGAACAGATTGACCGCCTTTTTTGTTGCAGCAGGTGCGCTCAACACCGAGACCTCGTCGGGCAAAGGCGGCAGCGTGTCGGGAAGGGGGTCACAGAAATCGGAAATCCAGATCAGCTCTTTGTTGGGCGCGGCGGTTTCCTGCAGCAGACGTCCAGCGCGTTGCAGCCCCTCGGTGATCGAGGCGGTGCGGCCATCGGTCTCGAGTTGGTCGATCCAGCGCGGATCGGTCTGGTCGCCCTCCATCCAGGCGATGTCGCGCCGGCCGGATTCATCGGCGACGACTATCGCCAGGCGGCCGTTGGGACCGTTGGCCATCGCCACGCCTTCCAGCAGCTTCCGCGCCTTGCTCAGAGGCGAACCGCCCGGGCGGGCGGCTTTCATGGAGGCGGACAGGTCCAGCAGGAGGACCGTGTCACGCCGCTGCCCGGCCGATCCCGACTGCGTCAGCGCCGGCCGGAGAAACGCCAGCGCCAGCATCAGCAGCGCCAGGGTGCGCAACGCCAACAGCAGCCACTGACGAATCCGCATCTTCCGCATCCGTTTGACCTGCAACCGGCGGAGAAAATCCAGCGTGGGGAAGGGTTGGCGTTTCAGCCGTCTCCGCCCCAGCAGGTGGATCAGGATGGGCAGGCCCGCCAGCAGCAGCCCGGCGAGCAGTGCGGAATTGAGAAAAGTCATGCAAGCCTGTGTTGGTTACGATGATGCTCGGCTCAGAACCCGTCAACCAGGGTGAACCGATTCACTGGATCGCAAGTTATACGTGTAGCGTAAAGTACCGTTCCCGCAGGCCGGCGGCAAGCGAAGACAGGAACTGCTCAAGGTGAGCTGCGTTTCAAGGACGGAAGTGTTATTTTGTCGGCGGACACGAGGGAGACTGTGATGAAGCGAGTAGCGTGGATGATGGCGTCGGTGGTCTGGCTGCTGGCGGTAACTCTTACCCTGCCGGGATGCGGGAAAAAGAAGGAGGAGAAGCCCGCAGCCGAGCCGAAGCAGGAGGTGGAGCCGGTCAGCATTGTCGGTGTGCGGGGCGAACAGTACGAAATCGTGGTGCAGGATGTGGTGAACGAGCCCGCCGGGACCGTCACTATGGAGGGCAGCGACGATTTTATCAACGTCAAGAACCGGCTGGCGGCGGAGCTGCCGAATTTCCGGACCTGCTTCCTGCAGCAGAAGAAGGAGGCGACGGATCTCAGCGGCATGGTGCAGGTCAGTTTCCGGGTGAAGCCGGACGGCGGCGTGGTGAACATCGCCACCGACGGCCGGGGCTGGACCGACGGCAAGCGGGGGATGCAGGTGGAGATGTGCCTCACGAAAAGGCTTACAACGTGGAAATTTCCCCGTGGGATAAAAGATGTAGACAACGATTTTGTGTTGGTGTTCAGGTAGCGGGCCATGCTTGTCCGGGTTGAATGGACGAAGCAAGTCAGATAGCAGACAGTTGCTGAATAATGTAGGCTTCATTCCAGCGTGGTAGACTGTCGCTGAATGCGAGAGGAATCTCATTCCAGCGAAGGCTGGAATCCAGCCATGTTGATATACTACAAGATGTTAGCTATGAATACCAAAAGATGAGTGCTACTCTGGTGCTGAATTGCTAACATGTTATATTCTTGCACCTTGCCTGGATTCCAGCCTTCGCTGGAATGAGAGCAGATGTTAGTTTGATACAGTCTGCTTCTCTGGAATGAGACGTGTTGAGCCATTAAACCTCAATCCAACTCGCGCGTCAGACAGGGTGAGCGGAGGATCCCTGACAGACGCGAGATCCGGTATGAGTGGAACGATAGCCCTGAACATACATGGTATCCAGGTGCACGACGCCCCGATCCGGAAAACTGCAGCACACGACGAGCGTGACCTCCAGGCCGCCGATGTCCTCACCGAGGAGTCGGATGAGGGCTGGTTCGAGCTGTTGCTTGAGAACCGGGAGCGGGCGTTTGAGCTGCTGGTGGAACGGTACCGGGATGAGATCTACGACCTGTGTGTGCGTGTCAGCGGCAGCCGGAGTGAGGCGGAGGATCTGACGCAGGAGACGTTCATCAAGGCGTATCAGAACCTGGGATCGTTTCGCCGGGACGCCAAAATGCGGACCTGGCTGTACCGGATCGCCATCAACCGGTCCATCAGCTTCACGCGTCGCTTGAAGCGCTGGCGGATGAAGCGGGGCGAAGAGGGCGAGATATTCCCCGACATTCCTGAATTGGCTTCTGATTCCGCAGAGCAGGAAACGGAGTGGAAGGATCTGGCGGAGAAGGCCCATGGCGCTCTCAAGGACTTATCGCCGCGTCAGCGGACAGCGGTGGTATTGCGGGTGATTCGTGAGATGAGTTATGAGGAAGTGGCGGAATCCATGGAGATATCCATAGGTGGCGCCAAGGCGAATGTATTTCAGGGCTTGAAGAAGCTGCGTACTTTTCTGGAGGAACAGTCATGAGCGAACCACGCAAACCGGAAGAATTGGATGCGTATCAGCAGGTGCGGTTCAGTGCGCCGGAAGATGCTGATTTCGCTTCACGTGTGCGCGGCATGGCGCAGGAGCGCAGCCGGCGGGCGGTGCGGCGAAACACGATTTCGGCCACCGTCGCCACCATGGTGCTCATCACTGGCGTCTATTTCGGCGGCAACTGGCTCAGTTCCCGTGGTGGCTTTGAGTTGACGCCGGAGATGTTTGCGGACCTGGAGCAGGAACCGTTGACGGTGGATACAGAAGATCAGTTGGCTGCCTCCGAAGTGGATCTGGACCAGCTTACTCTGCTGGCGCTGACGGAAGACGACGCCACCGATGAGGACGCGAACTGGTATTACCTGCTGGCGCAGTCGGATGCTTCGGATGTGAGCGATCCAGTGGAGTCGCTCAGCGAGCTGGATGACGAATCCCTGGAAACGGCGTTGCAGCAGTTGGAAGACATGGAAATCGAGATCTGCCCGGAATGCTGACGCGTCCGGGGAAAGGAGATAGATCATGAGACGGGTTGGGATGGCAGTTGGACTGATGCTGATATTGCTGACGGGCGTATCGGTTGCACAGCCACATCCGGATCGCGGCATGCATCCCAGGCGGGAGCATGTCCGGGAACGGGTTCGTGAGATCAAGATGCTGAAATTGATGGAAGCGTTGGATCTGACCGAGGAGCAGTCGGCCCGGTTCTTCCCACGCTACCGTGAGGTGGAAGAACGTATCGCCGCCATAAATGAAGAAATGGAGGAGCTGCTCCACGATCTGGCCGAAGCATCGGCGCAGAAGACCGATCACAAGATCGATGAGATGATTCGGAAGTATGGCGAACTGGCAAAGAAGCATGTAGAGATCCGGGCGGAATTCATCAATGATGTATCTGATATTCTCAGCCCCCAGCAGCGTGCGGCCCTGATCGTGTTTGAAAGGCGGTTCCAGGATCGTTTGCGGAATCTGATACACGAGGCGGGCGGCGGACCTCCTCCGGGGCGGGGGCGAGGACGTTGGGAGCCCTGATTGTCAGCTTCCATTGCTGGATGTATGTGGCCCTGAACTGGTTGGTGGACCGATTCACCAGCCTGGATATTATACGAATAAACCACGGAAGCGGGTTGTATATAGGGCCTGTTGCACGAATTCTGAGATCGGTTCCTATTGTGCAACAGCCTGTATAGTGATGCTCGCAAATAATGTCCCATGAGGTCATCCCCAGCGAAGGCGGGGATCTCCTCCGTTTCCAACGCGAACGAGACAATACTTTCAAGACTCACTATAAAACGACAACAAACCGTAGTCTTGAGATTCAAAGCCGGTCAATTCAGACGATTCGGTCCACAAAAAACAGTCAACCCCTTTTCCACGTGGAGAAGGGGTTGACTGTCTGGATTGCTTACGGGGCTCTTTCTCTCGCGGATCACATTGGTCTTCAATGTGGTCCAGCGATTTGAAAGCAAGCTTTTAGCGGCTGACGTGCTACCCGATCAGCCCCGCGACCATCTGCGGAATCATGTTGGCCTGGGCCAGCATGGAGATGCCGGACTGGAACAGGATCTGTGACCGGACGAAGTTGCTCATCTCCGCCGCGATGTCGGCGTCACGGATCTGCGATTCCGACGCGGTCAGGTTTTCCTGCGAAATCTTCAGGTTCAACAGCGTATTCTGGAGACGCTCGACATAGGATCCGACCTTGGTGCGTTCGGTGTCCTTGGTGTCGATGGCGCTGTCCAGCGAGTCGATGGTGTTCTGCGCGGAGACCGTGTTCAGCAGGTTGGTGCCTTCCAGACCCAGGGCGCTGGAGCGCAGGTCGCCGATATTGATGTAGTAGTAGTCCTGGTTGTTGACGTTGTACGTGCCGATGTGGAACTTGAGACCCGTTGTTCCGTCGGAATAGTCCCCGTTGATCAGGTACAACCCGTTGTAGTTCGTTGTGTTGGCGATGCGGTCGATTTCGGACTTGAGCTGCTGGAATTCCAGATTCAGGTAGGTCCGGTCGAGGCTGGTCAGGGCGCCGTTGGACGCCTGGATGGCGAGGGCGCGCATCCGGACGAGCTTCTCGTCGATCACCGACATGGCGCCTTCCGCCGTGGCCAGCAGGTTGATGTTGTAGTTGGTGTTTTTCTCGGCTTCTGCGGCGGAAGCGATTTGCGCACGCATCCGTTCACTGACCGCCAACCCGGCGGGATCATCCCAGGCGTAGTTGACCCTCAGGCCGCTGGATAAACGGTTCACCGCTGTATCCAGGTCCCTCTGGGACATCCAGACGTTTCTCTGCGCACTGAGCGAGAGGATGTTGTGGTTGATGCGGGTACTCATGGGTAACCTCCTTGTTCCGTTGACAGGCGGTTGAGACGGTAACCAACCTGTCGCCCCTGTGAATCAGACGTTCGAATGAACACCTGCCGGAACCCTTCGGGTCCGGGAGCGCAAGAGCAGTGCGCCGGGGAATGGAACAAGAGCCGTCGTGGAAAACCCACAGGGTGGAATTCACCTCTGTCGGGGCCCGCCGGAAAAGATGCGTTGAGCGACGCACCAGCGGGGAGCAAGGTCGGTACTGGGGTGGTAGCGAGGCAGGCGGTCTCCCGCCGCTTCATTCTCTTTATCGGGATCGCTGACCGGCGACTTTAATGACAAATGCGAAAAACGCGAAATCTTCACCACGTGATCCGACTTAAAAACCTGGTAAACAAAGACAAAGCTGTGAGAGCCTTGGGAGCAAAACCTGAAGCCGACGGGCGGAGTTTGGTGGGAATCGCTTGTGATTGTTAAAGCAGGGCTTGAGGTTGGTCGCTATCGGCTGAGATCGTGACGAGCGTCCAACATCGACTCAACCTGCCGGAGCGCTGCTCGGCTCTGTTCACGATTGGGAGCGATGGCCACCGCCGAAGACAATGCTTCCTGAGCCTTCCGCAGAGAATCCTGTTCCAGATAGATCACGCCCAGCGCGTGGAAAGCCGTGGCGTTGCCGGGCCAGAGGGTGACCGCTTTACGCAGTTGCTGCTTGGCTTCGGGATAGCGTTTAGCGTGCAGGTACGCTTGGCCGAGGTAATCGTGGTAACGGGAGGTTTCTTCTGAAAAGGAGACATATTCTTCCACGCTGGTTTCATCATAAGCGGAAAAATCGGTCTGCTCGATATCTTTGGCCAGCAGTTCTCGAGCCGCCACATAGATATCGTGACGGCGATCTCCTTCCTCACTGATCAGGGGGGTGATGTACTCCAGGTAGGCTTGTTCCAGGAGTTGACGATTCAGATAGTGAAGGTCTTCGCCGGTTTGCACCGTTTCCGCAAGAGATTGTAAATCGTCCGGCAGATCCAGTTCTTGAAATCGCTGCTCGGTATAGAGGTGTTCCTGCTTAATCAAGCTGTTCAAGACATGAATCAATCGTTCCTGAACCGGTCTGCCTTCGTCTTCCCGGGAAAGACGTGGCAGGATATAGTCATAGAGGTAGGCATCCAGCTCTGTTTTCTTTGCCTGAAGGTGTTCCAGCCAGGCTTTGGGTTCTTCGATATCCGAGGGGGCGAAGCTGGGGGAGACGTAGTTCGTCGCGACCACTTGGTTCAGCAGATCCACGTAGACGGTCCAGAGGCCGGGTTTGGCTTCCAGGGCGTTTGAGTAGGCCGCTATGGCCTGATCGTATTGCTGCTTTGACATATAGAGATTCCCGATATTTTTATAGATAATTCCGGTCTTCATGCCGGCGTCGAGAGCGCGATGGAACATGACAAGCGCAGTGGAATCGTTTCCCATGCCGGCGTGAATCATACCCAGGTTGTTGTAAATCAGGTCGACTTCCGGCGGGTCCATGGCCACGGCTTTTTCGAGCCACTCAATCGCCTGTTGCTTTTCGCCCACCTGGTAATACAGTTTCCCCAGCGCAACGCATGCCTCGGGATACTCCGGCTTGACATGAAGCGCGGACATGTAATGCTGCCCGGCTCCCCGTAAATCGCCCGCCCGCGCTTTTTCTCGTCCGAAACTGAGCTGCTTTTCGGCCTCATCCGCAGCGCCACGCTCCGATTGTTCCTGTAGCCAGGGATGATCGCCGAACAGATACAGAAAGACGATCAGCAGGGCGGGAACGATCAGCACGATCCAGCCCAGCCAGGAAATCCGTTGTGTCTTCGTCCGGGTTTCCGCTGGTGCGGCATGCGCCTTCTGTTTTGCCGGCTGCGATTTTTTTCGTTTGTTTCCGGCCATCTTTCCTTAACACGTCATGTGCAATACAAACAGCACGTTTTTGCCTTCTGCTTTCAACCGGTTGAACGTCTCACATGCCTTCGCTGATGGTTCAATGATGACCTGGTTTGGTTTCAGAGCGTAGCGGTTGAAGATGAAATGGGTTCCCACATGCTTGGCAAACCCCTTGCCGCCACGGTTTTTCGCGCCGCTGCCGATCAGGAGGATGTCCGCTTCCTGGCGTTGAAGGTAGCGCTTATCCTGGGAGCGGAAGTGATGCTTCTTGTCAACATAACGGAAAGTACCATCCGGATAGATGAGAACGTCAAAGAAGACAAGCGGAATGCCCTTATAGACGGCCATGCCTTCCTGATAGTGCATGATTTGTTTGTCACGGTTGACGGCGAAGGAGACGCCTGTCGCGATCAGGATCGCGCCAACCAGTCCGAGCACGCTATACCGGATCACTTTATGCTGCATGTAATGGATGATGATTGCAATGATGAAGAACGCGGGAAAAGAGATCGCGAGCAGTGTCCAGGCTTCAGCATGCTCGGAAAGCAGCGGGCTGGTGAAGGTGAAAATCAACGTCAGCAGCAGCACGAGGAACAGGGCGTTGCCGGGATTTCGCAGGTAATCGCGCGGATCTTTGCGCCAGGGCCTGAAATCTCTCAGTGAAATGGTCCCGTAGGTCTCAGTGATGAACAGCACGATGATTATACCAAGGCATGCTCCCATAGCGTCTTTGGTGGTATCGCTGATATCAAAGACGCGATGTGACATATAGAACTGGAACGCTTCGTCGAACAGCGCCATGAGAACGGCGGAAGCGAAGGCCAGAAGGATCATGCGGCTCTTTTTCATTTTCCAGGCGTTGTGCGCCCGAAAGAAAAAGAACACGTAAGCCCCGAAGGTTGTGTAGTGCCAGTTCTCCTGGAGGTCGAAAAAGCTCATCTCCAGGTACAGATCCATCTGTGATTGGGAGAAGGCGATAAGCACCAGGCAGACCAGCCCGGCGATTATTTTTCTGAGCGTAATTTGTTTGCGGTAGATAACAACCAGGGTCATGAAGCCGATTACCATAGCTGTGACGATGAAGTGAATCTCGACATCAAAGATGGTGAAGCTGAGATGGGAGACCAGATGGACAACGCCCTGAAGATATTTTGTAACCACCACGAATGGCGTGAGCACGACGAGGATGGTGAACAGGATGTACTGTACGGTGGCGTCGATGCGCGCGATGTCGGTTTGTCGTTGCCGGCCCATGCGATCCGAGTCAGTTGGTATCGTGTAGTGGAAGCCGTGACGGTGGTGCTGAGGCCTCCAGGGGTTCTACGAATGAAAGTCGCTCTAAGATACGAGAGTTTTGCCGTTCTCCGAGAGCGTGAGAAATGCTCTCATGCTTTGTACTTTAATATGGTTGATTGAACCGTCCCACGGTGTCATCCCCATCCCCGCGCATGCGGGGATCCAGGCAAGATGCAAGAAAACAACACCTTGGCAATCCAGCGCCAAAGCTGTGTTGAGCATACGGTTTTACGGTTAACAATCTGTAATATATGGGCTTATCTGGATTGCTGCCTTCGTGGAAATGATACTCGTTGTGCCTTTCGATACAGTCAGGCTGGAGGGGATCTCCTCCGTTGCCGGCTCAAAAATACGAAAGAATCAGAATATGCTCCAACGACAGAGCGCCGCCTCGGGAAAATCAGACTGATTTGCTCATTGTGGCCTTGACTTACGGCATATTCTGAATGCAGTTTATAGTATTGGTGGATCGAGGAAACCATCTGCGAAGGACTGAACCAGGGGCCTTAAGCGCGCCTGTGTGAAGCCGTTGCTGGTTCCATGGTGGTTTCCGGCAAACGCACGGGTTGCTTTGATTTCTTCTGCCTGCCTGATTCGATACGCATCGAAGCTGCTACAACTCTGCCCATTTGTCGCACGGGATGCTTTGTGAAAGGACTCACATGCAGGTGCTGACTGCGGTCACGACTAACCGAGAGAACAGGAACTTTCGTACATACACATACACGATTCCACAAAGCGAGGAGGATGCTGACCTGCACGATTTCGTGGGAGGGGGAGTTATACCCGGCAATTCGCTCCAGGCGATTTGACCGCGTTTGTTTGTTGAACAAGTCATGACGGTTTCACTACGAAGGAGTGAGAAGAATGCATAGGTACTGCGCGTTATTTGTTGTGGGCCTGCTGCTGATTGTTGCTACTGCCGGTTTCGCACAGCAAGGATTGGATAACAATCCGGCGGCGAAGGAGGCGTACTACAATCAGGTCGAAGAGGCCCGTGTCATTTTGGAGCAGGGAGGCGAGCTGACACCGGCTCAGATTAACCTGCTCAAGGGCGAAGGCATTATCCGTGAAAACCGCGGCGGCGAGGATGAACTCGACCGTACCGGCGGTCCGGATGACTTCGGCTATGAGTTCATCGACAGCCAGGAAGACGATGGCCCGACAGTCGAGGACGAGTGGATCGACATCTCGGATACCGGTACGGAAATCACCGGTCTTGCAGATGACAACCATGTCGGCCCCTTCGATATCGGATTCGATTTTCCGTTCTACGACAATACCTTCGACCAGTTCTGGTATCAGTCCAACGGGACCATCTCGTTCGCGGCCGGCTACATTTCGCTTAGCAACCAGAGTATTCCAACGGCATCGTACGATGCCTTGATTGCCTGGAACTGGGACGACCTGAATCCGAACAACGGTGGTACCGTGTATTACGAAACCGTCGAAACGGATCAGGGTGACGCCCTCGTCATCCAGATGGTCGAATACCACGACTACAGCCCCAGCACCGGCTGGATCGACGCCGAAATCATTATGTATGAGAACGGCAAGATCTTCCTGCTGTATGATGACATGGGCGGCGGCATGACCGACAACTCCCAGACCATTGGTATCCAAGATAACAATGGCGATGATGGGTTGGAGTACGTGTATAACGGCGACCCGGAAAACGCACCGTTCGCCGACCTCGCCATCAAGTTCGCTTCCTTTGAAGACGCCCATATCCAGGGTACGGTCAGCGATGCTGACGGCGATGCCCTCGAAGACGCCCAGGTCGAACTGTACTACGCGGACGAAGAAGAACCGATCTCGACTGAGTTTACTGATGCGGACGGTTGGTATGATTTCGCCATCGGTGAGGAAGCGACCTTTGATATCCGCGTCTTCGCACTGGGCTACGAGGAAGAATGGGCGGAAGACCTGGAGACCACAGAAGCCGACACCCTGACCCAGGACTTCGAGATGACGGAAGAGACCGCGACCATCACCATTGATGGTAACGTCTATTCCGCTGACACACCCGACACCCCGGTAGAAGGCATTACGGTTGCCTTGCCGCAGCTCGGCCTGACCGACGTCACGGATGCCGATGGGTACTTCGATTTCGGCGCACAGACCCAGGGCTTCTATACGATAGAAATCTATCATGATCCCGCCGGCAGCGAAGGCTACCATGACGCCACCTTCAACATGGTATCCTGCTACGACGGTGATACGCCGCTGGAGTTTGACCTCTACGAAATCCTGCCGGTGACCAACCTGGCGGCCACGACAATGGACGAAGCGGTTTCGTTGGCCTGGGACGCCCCCAGCAACATGGACGTTGGCCTGATGCTCGCCGAAGACCTGGAAAGGCAAATCTCCGGGTATCAGCAGAGTATCGAGTACATCCAGGCGCAGGGAACTCAGGAAGAACGCAACAAACTGCACCTTGTGTACCAGGATCTGCACCGTCTGCAAGCCAAACTGCGGACTGTGGAGGACATCCAGGAAGCCATGGAGAACGGGTGGGAGCTTGACGAGATCACCGATTTCGCCGGGTATCGGGTCAAGATTACCTATCCGAACGGCACGGAAGATGTGTTGGACGACTATTACCAGGGCACGTCGACCACGGTTGGCGACCTGATCAACGGCACCCTGTACACGTTCCACGTCGGCGCGGACTATGGCTACGGCGAAGACTACATCGAGTGGTCCAATGGCGTGACCGGCCGTCCCCTGCCTGTCGGCGGGTACATCGTGTCGGAAGTAGAATACGACTGGATCGAGATCAATCCGGACGAGGACGGTGACGGCGAAGTGGCTCGCGACAACGGCGACGACAGCAACTCCGGCGAGATTACGCTCGATGAGCTGACCTTCAACTTCTTTGGCGAAGAGTATTCCAGCTTTGGTGTCTGCACCAACGGTTGGATGAGTTTCACCAACTTCACTTCCGGCTCGATCACGGTCAACATTCCCAACACATCGCAGCCCAACGCAGTCGTCCAGGCGATCAACGGCGACTACCACGCGGGTGTGAGTGGCGACGATATGGGCATCTGGTACCTGGAAGACACGGACAACAACCAGGTTATCATCCAGTACAAACTGCGCCCGTACAGCGGCGGCGCGGACAACCGCTACAGCTACCAGATTATCCTGGATTGCGAAGACAACTCCATCACATTCAACTACCAGGAAGCCGATGACTGGGCCATGCAGCACCGCGGCCCGACCGGAATCGAGAACGAGGACGGCACGGAAGCGTACATCTGGGACTGGCAGTCGATTGAAGATGAGTACGCCGTCAAGTTCCGGTATCCCGACTGGGACTGGGCCGGTATCAACGGGGTTGTTCTGGATGCGAATACAGACGACCCGGTCCAGAACGCCCGGGTGGTAGCGACAGATGCCTATGATGACACCTGGGTGGCCCATACGGACGCAAACGGGTGGTTTACCGTTCTGGCCGACGACACCACGGGTCCGTGGGATCTGGACATCTCCAAGCCCGGGTACTATACAGAAACCGTTACCAACGTCACACTTCCGGAAGACAGCTTCGATGTCACCATCGACGATGTCTATCTGGACGGTGTCCCGATCGGCTACGAAGATGACTTCGAAGACGACCAGGGGCCGTGGGATGTCAGCGACAACAACATTCCGGGCGACTTCGAATGGGGCGCGCCGACGGCCGGTCCCAACGAGGCGCACTCCGGAGACAATGTCTGGGCGCAGAACCTGGACGGCAACTTCAGCGGCGCACCTTCCTATGGCGCCACACGTGGCGATACTCTGTGGACCACACAGAGCTGGTACGTCGGTTCTGAAGACGCGTTGCTGGCCTACTGGCACTGGCATGAATACTACCAGTCCGGCACCTGGTTCTACAACGGCTACAACGTACAGATTTCAACCGACTTCGGCGAAACCTGGGACATTATCACCCCGATAGGCGGCTACGACGGTAGCTGCAACTACATGGGTGAAAATGGCTACCCGGGAGCTGAGCAGATCTTCGGCGGCGTCCAGGATTCGTGGGAAGAAGTGTACTTCGAACTCGGGGACTACTTCGGCGAAGAGATCATGCTGATGTTTCACGCCGCGAGTTACTACTACACGACGTACCACCGTTACGGCGTAGCGATCGACGATTTCCGCCTGCATGGTGTGCCGGTTCCCAGCCGCATTGAGGGTACGGTCACCGACTCTGATGACGATTCAGTCATTGAGGGCGCCGACATCAACCTGTGGCTCGATGGTGAAGTGGTCGGCCATGCGGTTACCGACGAGAACGGCTTCTACTCGATCGACGAAGTCGTCCCGTCCGACTACCAGCAGAGCGATTACGACCTCGAATGTTTCGCGCCGTTCTACATGGCGGACACGCTGCTCACATACGAAGTGGCGGAAGGCGACACGCAAGTCGCCAACTTCGCGTTGGATGAGGAGACCCGCACATCCGATGTCTTCGGCACGATCTATTCCGAAGATACGCCGGATACGCCGGTGGAAGACATCTCGGTTACGATTCCGCAGTTGGATGAGACCGTGACGACCAACGCCGACGGTGAGTTCGACTTCGGTGAGCAGACCATCGGTATCTACACCATTGTCGTGCATTCCGACGAACAGCTCGGCTACCACGAGACGCACTTCTACAACCGGCAGATCACGGAAGACAACGCGTCCATTGACCTTCTGGTTCCGGAGAACCTGCCGCCGGCGACTTTCAGTGCGACCGACGGGGACATGCAGATCACGCTGAACTGGACGGCTCCGGAAAACCTGCCGGAGATGAACCTGAACCAGCTTCGCGAGGATGTGAACGCATTCCGCGCACAGTTGAACCGCATGCGCAACAGCGGCGATCCCCAGGTTCTGGCCAAGCTGCCGGAAGAGGAACAGCGTCTGTTCAGCATGGAAAACCGTCTGGCTCGTCTCGAGATGTACGAAGAGAACGAGATCGACGACATCACCGACTTCCAGGGCTACCGCATCTACCTTGACGGCGAGGTGCTGGATACCCTGGTCAACCCGAACCAGAACAGCTACGTTCTTACCGGCCTTTTCAACGGCCATGAGTACACTGTGAGCGTCGCGGCTGATTATGGTTACGACGAAGACTTCCTGGTCTGGGCGCTGGACGAAGAAGGAGAATTTACGGCCTTGCGTCCGCTGCCGCCCGCCGGCTACATCTTCAATCCTATGGATTACGAATGGATTGAGATCAACCCGGATGAAGGCGGTGACGGTGAAGTGGCCATCAACTCAGGCGATGACCAGAACAGCGGTGAGGTTTCGTTCGCCCCGCTGGAGTTTGAGTTCTACGGCAACACGTTCAGCAGCTTCGGCGCATGCACCAACGGCTGGATGAGCTTCACGGAATTCGCCAGCGGCTGGATCGGTCCGACGATTCCCGCCACCTCCAACCCGAACAACACGATCATCGCGTTGAACGGCGACTACCACGCCGGTCAAGCGGGTGATGACCTCGGGATCTGGTACCTGGTGGACGAGGGTAACGACCGTGTCATCATCCAGTTCCGCCTGCGTCCCTATTCCGGTTCGCATACCGACTACCGTCACAATTACCAGGTCGTGCTGGATTGTGAAACCGGCTCACTGCACTTCAACTACCAGGAGTCGGAAGACTGGATGGAGTATGTGCGGGCCAACGGTGTGGTTGGTGTTGAGAACGGGACCGGTACAGTCGCTTCCACCTTCAACATGAGCTCCATCGTCGACAACATGTCGCTGAACATCCGCTACGTGGAAGACTTCGGTAACGTGGTCGGCTACGTGACGGACCAAAACGACGATCCGGTTGAAGGCGCGTATGTCTTCCTGCAGGAAGACCAGTCGGCGTATGGTATGTCGGACGAAAACGGCTACTACGAGATTCTGCTCGCCAACACTGCCGAGGCTCCGTACACCGTGGTCTGCCACGCGGACGGCTACGAATCGGAGATGGAGCAGGACGTGGACTGGGAAGAAGGTGAGTTTGATCGTGAAGTGAACTTCTCGGTCACACCGATCAGCGCCATGACTGCGCCGTACTTCATCAACTGGGATGTCGATTTTGACGATCGCGTCCAGCTGGTGATGGGCGAACCCGGTTCTTACGACAACATGCTGACGATGCAGTACGACGATGGTACTGCCGCCGACGCCTGGGTGATTCCGGCTGACGGTGAAGACGTGATGTGGGCGACGCCGTTCGAGAGCAGCAGCGAGGCGCGGATCGTGCAGACGGAAGTCCGTGTTGCTCCGATCCAGAGCGCCTGGGGCAACTGGCCCGACGCACAGTCTGATCCGGTTGTGGTGAAGATCTTTGCCGACAACGACGGTCAGCCCGGCGAGGCGCTGTACACCTCCGAGCCGACCGTCCCGCAGCATGGCGCGGTGGTCATCAATCCTTCGCTTGAGATCGACGGCCTGTTCTGGGTTGGTTTCCATGTGCCGGAAGGCCGTGAGGCTCTGTGTGTCGATACCTACGCCAACAACGGCGAAAAGGTCTTCCTGACGATTGACGGTACAACCTGGCAGCAGTTTGACGTCCGGGGCGATCCGATGGTGCGGGTGGATCTGCATGCCGACGGCATGGTCACGATGATCGAGCCGGAAGACATCGACCTGCCGGAAGCCAGTTTCGCCAAGGGCGACCCGATCCCGGTAGCGGCGACCTTCCAGTCCCCGGTCTATGGCCGGCTTCCCGAGATCTACTCACCCAAGACTGCACTGCAGGAAGGCTGGAACCGTGACCTGCAAGACGAGCTGGATGAGTTCCTCGGCTTCAACGTCTACTATTCCACGGACGGCGAAGATTTCGAGCAGGCGAACGACGAGCTGATCGAAGAGGCGACTTGGGATCTTATTCTTGGTTCCGACATGGAGAACAATGAGCTGTGGATCTACGCGACTGCGTGGGTGGACAGCGCCGGTGAAGAGTTCAACTCCAACCCGTCGGATACGCTGAACCTGGTGAACGGCTTCAACATGGAGCCGGCAGCTCCGACTGCGGTTACCATTTCCAACATCAACCACCCGGTTCAAAGCGCGACGGTGAGCTGGACGGCGCCGACGATGAACGCCGACGGCACGCCGCTTGTGGACCTGGAAGGGTACGACGTTTCCGCCAACGGTATTGATATGGGTACCACGGACGTCGCGCTGATCGACGTGACGATGCCCGATCCAGCGTACTACACATTCTCCATAACGGCTTTTGACGAGGTTCCAAACATGTCCGTGGTGGGAACATCGGCGCGCACTCGCATCGGTAATCCCCCCTTCTTCACCAGCTTCGAGGAGGATGTTACTCCTGAACAGCCCAATCCGTTTGAAAGTGACGGCACGGTATGGGAGCATGGCGAACCGGCTGCTGGACCCGGTGAAGCTTACGAAGGCGACCTGGTCTGGGCTACTTACCTGGACGGCAACTACAACAACAACGACGACAGCTATCTGACCAGCACCCATGGCTGGGAGCCGGCGGATGAAGTGGTCCTGATCCGGTACTTCCATTGGCTCGCTTCTGAGGGGTACTATGATGGCTACAATTTCCAGGTCTCGATCGATGGAGGCGACAACTGGGAAATCGTAGACCCCGATATGGGTTACAACTACGCAAACCTTTACGGGATCAGCGAGCCCGGTTTCGCCGGTAACAGCGGTGGATGGCAAGAGATCACCTACGACATCGGCGATGTCGTTGCGGGCGCCGACTCTTTCCATGTACGGTTCCACTTCGGTACGGACGGTAGTGTCAACAGCTACTACGGTGTCGCTATCGACAATCTGGAGATGTGGGGCGTCCCGCCTGAAGATCGGGTGAGCCTGGAAGGCTTCGTGATGGACGCCAACGACGATCCGATGGAAGGGGTCTCGGTGTATGTCCAGGAGTATGCCGACATCGTTACGTACACCGACGCTACCGGATACTACTTCCTGTTCAACATTCCGGCGGATACGCTGACCACGGACCGGGTGATTGCTGAATACCCGTACTACTGGCCCAGCTTCGTCGATACGACGCTCATCCCGGACGACACGATGACGGTCGATTTCACCACCGGCGTGGGCCGCGCCATGCGGTATCCGGACGGTGAAGTGGACATTTCATCGCTGGAAGTCCTGGTTGACCTGAACGCGGATGTGGGCGACTCAACGGGCACGGCTGAGCTGGAGCTTTCCAGCAACGGTACAGGTCCGCTGCAGTGGTACTCCTACGTCTGGCAGACCGGCAACATCGCCGTCGAGAAGCAGAGTCAGGATGGCCGCGGTACCGCCGCCGGTCCTCAGACTCAGCAGAACGGCCGGATGATGCGGAAAACGACCTCGCTGAACAACGGTCCGACATTCAAACATACCTCGCCGCAGGCCGGTCCGATTGTGCCTGACGAGCTCGATGAACGTTGGGACTGGTTGTTCAATCTGGACGTTGGGTCGCTGACCGGCAACGACGGATGCTTTGGTGTCTTCGCGAACATGGAAGGTATCTTCGTATCCGCGGTCTACCTGAGTGAAGAGTACGGTGACAACTTCCTGTACGAATTCGACCATCAGGGCGCCCCGATCGCTGCGCGTGAGTATCCGCAGGATGTAATCGGCAGTGGTGATCGCGGCCCGTTGGATCTGGCCTGGGATCCGGTCAACGAGGTTGTCTATGGCGGTAACATGGACGGTGATGTGTATTCCTTCACCACCGACATGACCGACCATGACTGGATCACCAATGTTGGTTACGAGCCCACCGGTTTGGCGTACGACTTCGACCAGAACTACCTGTACTCCTGCAACTGGAATATGGGTATCACACTGACCGATCTGGAGACAGGTGGGCAGGCGGTTTACGCAGTTCCGCAAGATGTCGGTCCGATCAGTGGTCTGGCGTACAACCCGATGGATCTGGAAGGGTACAACATCTACGTGATGGCGACGGATGCGGATGGTAATGGTGGTGTGATTCACCGCTTCGATCCGATGACCGAAAGCTGGGATGTCGACTACCATGTCGTCTATGAACCCGACTTCGGCTCAGCCGGTGGTATGGAAATCACCCTCGGTTACCATGACGCTCGCTACGATGTCGCCACCCTGCTTCAGGGCGCCACCGGCGATCTGATTGACATCTGGGAAGGTCAAGTGGCCCCGCTGGATTGGCTGTGGTCCACGCCGGATGAAGGGCTGATCGAACCGGAAGAGAACGAATCCATCACAATCCATGTGGACATTCGTGGCAAGGTTGAGTTCCAGGATGTCGAAGTTGGCGATGAGATCAGCGCGGCGCTTGTGTTTGGCGGTCCGTACTGGGCGCAGCCGCCGACCGTGGACCTGGACATCGTTTTCTACGATGGTTTGGCGCAAGATGCGGCCAACCTGCCGACCAAGTACGCCCTGCACCAGAACTATCCGAACCCGTTCAACCCGCAGACGCAGATCAAGTTTGACCTGGTCGAACGTCAGAATGTGCGGTTGACCGTGTTCAACGTGATGGGGCAGGAAGTGATGCGCCTGGTTGACCAACCCATGGAAGCCGGCTACCACGCGGTCACGTTTGACGCGTCACGCTTCGCCAGCGGGATGTACTTCTACCGCATCGAAGCTGGTCAGTTCACCTCCATGAAGAAGATGGTGCTGGTCAAGTAACCATGGTCAAAAGACCGTCTTGATTGACGCTGCTACCAGCGGCTGATCGCAGATGCGATCAGCCGCTGGTCTGTTCAGGCGAGACACACACCGCGGGTTGACTCGCTTGAACTGCCGGTGCAGCCGAACTGACTGCCGCTGCATGCACGACCAGTGTCATTGCCGCGCAATAAACTGTATCATCCTGTTCACGCTGTATCAGAGTGCTGAGCCAGTGTCATTCCTGCGGAAGTAGTCAGTCTCTGCATGCACGACCAGTGTCATTGCCGCGCAATAAACTGTATCATCCTGTTCACG
>CAZYOC010000037.1:0-77 GCA_964648415.1 uncultured bacterium | reverse complement strand
CTGTATCAGAGTGCTGAGCCAGTGTCATTCCTGCGAAAGCAGGAATCCAGAATATAGTAATTCTCGAATGAAATGTC
>CAZYOC010000036.1:0-21841 GCA_964648415.1 uncultured bacterium | reverse complement strand
GCCGGTGGATCACGCTGCCGGCTTCCACGTATTCAAGCGTCTGCCCGAAGTTGCCACGCCGCTGTTTGACCTGTTCAGGGGCGAACGGCGCGTTGAGTTCACGGATGGGGATGGTCATGATGTACCTCCTTGGTTGGGTTACGATGTACTTACCGTCTGAAGAAGTTTGATGGCTTGACGTCATGTAGGACGTAGTACTACTACAGATGTCACCATTGGCCGCAGCCGGTTCGTACCTGCTGCGCTGGGAGTAGTCCAAGGGGAGACAGCGGCTGGGATGTACTTGATTTTGTCACAAAAACAGGGTATTATTTATGACAAAACAGATGTCCGGAGCGACGATGTACAGCCTTGAAGATAAAATACTTAAGCGTGTACGCGGACGTGGACGTGGTTCGGTGTTCAGCCCGAAGGACTTCTACGACATTGAAGGCGCTACAGCGGCAGCCGTCCGCAAAAGCCTGTCACGACTGGTCGACAAAAAACAGATCCGCCGTATCGCGCGCGGGCTGTACGATTACCCGAAACAGCACCCGGTGCTGGGGACGCTGAGTCCGTCGCCGGAAGCCATTGCCAAGGCGCTGGCGGGCAGGTACAAGCTTCGCCTGATGCCGTCCGGGGCGCAGGCGACCAACATCCTGCACCTGTCCGAACAGGTGCCGGCGAAAGTGGTGTACCTGACCGATGGACCGTCACGCAAGGTCACGGTAGGCAACCAGACAATCGAGCTGCGCCATACCACCCCGGAGAAGATGGCGGCCGCCGGGAAGGTGTCCGGACTGGTCATTGAAGCGTTGCGCTACCTGGGGCAGAAACATGTGACCAGCGAGATGATTCATTCCCTGCGGAACTTGCTGTCCGTGAAGGACAAACAGCAGGTGAAGAAGGATATCCCGCTGGCCCCGACGTGGATGCACAACCATCTGAGGGCGATCAGTACAACGGAGAAAGCGTAAATGGCTTCTTTCATCCAGTTACCACCGGAAGAGTGTAGGCTGTACATCGAACAGGCGGCCAACGAACTTGGACGCCAGGCGCACATGGTTGAAAAGGACTTCTGGGTGTGCTGGACGCTGGAGCGCATCTTCGCCATCCCTGACCTGGCGGCGTATATTGTGTTCAAGGGCGGCACGTCGTTGTCCAAGATCTACCGGGCGATTGAACGGTTTTCCGAGGACATCGACCTGTCGGTTTTGCCTGAACGGCTGGGCGTCCCGGAAGATGAGCTTGAACAGGCGCCGTCACGGAAACAGACGAAGAAGCGTTCCAACGCCCTGAAGCGAAAATGCCGGGACTTTGTACAGAGCGATCTGCTGGACATGATGAACGTCGCTGTGACGGACGTGCTTGGCCCCGGGGAGTGGCTTGCTTTTCAAGATGCCGAACATCCCTACCTTGCGTTTCATTATCCGTCGGTGCTTTCAGCGCCGCACGGGTATCTGACACCGTATGTGAAAGTGGAAGTGGGTTCCCTGTCGGACCAGCGGCCGGTAGGGCAGCACCGTATTCAAACCATGCTGTCCGAAGCCTTCCCCGATGCCATCGAGGAAGGCCATGCCGAGGTGACAGTGCTTGAAGTAGAGCGCACCTTCTGGGAAAAAGCCACCATCCTGCACCAGGAATATCACCGGGATCGGTCCGAGGCGACCCCATTGCGTCACGCGCGTCATTATGCCGATCTGGCCAACCTGTGCCGGCACGATGCCCGAACGGTCGCCCTGGCAAACCTGGATCTACTTGAACGGGTGGCGTATCACAAAAAACGTTTCTTCCGGGCGGCGTGGGCATCGTACGACACCGCCCGCCCCGGTACATTGCGTTTGATCCCCCCGGATTTTCGGGTCGATGAAATCCGGCGGGACTATGCGGCCATGCGGGATATGTATTACGGGACACCGTTGACGCTGGACGAGGTGTTTACTGAGATCAGGTCGCTTGAGGAGGAAGTGAATGCCTGATGATGTCTGTGCTGTCTATGGGTATTCCATTTGCTGGCACCGTTTTACTGCTTATCTTTTAGACTTTTAGCGACAGTATTTGTGCCGCATCGGGTTGTGATCAAACAATGGGATGGCACAATAATTATCTGCCGGAAAACACGACAAGATATTGACAAGTCGTCGTGAAATCCGGCCTGCAATATGCAAGATACGCCCCACATGTTGGGAATTGCCAACAGGTGTTATGCGTCCATGTACGCCGTTGTCTCACAGTGTCTCATAGCGTCTCACGGTTGGGCTGGCGACCAGCAGAATTCCAACAGGATAGACCTCTTGTCTTAGACGCAAACTGTTGACAATATGTTGCTTAATGTGACGCCAATAGTGACTGTCGGGAAAACACAACATATGGGTGGTGCAACGCGATTCATAACCCCGCGCGTCAGCGCTGGAGGATGGAAAGCAATTCGCGCATGCGCCCATATGCCTGGCTGCCGGCAGAAGTAGAACGGATGGAAATAATGGGGTGAATGGGTGGCTTTGGTGGTGGGATTACTTGCTGGTGGCCGTCATCCACTCCGGCGAGGTTGGGGATAGGTAAACAGTGCGCCCACGAAGCTCAAGCCGTGCGGTGAAGCTTAATCCGCTGGGTATGGCCGAATACAGCAGGTGATCTTTCGGTACCTGGCCCAGGTAGCGGGTGTCTTGCCAGAACGCTGCGTTTGCACCGCCGTTGGGGCGGGTCTGGATTGTAACTGGTTCGTTCATGGCGTGCAGCTGGCGCCGGAATGCATCATCACCGTCTGTGAATGCCTTCATCCCGCCGACCAGAGGAACCACCCGTTCGGTCAGGCCTTGGGGAGCCTGACCGTTCGCACGCCGTGGGACCCTGATTTTGCCGTCTGCATCCTGTTCCTGCATCATCAGGTCCACCATCTCTTGCGCGAACGCGTGGAACGTTGCTGACCCGGTCGTATCGGCACGGCTGCCGTGCACCACATGCCACAGGGCGACCGCCCAGGCGCGGCGGTTTTCTGTCTTGCTGTGATCCCAGGCCTCCAGGAACTGCAACGGCCCGGCCAAGTCATCGTCGGTCGGTTCGGGGTTCTGCGCCAGGATAGATGCGATCCAGCGGTTGTAGGTCACCACAACGGCTTTGGTTTCTTCGACAAAGTCCAGGGCGACCGGTTCAAGCCAGACAGGCACCAGATGCTTGAAGTGGACCAGTGGGGTGGTTTGCGTGGTGTCCGCCTGCCAGCGGGACACCACACGGTTGTAGTTCAGAATCAGGGGGAAGTCACCCGGGACCGGCTTCGCGTACTGGACGAACAGCTTCTTGTCCTGTTTGGCGTCGGCGATGTAGCCGGGCATCTGCAGGTCGGGATCTTCCAGCAGCTTACGGTCAGCGCGGGTGTCCCATTTCAAGGATTGCACTTCGGCCTGCAAGCCGGCTGACAACGGGGCAACCTTGTCCAACTTACCGGCGTGCACCGCGCCGCTGATGGCGTAGGTAATGGATCCGATACGGTTGCCAATGGCCTTCACGGCCACATACGGCAGCGTAGTGAGGGGATCTTTCAGCCGCGTCTTGGGCGGGGCGTCCTGGCGGTGGTAGTCTGAATACCAGGACGTGGAAGCGACAGCGTCAACAGCCGCTTCCTGCGTGCAGGTGACGTAGTAATCGCCGTCAAAGTCGCCGTCCAGCTTTTCGGCTGTGGTGTTGTTCAGGTAGATCGTACCGGGTAGCGCATGCTCCACCGCATCAGGTTCGTTCCAGACGGCGGTGATGCTGTGTGGGTCACGGATCGGATACCTGCTCAACACGACCGGCCCCGCTGGAAGGTCAGATGCGCAGATGGTGTCGTCGGGCAGATTTGCGAACGCTCCCATACGGCCTGTTAGCTCAAAGCCTGCACCAGTAGCCAGCCGGACATACTCCCTCCGCATCAACTGCACCAGTTGACGCCGCAACCAGGGATGGTCCGGCCCCACACCGGCCTCCAGGAACGCTTCGGCCTTGGTGCGGGCATCGTTCAGCGTGTCATCACGGTTGACCAGCCCGAGGAACGTCAGGGCGCTGTCACGGTTCGTCAGTGCGCGCTGGATGATGTCCAGCTTCTTCTCCGCGGTCGGCCATACAGCGTCAAGTACATCCTGGCTGAACCACTGCGCAAAACTGAACGAGCTGCTGTAGGGTCTTGACTTCGCCACATCCCGCACACCGAACCAGCAGGTCCACGGCTTGTTCTGCGGTGGTGTTCCCGCGCCCTTGACCATGCTGTCCGGCAGCAGAAAGTCCAGGCCGTCGGGCAAGTCCGCCGGCAAAAGTGTTCCCTTGCCAAGCCAGCGCTGCCCAGGTTCGTCGCCAACGAACCGGATCTGAAGCTGACGCTGATCGTACTTTAGCAACTTTAGCAACTTTAGCGACAGGTATCCTTGTCCATCCGCCGTGCCATATTGGCCATCCTTGACGATGCGCCCCTTCATCCCTTCCAGCCGGTGAATGCCGTGATGACAGCCGGAAAACAAAACGCCCAAGTAGGACAACGCTTCCTGGCTGGTCCTGAAATAGGGGTGGAGTTGCTTCCGAACGTCTTCTGTGGCAAGCCAGAAGGTACCCTTCTTGATGCTGCTGGACCCGCCCAGGATACGGAACCGTTTGTCGTTGACCTTGATCCCACCGCCCAGCAGGGCTTCGCAGGCGGCGTACCAGTGGTCGTCCGGGCCGTCTTCGGGATACTTAAGCTGAACCCGTACCAGATCATCAGGATCAACCATCCTGGCGATGATGGTATCCCGTAATGTTATCGACGGAGCACGCTTCAGGCGTGACCCGTCGAACGTGAAGCTGCTGATCAACATGTTGTGAACCTCCTTTGCAAGTTGACGCGCTCGTTTCTCGGTCTGCGCAGACACAGTGATCCTCATGATGCTTCCTCCTGTTGGTTGGCCTTCTAGAATGAATAGAAATCCCATATCGGAAAGAGATGGGAGAATCGAATAAGGTATACCCCGCTAAAACTGCTAAAGTTGCTAAAGAAGACAGAATTGGGTGTCACTTTAGCAGCTTTAGCAACTTTAGCAGGTACACGCTTGGTAGCAGGGGGACGGGGGTGGGCGTGGAAAGATTGGAAAGTCTAACATCTATTCATATAGGTGGCCCGGGAAAATTTTATTATGTTCAGTGCTCAGGGGGTTGTGGGTTCAATTGTCAGCTTTGGTTTCTGTATGCTTGAAACATATCGAAATGATACTGCATTGCGGATGAATCGTTGAGTTCAACGGCTTGGATTTCGATCACAGAATACCCCATCTGGACCAATTTCTGACGCCTGATTTTATCTTGCATGGCCTGAGCCCTGTTACCATGAATGGCAGGGCTCATGCCATCAAGGTAGATAGCGATTTTTACATTGGGATTGTGAGGATCTGCATACAGCCAGTCGGGTTCGGTATGCGATCCATCGGGCAAAGTGATTCGTGGCCGAAACTCTCCAGCTGGGAAATGATTCTGTTCGAGAGCGTGTTTGAGTTGCTCCTCAGAAGGATTTCCGGGAAATCCACCCTGTTGTTCATGGAGATCGTATTCAGGCTCAATAGTTGTCGATTTCTCCGGTCGGTTCATCCACTCTTCCAGCAGGTCACAGGCCAGATGACGATTTAAAATAGTATGGTAGAACTGGTTCCTGTATGTCTTCATGCAAGTGTAGCAGGCTTTTTCACAGCCTGAAGGACACTGCGAAAGGACATTAATAGCGGCCTGGATCAGTTCTTCCCAGCGTGCGATCATCTTCTCCAGCAATCCAGATCCGCCCGGCATGGGATCGTAAATCCCCACGTGATAGGATTCATCTTCCTGAGGAAGCAGCATGAGCTGGAGGTCGTTTTCGTCCATATCCAAAAGGTTCCTTGCACCGATACGTAATGCTTCGCCGAGGTTGTATGCATCGCTTTTCGATGAGATGCCTTTCAGGAATAGTACATCGGAATCCGTTCGGGCAAAGAGCGCAACTGGGTCAGGAACCCGTCCGCAACGATCAGTGTGGACGGATATAAACTTGTCCAGTACCTTTGCGACGACATATGGCGACCGTACACTTCCACATACAGTACAAATGTGATAGCCCAGCTCGCCTTGCCGCACACGGCTTGCTTCACCGACATTCACATGTTCAAGTTCATGCCCAATGAAGAAAGCCATATCGTGACTGTCAACACGATAGGCGATTCCACCGCGATGGCTCTTTCCCCGACGGCCGTAAACAGCTACAGGCATTGAAAACCGTGTTTCCTGTTCGTCGGTGATCGGAGAACTGGCCGCCAGGTCCACATCATCAATCGGGATTGCTACAATCGTGGTGTTTTCAGCGCTGCCCATGCCCAGGTCTTGCGGTACCCCGACCCATTCTTTCGCTGGATTAACCACTAACTCTGCGCGTTCCACATGAGTATGGGGTGACAAGTGAAAACGATACGAATGGTATGCGCTACGGTTCGCGTACAGTCTGTTCCCGGGCGCGAATTCACGTAGCGCCACCGGTGCGGGACGCTGCAGCTCAAAGGTCAAACCTTTGGTGCCATATCGGTAGGGATTCGCGTAGGCTGTCACTCCCTCTGTGTACATTCCGTACCCCGGAAGAAAACCTTCCCGGCCCAGTACGCTGAGCGTATAGGTTGAGCCGCTGCGGGATAAAACAGAATCGATGAACTTGTTGCATCGGTACCGCAGTTGGTCTTCTTCGCTGAAGCGTCGGATGTGCTTTTGTTGTTCCTGAATCTGGATGGCATCACGCGTCTGGCGAGCCCAATCAAGGCGTTTATGGATACGTTTCCATGTGTCACGCAAATCTGTGCCGAAAGAATCAATCAGTGCTTCCAGGAGATCGGACTGTACAACGGCCTGCGCGTTCTCCGGCCAGAATGCGCCGAAGATACGAGACAGCACATCCGTCAGGTCATCCCTCCGTTTGGAAACCAAGCCCTGGAGGGTGTTGGTGTCCGGGACAGGATTGTATGTTCTCACCTCAGCGTCATAGAGTACGTCTACGATGAAAGGAGGGAACAGGTTTTTCAGTGCATCGCGTATACTGTTCCCCACATCATCATCCCTGCGAGCGCGGAGATGCAGAGACGAGAGGATGCTTGCATGACCGTGCTTCTGGATCATACGGGGATTCGCAAGGTGGAATGAAGGGGTCTCGACTTTGCCACCTAACACGGCGGTCGGGTTCTTGAAGAAATACTGGTCGTGCATGTTCCTGCGACAGTATGTCACCACTACAGCCATCCGCTCTTCACGTCCGGCACGGCCGGCGCGCTGCCAGTAGTTAGACGCCAACGGGGGGACATTGCGCATCAACACCATATCCAGCCCGCCGATATCCACCCCAAGTTCCAGGGTGGGAGTGGCGACGAGACAGTTAACTCTGCCCTCTCTCGCCTTGAATTCCTGCTCAAGGACTTCACGGAGTTCGCCTGGTACTTGAGCTGTGTGTTCTTCGGCGGAAACCATCCTGAATGGTTTCCCCATCATCGCAGTGTCATAATCGTCAGGGTCCGGCTCTTCCATGGTGACACTGCCGTGACAATGGTACGACAAGCATTTTGCATCTGGGGCCTGTCTGGTCATCACACGTTGGCAGACGGTGCAGCGGCATCGTTCATGATGCGGGTGGATGATCAGACTGTCACCGTTTACCTGGTAAGCATCTACCGCACCGTTACGACCCGACTTGGGAAGACGTACAAATGCCAGCAAATTCAGCTTCTTTGTCATCAGCGTCCAGAGACTACGGATTGCCTGATCGATAGCGTCACTATCCGTTGTGCTCAACCAGCCGGCCATGGCTTTCTGGACACCGCCAGTTCGCTTCGCTGTCAACAAGGTGCGTACACGAGCCTGTTCACATGGCTCAAGATCAATCCCTGTAGGGTGGAAGCCCTCCCCAAGAGGAAGAATCCCTACACGCACCCAGTGATCTTCCTTTCGATGGAAGCGCCCATAAATATTTTCCCCCTCAATATGCATGATACGATTTCTACGCCAGACATCCAGCAGCAGCGCGATAGCATCCACAGCTTGTTCTGGTGTCAGTTCCGCCTGTTTCGCCCACGCGATGACATCAGGGTGCGCCGGATCCAGATTCTTGTATTCCACTTTGGCCAGACCAAGCGTCTCCAAGGCGTCACGCTGACGGATACCCGCAGAAAACTCACGGATGACCATGTACTTCAGAGCAGTGTGGATACGAACATCACGTCGTGGTTCAATTATTTCAGCGGAATCATCTTCAAGCTCAGGAAAGATGGTTAATACAAGGCGCTTGTTTTGAATAAACTTATGGTACAGACGATGTGCTATATCAGCCAAAGATAACGGTTCATCGGCAACTTGCAATTCTTCATACATCATGTGCCGGAGACGAATCCGCCGGGCATGGTCCTGCATCCAGCCGGCCTGGAAGGCGGCATCCTGACGGCTATCGGTGAAGACGACAAGTTTTTCTTCTGTCTTTGGCGCGGCCATGATCATGGCCTGCGCCAGCACATGTACATCGGCCACATGAATCGCCCGCATACGGCGCAACGGTTCGATGGGCTTGGCGCCAATTGTGACAGCTCGTTTCTTGCATGTCGGGCAGCTCGAAATCAACTCGCCAAACGGAATGATCTTGACCAGCCCATCATCCCGTTCACATTCATCGTTCTGGCAGCGTAGGGAATGATGCCGGTGCAGCGCACCACAGAACCGGCAAACGAAGGCTTCCTTGTGTTTCTTCCTGGATGCTCCATCGTCATCGTCTTCATCCGCCTCTTCCAACAACCGGTTGGTGAAGACAAGACGGGTTCCTTCACCTTCGGTGTCTGATGCCTTCCACACGGCGTTCGCTTTTCCGTCGCTGTCTTCTCCGGCGTCCCCGTCCAGAAGCGCCTTCAGACGGTTGCTGTTGGCGTAGGTGTCGATCTTCAGGTTGGGATAATGCTGCTCGAAAAGGTGCTGTCCGCAAGTTCGACAGGTCAGCACATGGAAAAACGCCCCCTGCATTCGATCCGGGTGTTTTTCATCGGCCTCTTCACGGTTCAGGTAGAGCCGCGCTTTCGCGAAGGGATCGTCCTGGTCCAGGACCCCCACCACATCATCCAGACCCCGCTGGAAGATATGCACCTTCGGCCTCAGCAACGGTTCACCGTTGCGGTTCGCCGCCGCGCCCAGCACCAGGTACGTCAGCAACTCTGCTTCCAGCTTTTCGTGCACGACTTCACGGTCCGGCGCAACACGGTTTGACACATTTTGCGCCGCATCCTTCAGCAATTCCGGGTACATCAGAATCCGGGTGGCGCTGTGGGCATAGTCGTTCTGCAACAGCAGCTCAAACAGGTCTTCACGCCATGTTTGCAGCGTCGTCCGGAATGGCTGACCGGTAAAATCGTCAACAAGGTTCGCAAGCTTCTGGATCGCTTTGTCCGAGGGCTGTTGTTGCAGCTCGGCGATGGTGGATAACGTGTCTTGCAGACGCTGCATGGGATCGCCTGCCGGGAACGTCGGCCGGTGGCGTTTGGGTGGCCAGGTACGCTGGACGTACTGTTCCCCCACCAGCTTCACGTTGTGTTCATCCACGCCGAAGAAACGGGACGCGAACCGTGCGGCGGACGTTTCGGAATCTTCGCCCTCCGGGTCGGTCAGGGTGGCTGACGTACCGATGCAGATCACGTCATCGGGCGTTCTGTCAGCCAGCGTACGCAGCCGCCGGATCAAGACAGCGGTTTCCGCGCCCACTGCGCCCCGGTACGTATGCGCCTCGTCGAACACCAGGTAACTCAGCGGCGCGTTCTCGAAATGGCCCACGTCCGGCCAACGGGTGATCAGGATTTCCAACTGACGGTAATTCGTGATCAGGATTCGCGGATTACGTACGCGGATCTCTTCTTCGCTGATGCACTCTTCCTTAGGGGCCAGTACAATCGGGGCGACTTCCTTGAGCCGGGCGTCTTCGATAAGCGCCTTCCGCTTGTTCAAAAAACCGTCCCGGGTGTTCCCTTCGTACCGCTTTATCCGACGCTTTTCGGCATCAGTATTGGTCTTCGGTGTAGGACCGATCCATTGCCCGAACGTGATTCCCGTTCCGGCCAGCAGCACACGCAGACGGTCCAACTGGTCCGACGCCAGGGCGTTCATGGGATATACCAGGATGGTCGACAGGCCGCGGTCAATCCCCTTGTCCCGTTCATGCAGCAAGGTGTCCATAATGGGGATCAGAAAGGCTTCGGTCTTGCCGGACCCCGTGCCGGTCGATATCAGCGTGTGCTTACGCGCCTGCACCGCCTCCAGCGCCTGCTGCTGGTGTCTGTAGAGCGAAGGATAACCCACCAGCTCCGGCAGGTCCGGATGCATCCGCCCGTTCTGCACCAGCGACGCCAGCGGATCGCCCTCCTCGAACGCCTCGGACAGGGTCACATACGGCCCCTTCACCAGGGGCGATTCCAGGGGGTTCGCCTTCTTCAGGTGGTCCTGCATCTGCTGCTTCAGGTCGGGATCGGTAAGCGGATACGCCGACAGCAGGTAACGCCTGAAATCTTCACCGACCTTGTTCGCGAACAGGATGGGGTTGATGGGCATGGGATACTTCCTAATCTGACCGCAGTCTTTGATGAGATTGTTAAATGCAAGCGTATATCTGCCTACATCAGGTCTTGTTACACTTCTTCTTCAACAGGAAGATCTTCGTTCACATTAACATTGATCCATTGCAAAATGTTCAAGTTGCGGATAGTAGAAGCAACTTCATGCTCATCTAAAGGTGGATTTCGGCGTGCTTTCCACCGCTTGATTTCATTTAACACATCCATTTCGTCAAAATTATCCTCTTTCCTGTAAAGAATAAAGGTAGTAAAATGAACAGTGGAAGCTAACTCAGCCTCTTTCGTTCGCATACGCAGGAAAAGGTCTACAATGCGTTCTTTAATATCGCTCCATTGATCCAGCTTGTCTTTGTAAGCCTCTCGTGCGTCTGGAAATGTATGTCCCGGTTTCACAGCGAACATTTGGCCCAGTTTCTCTTCGTATAAAACCCCATTGTTGACCAGTTTTGTGATGTGCGACTTCAATTTCGGTGCGAAAGGCCCGTAGCTGCCTTGCTGATAGTCCAGGCCGGTCGGAATGCCTTCCTGCGTAGCGAAGTAGGCAATTTTCTGAAACGTGGTTCTTCCAATCGGCCAGTGGTACGGCTCCTTCAGGATTTCATCCACGATGTCAACCAGCGCCACCATTCCGGGAGCAAGTTTATAGTCCCGGTTGTTCAAATCAAGCTCGTAATTGTTGGACGGTTTATTTAGAAATTCCCGTGTCAATTCAGATTTTGGAGTACCGAACGGAGCATACAATTCCACGGGGATGTCCAACTGGTCCAGCTTCCGGTACAGAGTTGGCCCGACGATGGCCCATTCCAACTGGCCGTAACCTGTACCGAGCGGGGGTACGGCGAGCGAGGTAATGCCCCATTCCTTGTAGTGCTGCTTAAGGTAATCCAGCCCCTTAATGATGTCTTTCAGCTTGGAGACGGATTTCCAATGGTCCTTGGTGGGAAAGTTCAGAATCCACGGGGGAATAGTGCTTTTATGCAGGTAGGGCCGTCCAAGCGCGATCTTGCCCTTCTCGCACAACACTACGTATTCCTTGAACATGCCCGGGAAGCGCTTCTTGAACTCCAACGCAATTCCCTTGCCCATGACGCCGACGCAGTTTACCGTATTAACCAGTGTCTGAGCATCGGACTCAAACAGGTCTCCAACGATCACGGTAACCATAGGCGCTCCCCTCTATCTGAAAAACAAATCAGGATTTACGACGACAGGCAATTGGCCCGCCTGTTTTTTGACTACTTCTACCACGGACACATCTGCCACATAGATCTTTGTGATATAGGAATGATCTAAGCGATCAGGAGCCAATACCTCAGCGCAGCGTATGGACTTTTTACGCCAGTATTCCGTCTTTACTTCATCCTTCCATGATCGAGCGAAAACCAATTCCCTGTTCACAACAGCCAGACCTCCCGGGGCCGGCTTAAACAAGCAGTATTTTGCTGAAGCATTTCGGTCTGTGATAACGACCCTGGGAAGATCCAGACAGCTTACGTCGACAGCAAGTACGCATGTCGTTCGCCATTGTTCCTTTCGCCTGAACATCATGGGATTGCGAGCGTGAAAATAGAGATTTACATAATCGTGTAATGGCCGCCCTTGAGGTACGACGACCCCTTTTCGCCGCTCTTGCACAACCTCATCTGCAATCGAGTTATGCGGCGCCCTTTTCATCCGGTTATGAGAGAGCAATCCCAGCCTGAGCACCGACGCCAGGTTGTCAATCGGAAGAATGTAATGGATTTCCGTCAGGTCGTTTCGCTGCATGTGCCCTTCACGCCCAGTGCTGATCCGGCTCCGAACACAGTCGCCACCCCATACCCGCTCACTGAATAAATGTACAGCTATTCCCGATGCCCAGGCAATGCCTATGCAAACGCCTATGTATGATACTGGCATTCATCGCGTCAAAGCAACTTCTCCTGATCATCCTTCTTGAACAAATCGTATTCCCCTTTGCGGTTGGTGGCGGGGTCACGGGAGTCGGGGGAATCGGTGTTGGTATGGAAAGCGTCCTGGGACGCGCCGGGACCGGTTCCCATCGCAGACGCGCCGGATTCGGATGTAGCGGAACCGGACAGGTCAGCGGACGCGTTCAGTTTGGCGCGTTCGGCGGCGAGGAAGTCGTCCAGCGCCTGCTGAGAGCCGAGCAGTTCGATGGCGTCACGGCGGCAGTGGTCCCAGGTCCAGCCGTGGCGGGGATCATCTTCCGGGAAGCGTTCGGGATGCCACTCGTGGGGGCCGGGCCGTTTGTAGATCAGGGCGTAGCGTTGCCGGGGCGCACGGTCCCGGTTGGGCGGGAAGCGTTCCGACAGCAGTTCGTAGCCGGAGACGGTCTGCGTGTCGGACGTCGAGCTGGTCCGGGTGTCGAACAGGTCGCCGGTGGCGCGGTCCTTTGCGGGTTCTGAAGAATCGCCCGGCAGGATGGGGGGCAGGCCTTTGGCTTTCGCGGCGGCGTCGTTGGTCAGTTCGGGGATGCCGATGGCCTCGAAGAACTCGTCGTTGGACAGGGACGCGGCGCGGTCGGCGTCCCAGCGGCCTTCTTTGAGGGCACGGAAGGCGCGTGCGGCCAGCCCGGTCAACCGTTCCCGGAAGGGGAGCTGCTTGTCGACACGCCAGAAGCCCTTGGGATCGTCGGTGTACCCGGGCCGCATCTCGTCGGGGTTGTGCGGGTCGGCGCCGACGATCCAGTCGAAGTCGGCCGGGTCCAGCCCGTACAGGTCCGCCACCAGCGCGTCAATCTCGACACGGAGACGGAGACGGTCGGCCTCTGTAATCGCCCAGTTGTGTTTCCACTCTGATAAATTTGTTGACATATCGTTCAGTAATAGCCATTGTGGTGAAAATACAGAAGCTACCATACTATACTTCAATACGTTAGTTAATATCCTATCGCTAATCAAAACATTTGGAATGGGTAATTCTTTTACGATAAAATAATTTAATGTCGAACCATTAAATCTGATTCTTGTTACAAAATCGAAACTAAGACTTGATGCAATTCCTGAAAATGACACAATAGTGAATTGCGACATAATTTCATTTTTAAGTCTTGGAACTTTATTACCACAAGGCATGTCGGGTAGTGGCGTACCAATAAAGGTTCTTTGATCGGTGTTCCTAGCAACATCTCTAAAGCCATACTTGATTATATGTTTAGTCTGATAATGCTTAGAACTCATATAATATTTGGGTTCAATAACAGAGTGTTCAATATCTATAGGATGCCAAGCATTACTTGTGCCTCCGCCTGATGCAAAGCCCTGATATGTGGGATTTAATTGATGAATCATTCCACCTTGATACAGCGGCAGCGCCACATCGCCTTTTTCGTTCACCCAGCGCCCGAACTTGTCGGGGCGGTAGCCGCGCTGTTCCCACCAGGGGCGCGGTTTGAACAGGTGAGAATCATTCGTCATGTGGAATTCCGTAGCGTATTCAATCTCCCAACCGGGCCGCTGGTCGCCGATCCGGAAGGAGTGATCGTAGATCTTCCGTGAGATCTCCAGATCACGCGGGCTGCGGATTTCCGGGATGGACCGGCTGACCGGCGAGAAGATTTCCACCGTGGTCGGGTCGAAATCGAACACGTGCCGGGGGGCGTCTTCCCACGCCTGCGGGTCATGCACCATGAATGCTGTGCGCAACGGGCGGCCCGTCTGCTGACGGTCCACCACCAGCAACAGGAACTTGAAGCTGCGATGAATGTCAAATATTTTCAGACGGTTTTCGAAGCTGAACAGCCATTCCCAGGTGGCTTGTTCAAGGAACAGCTTGCGAAGGGTTTGCGAGCCGGCGTCGGTGTACAGGGCGGAGGGCACCAGCATCCCCAGGCGTCCGGAGGCGTTCAGCGCGGTATAGCCCAGTTCCAGGAACATCTTGTACGAGTTCAGGTCGGCGCTGCCCTGGTACTGGAAGCGAGTATCGGGCGTTGTACGGTTGCCGCGGTGTTTGCGAGACAGTTCCCAGCGTTCAGTGAGGGTGGTGAGTTCCTTGCCCCGGCCCAGGGTTCCCGCGTAGGGCTGGGCGACGTTCTTCACCCAGTTGGACATGGCTTTGAAGCGGGCGTTGTAGTCCAGCCAGCGTGTTTCCGCGTCGGGCCGTTCGCTGAAGATTTCCTGTTGCCTGCGGAGCGCGCGCTGCTTGTCATAGGTACGGTACAGCGGGTCGTATTCGCTGAAGAATTCGTGGGAATTGGGTTTCATGACCTCCCAGGGCGGATTGCCGAGGATGGCGTCAAAGCCTTTGCCTGCTTCCGGTTGATCCCCTTCCGGACCGGACAGGAAGACATCGGGGAATTCCAGTTCCCAGTGGAAGAAGCGGTGCTGTTCGACCAGATCCCTCAGCACCCTGCGCCGCTGTTCCCCGCCCTGGTACATTGTCAGCGGAGTGGGGGCGAAGTCGCCACGGGTTTCGTCCATGGGCCAGAACCAGACCGCGCACCATTCGTCCATCGCTTCTTTGACACGCTGATAATCACGCCGGTCCACCCCGGCATGGTAGGCCTGTTCCGCTTCTTCAGGACGCTGGATGGCGTGACGATGGACCTGCGCGAGTGTTCCACGCAGGTCGTCCAGTACACGCCCCGGATCGAGCGTTTTGCCTTCCAGCTCGAGTTCAAGCTGACCGGTGATGCGCTGCTGGAGCAGCTTGATCATTTCCTGGCGGATGCGTCCCTGTCCGGAGCGGGTGCGTCTGGACTTTTCACCCTTCAGCAGGGTGTCGATCCGGTTGGTGCGTTCGCCTTTCGGGCCGTCGCCGCCGTCACGTTCCCAGGCGTTCAGCGGGTAATCCAGCACCCGCTTCAATTCCGTACCCACCAGTGAATTGCCGACCTTGATCTTGTGATCGAGAAAGCCGAGGGGCAGGCGGCGGTCCATGGACTCCACCCACAGGGAGATGCGGGCCAGTTCCACTGCAAGGGGGTGCAGGTCGACGCCGTAGAGGCAGTATTCAATGGCGTAGCGTTTCAGCAGGGCGCGGACCATCTCCTCGTAAGGTGTGCCCGCTTCCCATTCCTGCTGTTCCAGCGGCAGGTAGCGGACTTTTTCGCCGTCGCCGTTTTCCAGCCTGCCGAAGGGGAGCGTGCGCCGCCTCGCTTCGTCGGGATCGGCGAAGCCACGGTGGGCGACGAGGGATTTGTAGAGTGCGTCGGTGATTTCCCGGGCGGCGTAGACCAGGAACGACCCGGACCCGCAGGCGGGATCGCAGACCTTCAGCGCGAGGATTTCTTCGGGCGTTCGGGGTTGTCGGCCGGTTTCACCGTCCTGATAGAGCAGGGGCGCGAGGGTGCGTTTGACCAGCGGCGCGGCGAGGGCGCGTTTGGTGTAGAACGTGCCCGAGCCTTTGCGCACGTTGCCCATCTGCAGCAACACAAAGTCGCCCTTGCGATACACCCGGGGAATCAGCTTCCTGACTTCTTTGGTGACGCGTTCATCGAACTGGGCGTCCGATTCCAGTTTTTTCTTCGGCTTAATGAGCCCGGCGGTGATGAGCGCATCCCGCGCCCACTGATGGACACGGACCAGCGGGTCATCATCCGAGGCCGGCTGCTGGGTGTCGCTGTCGTCGTCGGTATCGTCGCCGGTTGCGTCTTCGCCGGGTTCTTCCGGTTCCGGCGGCGGTTCGTCGTTGTCGGGCTGGTCGTCGCTGTCGCCCGATTTGGTGGTCTTTTCCTTCTTCAGTTCGCCCAGCAGATCCTTGAATCGTCTGGGGCTGGTGGCTTCCATATTCTGCAGGACGTCAAATTCCAGGAACGGGGTGCGTCCGATACGCAGCTCCACCAGGTCATCGCCGGTGCGTTTCAGCTTGTAGTCGAGCAGGCCCTGGTAGATCAGGCCGATGACTTCGGGATCGAGCTGGGAGTAGTCGACCACGGCGGCCACGCGGGTGCGTCTCCCACCCTTCACCGGGACCAGCATTTCGCTGAAGACGAGGCGGCGGAGCATGTCGTAGACAGCGTCGTCATGGACTTCGATGTGCTGTTCCAGAATGGCGAGAGCGCGGAGCACAGGGTCGGATTCCGCCTCGCCGGTTTCGCTTGCCAGTCGTCCCGGACGGAACAGCAGGCCGCCATAGGAAGGCGACTGGAATTCCGGATGACGGGAGCCGTCATGGATCAGATGGAACAGGGCGGTCAATCGCGCCCAGGCCCAACGACGGTTGCGGAGCGATGTGCGGCCGTCGGTGGTCTGCATGATTTCCAGCAATTGCTGGTAGAGTGTACGGATGCTGTAGGATTCGTTGTAGATGGGGTCGTCATTGGGCAGCAGGTTGTCGCGTGATTCGGCGAACAGCAGCACGACGCAGCGCATGACAATGCGCACCAGCGCCTGTTGGAGCGCGTCCATGGCTTCGCCTTCGGAAAGCTCACGGGTGCGTCCGGGCTGGTCGAACAGGGGACGCAGGACGCTGTCTTCCGCGGAGCGGTGGCTGTCGGCAATCGAGAGCTGTTCTGCGAGGGATTCCACCGCAACTCGTACGGCTTCTCCCAGCACGTCGGACAGTTCCGCCTGGCGGTTGCGGGATTCTTCCACCGCTTCACGCAGGCTGGGAAACTGTTTGTCCTTGCCGGATTTTTTATCGGGAAACGTGTAGCCGGTGAGGGACGGTTTCGCCAGCAACGCGCAGAGGCCGGCGAGTTCTTCGTCACCTTCGCCGCCGTCGAACCAGCGTTCCAGTTCCCACTCGACTGAGGTGTAGAAGTCCAGCCCTGCATATACGAGACGGAGCTGTTTGCCATTGGTGATCAGGCCCAGTTTCTGGTCGGTGGCGCGCAGGTACTCCAGCAGCCGGGCGAACGATGTTCCGCCTTTACCGAAACCGATCCGCTTGTTTTCATCGGCCATGACGGCCAGCAGGGGCGTTTCGTTGTCAGCGGCCAGAATGATGCGGTCCGGGGCGACGTTGTCCGTATGCCCCCCGATACGGAGGGCGACCTTCAGGTCGGCCGGGATCTGCTTGATGTAGCGTGAGGTTGGGTATGTCAGTACGTCCCCAAAGAGGGCGTCCACCGCTTCCAGCACCTGGGAGCGGTGGGTCTTGCGCACCAGATAGCGTGTGGTCTCTTCGGTGGTGGCGCGTACCGCTTCGCGCAGGCCACGGCGGGGTGTATCCGGCAGCGCGGGGGCGTCGGGATAGCGTTCCGCCAGCACCGACGGCGACAGGAACAGGCCCTTGTGACTGAGGCGGCCCCACCAGGCGTGGGCTTCCATTGCAGGGTTGCGCTTCATTGGACACCCCCCGTGAAGGGTACGGCGTATTCAACGGCCAGCGGGAACAGATAGACAGAGGTGATCTCGAAGCGTTTGGGGATCAGCGTTTTGAGACGGTAATCCCGTTCCTGTTCGAGCTTGGTGCGGAGATCATCCATGTCACGTTCCAGCGCCTGGATTTCAGCTTCTACATCTTCGAGCTGCTGCTGGGTGGTTTCGTATTCGCCCAGGTCCAGTGTGGTCTGCCGGGCGGCTGTTTCCAGCTTGCGTTTTTCACGCGCCAGGGTCTCAAGCTGTTTTCGCTGCCGGGCGTCGCTGAGGGACTTCAGACGGTCTCGGTACAGCTTCGTTTCCATGTCGGCCAGATGCTTTTCAACCTGCGCGGCGTCTGCACGGATCCGGGTGTCGAATGTCGCCTGGGCGGAATCGAGCCAGGTGCGGAGGACATTGCTGTGCGGAAGCCAGCGTTTGCGCACGGAATCTTTGATCCTGTCAAAGGCGCCGTTGGGTTTCAGCAGCGGTTTTTCCATCAGCTTCGACGCGGTGATGGCGTCGGTCTCTTCCAGCGAATCGCCAATGACGGTGAAGACGGTGGAGATGACTTCGTCATGAATGGCGTCGTGGAACCCGTTCTGCGCCAGCAGCACGGCATGCAGGAGCAGATAATTCCCCTGGTCGCCGAGGTCGTGTGCGCCGATGGTCCAGCGTGACAGGCTTTTCCCGGTCTGGAGTTGCGCGGAAGCGTAGAGGCGGCCCTTGAGACTGGACAGCGCATGGTGAATCAGGGGATGGCCCAGCCGTAGCAGGACTTCTCTGCGGTCGAGACGGAAGACTTTCATGCCGTGACGTTCCACCAGGGCGGCATTGGGGTCGAACAAGTAGTCGGGCCGGGCCCCCAGTTTGTTCAGGGCAAGGCTGTCCCCGAACAACGCCTGCCAGCGCCGGGGGAGGTTGATGCTGAAACGACCGGGTCGGCTTGCGCTCTTTGGTTTGATTTCACCGCCGCCGTCGAGCGCCATGGCGGTGCTGAGCGCGGTCTGGACACCGTCTGCCTGCACGCCCAGGATCTGACGGGTACGCTTGTATGCTTTGTGCGCTAACGAACTGTCATTCGTGGCGGTTGTTTTGTCTTCCTTAGGCAGCTCGTCTTCCTCATCCGGGTGCTTCAGTTGGGAGTCCACATCGGCTTCTACGATATCCCAGTCGACATGGTGTCCCTTGAAATCCTGATACAGCGCCTTGTCGAAAATGGGTTCGATGCTGCCCAGTTCACGGTTCACAGACTGGACCTTGCGCGCCACCTTCAGCAGGAATTTCAGGTCTTCCACCTGATCGGTCTTGAAGTAGCGGGCGGTGACTTCACGTGTCTGGCCGTGTCGCCACACGCGGCCGTTGCGCTGCTGCAACTTGGTTGGGGACCACGGGATGTCGAAATGGAAGACCCAACGGCAGGCTTCCTGCAGGTTGATCCCTTCGGAAGCGGCGTCGGTGGCCAGCAGGATACGGACGTTGCTGCTCTCGTCTTCAAAACGTTCACGGACTCGCTGGAAGTCCATCCGGTCCATGCCGCCGACGAGTGTCTCTACCAGCTTGCCACCCCACCCTTCACGCCGAAACTGCTCCAACAGGTAAGTCAGGGTTTCCTTGTATTCGGTGAAGACGATCAGACGTTCGTCCTGCACGAAGCTGTCGTCTTCGTGCAGCATGTTCGCCCGGATCCAATCGATCAGGCTTTGGGTCTTGGTGTCGCGGACATCTGGAATGTCGTCATCGTGATAGAACACAACAGCATGGCCCAATCCCATACGTGTCAGGGCCTGCGATACGGTATCCTGGAGAGATTGCAGCGCCTTATCTTTGACATAGAGCCACGCGCCGCCATGCTGGGTGGCGTCTTCTTCCGCGGTGGAGCGTTCTTCGTCCAGATCGGCTTTCTTCGCCCGGCTGGCCGCCTGGGCTGCTTTGTCCAGGGATTCTTCGCTGGATTCGGCGTCCAGAATAGTACGGTCCACATGACGCCACCAAGTACGTGCGAACGCAAACGGGCACGACAACAGCCGCTTGGTCAGGATCTGGAATACAAACTGTGCGACCCAGGATTCCTTTGACGAACCGATGGTTTCCAACCGTTCCAAGCCGCGAAGACGGTAGGACCGCATGGCGGCGTAGAGCTGGACTTCGTCATCGGAGAGGGTTAAGGGTTCTTCACGGGGTTGCATTTCATCCGACATGGGGACCTGAAGGTCGTAATCCTTCAGGTCCTGCTTCAAGCGACGGACTTTGACCTGATTCAGGTTGGCCCGGTCATCATCGGTCCACTTGGTTTTCATCTGGAAGCGTACCGGGTCCAGCAATTCCAACAGACCTGTGAAGCTGATCGTATTGCCGTTATGGGGGGTTGCGCTCAAGAAGACGCGGTGTTCGAACAGGAAGCGGATGCGCCTCAGCATTTCGTAGCGCAGGCTGGCGCGAGATGGTCCCGCCGGCGCTGCGTTGTGGCATTCATCCACGATCAGCAGATCCCACGGCGCTGTGGGGCTGGCGTGGCCGTTGGCGGACTTGGGACGGCTTGCGGATTCGAACTGATGCAGGATGATTTCCTGCCGCAGGTAATCCATGGATGTGATCCACCGGGAATGGGTGCGCCAGGGATTGGTGTCGGTACCCATTTGACGGCGCAGTTTGTACGCCCGGTCGGCATCCATGATATCGAAGGAAAACTGGAATTTTCGCTGCAACTCATCCCGCCACTGTTCCTGCAACATGGCGGGACAGACGATCAGGATGCGGCGCACCCTTCGGCGAAGCAGCAGTTCCTGCAAAACCAGCCCGGCTTCGATGGTTTTCCCCAACCCGACACCGTCGGCCAACAGCAAGTTGACGCGCGGCATGCGTAAAGCACGCAACAATGGGACTAACTGGTAAGGATGAACCTGTAACGATGAGCTGGGGATGCTGGCGAAGATCTGGTCTTGATCGGGAGCGTGGTCGCGAACACGCTGCAAGCGTGTCCAGCAATGGGCGTGGACAAAGGCCCGCAGTTCGGATGGGTCGTCGGGAACATGCTGGCGGTTTTCTATTCTTGGCAGATCGACCGTTTCCAATGCTTCCGCATCCGGCTCCAGCTCCCACAATACCTGGTCGGACTGGGGTGTTTCGTTGTCCAGGTATTCGACATCCACAACATGGCGTACTTTCCCCGCAGAATCGGGTGTCGTTTTTCGAATGCGTTGGACTACGGCCAGGCGATGCCGCAGACGGACTGCTTTCCCGACGTCGAGAAGTTGACTCATTTATCCCCCAAACATACGCAGAAACGTACCCTGCAATATCGGCGAGCGGTGCAGTGAGTGCAAGCGAATGACTCTGTGGATGGCAATTTGTTGGCCGGGTTCATGCTGGTTTTTCCGGGTGTGTTGAAGGGGTGGTGATCGAAGCGTTCCGCTACTTGGGTAAAGAGCACATCACAGATACCCAAATTCACACCTGCTTGATTCACACTTGTCTGTGATCCTGCCTGATGCTGATCGGAATCAGCTCTCCAGAAACATCCGTCTTGCGCCAGCGTGGATGCAGCACCCCTATCTGCGCCCAGTATCAACGGGTGTAATAAACCACAAGCCGTGATGCGCGAAGTGAAACATGCAAACGCTGCCTTGGACAAGCTGGCGTACTGTAGCCGCCGGGAAAACCCATCAAGGTTTTCCCCGGCTTTGAAAGTGGGGGGAGATTGTTGAGAACCTGAGAACCTGAGAACCTGAGAACCTGGGAACCTGGGAACCTGGGAACCCGCATGACGTGGTGTCCCCCCCCTCCAAGGCCGATATTTGGCCGTGATATGGCCGGAAGCCAGTGGGAGCTGGCCGCATAGAACAAGCACTTACGAAATGGCATAGTGTGCCATATTGTGACGTAATGTGATATTACAACTAATTGGTAATATGTAGCATATAAAGTAAAAACAGCGCGTTAAGCTAAACATTTGTTCACTTCTCTTAATCCGTTGGTTCGGGGTTCGAGTCCCTGATGGCGCACCAGAAAAGCGGC
>CAZYOC010000035.1:0-21918 GCA_964648415.1 uncultured bacterium | reverse complement strand
CTCGAAGCCCTGATACTACTCGCTACTCATACCACATAAACGCATAAACCGAGTAGAAGTCTGGCCGGAAAGTGTAATTCGGACGCTCTTGCCGGCGCACTGCAAAAACGCTGAAGCGTGAGTGCTCCAGCGTTGGTTTCGTTCGCGGCGCCCGTGTCGCTATGAATCCCGCGCGTGCCAACCCCACCCTTCCAGGTTAAACTTCACCGGGCCGGTGCGCGGCTGTGAAGGGGGGCGTTCGGGCATGCCCGCCTGCAGCGTACGAAGGAGACCTCCCAACAACAGGATGTCGTCCTTCAGTTTGACCAGCGACGTCGCTGGATCGTTCAAGTAGTCTCGCCGAGTGGGGAAATGTTCCAGATGCTCACGTGACCCGGTAAGCCAGTGGTAGGTGCTGAGCGGACGAATCCGCGCCATCTCCACCACCTTGTTCCGGTTCCAGCCCTGCCCGAAACGGAAGCGCCCGATGTTCAGCGTCAACTCAAAGAGTTGTTCCGCGACAGCATACAGGCCCTCAATCCGTTGGAACAGGGTGTCGGGCTCGTCACGCAAGACCGGCAGCACTTCCTTCAGCGAGCTGAGGAAACTGGCCGGCGTCAACCCGCTCCGGCTGAATGCGTCGGTCATCGAGCGCAACTGCCGTTGCAAATCGTCGCTGAGGTAGCGGTACTCTCGTGTCCCGTTCATGATGACCTCCTCTTCTTATCCCACCCCTCAAGCCGTGGCCCCTGTAACAAAATACAAAGAAAAAATCCCGAAAAAACAAACCTAATCCTTCCTATAGCATATACTCGCGTTGCTTCGGCGCTGTTCCGCCACGACTCCCTTTTCAGCTCATACTATAAGTTCTCTATCGGCATGAAAGGGAGTTATCTTTCGAGATAAGAGTGCAAACCCGAAAAACCGCGAAAGTGTTCGCCGGATGATCCCATCGTCGCTCCCACCAGGAGGACTCGATCATGCTGTAGCCACGCCATCGCCGCGCAGGCATGTCATCCCCGGGCAGCGGGCCAACGGCTGCAAGAAGCCTGGCCGGATAAGGTGATTAGGGCCTTTCTACAGGCGTCGTCGGTTCTCATTGCCAAATTGCGCGCGACGGAAATCTGTCATAAACAACTTGATAGCGCTGGAACGTTCATTGTATGAGAACCGGGATTTGCTCGACATTTCGCGAAAAGTTACTTTCCGGCCGGGCTTCCAGCCTCACCGGATTCTCGTTCATGGTCCTACAGGATAGCCATACAATAGCTCACATCAAGCTCGTATTAGAAGAAGGCTGTTTTGTTCTCTGACGAGACCAGCGCACATGGCGCAATCCTTACCTCAGCGGGTAAGGTTCCTTGGGGATCGACTGCCGGTATTAAAAAGCGTTCGTGGCGCGAGAAACGCTCTTCCTGTTTCGTGAATGATCCGGGCTGGCATGAGGTCGCAGAACGGCTCACGAACCGGTCTGGATGGTACTGTTGCCGGTCTGGTAGAATTGCTGTATGCGCAAAGGCCGACAGAAGACAAATCGTCTGCTGAACGATGTAAAAAGCGGATAGAAAAAGGACCAAGTGGTAACCTGGCCCTTTGGTATTTGGGTCCGAGACGGGATTTGAACCCGTGGCCTCCTGATCCACAGTCAGGCGCTCTAACCAACTGAGCTACACGGACCATTTGTACAGAACATAAAAATTCCGCGGGCCGGTATGCAATGTCCCCGCGAAATCCCTGTCCCGAAGGAAACTCAATAGTACAACCTCGATTGGACCAAAACAAGCCCCCTTCTCTCGTTACGCTCCGGGTCAGTAAAGAGGGTGGCCTGTCTTCCAACGAGCGAGACGCCCGTTCCTGCCTCACCGCTCCGGGTCCGCAAGGAGGGTGGTTTTCTGCATAAGGGGCGGATTGGGCTTGCATGGCCGGGCGGATTGTCGTTTTTTCCTGTATCTTGCGTGTATTCACATTAACCAAGAGGCAGCCGATGGCCCGCGCCGGTGTCCGTGTCGTGTCGATTTTCTTGCTGTTCATCCTCACCGTCTCGGCGCAAGCCGTGCCGGGGGGACGCGAAACCGAACAGATTTCCGCCTTCGTGGACCAGTTGATGCAGCAGCAGCGCTACCGTGAAGCCGCCGCCTACCTGCAAGACATCCTCCGCCGGCCGGTGATCAGCGAACTGCCGGCGTCGCTGAAACTCAGCCTCGTTGAAGCTTACACCAAAGCCGGCGAACCCTCAAAAGCCCAACACGCCCTGGACCGCATTCTCCCCGCCACGCTGGACGACAAAGCGGCTGAACGCTACGCCACGCTTCGGAGCCGGGTGGAAAGTCTCAGCGCTGCTCAAACCGGTTCCCGGGGCGAAGCTCCCCCTCGAAGCCAACCTGTCGAGGAGCCTCAACACAACCCGGTGCTCGAGTTCCCCGTCACCAACTCCTTCTTCGAGATCGACGTCCGCAGTGTGCTGACCGACCTCTCCTACGAGACCGGCATGCCGATCCTGTGGGGGCCGAACGTGGAGGGCCTGGTGACCTTCGAGGCCGACGAGCAACCGCTGGGACAGGTGCTCAACGCCGTACTGTCGCCCCTGGGATTCGCCTACAACATCCAGGACGGCGCGGTTTACGTGGGAACGGCCTCCCCCGAGGACCCGGCGTTTGCGCTGCTGTCGGTGACGGAGGTGGTGACGCTGGCCAATCTGGAAGCCGAGGTCGCCCTCGACTTGCTCTCGGAGCACTTTCTGCCGTATGTCAAGGCCAGCAACAAGACGAACACCGTGGTCATCACCGCTCCGCGCAACATCACCGACCGCATCCACGCTGACCTGCTGGCGATGGACCGGCCGACCAACCAGATCGGTATCGAGGTGATCGTGGCGGAGGTGTCCGCCTCGGGTTTGCAGAAGATCGGCGTGAACTGGACCCTCTCGAACACCACTTCCAGCACTGAGTGGAGCGTGGGAACGAATCATTCTGAAGTCGAGAACCCGCCGCTGCTGGGCACGTACACTGAAACCGGGACGGATTTCCTGGGCGTGGACGCCGACGCGGTGGTGAACCTGGAGGCGCTGGTTGAAGCGGGCGACGCATCCATCCGCGCCAATCCGCGCATTGTCACCATGAACGGCCGTCCGGCGGAATTGTCCCTGACCAAGGACCAGTATTTCATCATCCAGACCGGCAGCTCCCAGCAGTTCCAGTACAACACGCTGCAATCGGTCAGCTCCGGCATCAAGCTGGAGATCACCCCGTATACGTCGCCGGATAACCGTGTCACCGTGCATGTCTCGGTGCAGGTGGGCGACGTGGTCGGGTCGGGTTCGCAGGACCTGCCGATTATCTCCAACCGCAGCGCGGCGACGTCGGTGCGACTGGAGAACGGCGAGACCTTCACCATCGGCGGGCTCAAGCTCGAGAACCTCAAGAACATCAAACGCAAGATTCCCCTGTTGGGCGACATACCCCTGCTGGGCTACCTGTTCCGGTACACGGAAAACGAGACCAGCGAGTCGGAAGTGGTCATTTTCATCACGCCCTGGATTGTGGAATAACGCGGCCGCGATCAATTGAGAGGCTGACAGGCCCCGATCTGTATCATTGACACCCTTTCAGTTTGATTCCTCTATCCAGGTGGCGCAAGTACAGGCGCCTGCGAATCACCGGAGGAGATCCCCGATCAAGTCGGGGATGACATTATAGCTATTCTCGAATGAAATGTCCCATCGTGTCATTCCTGCGGAAGCAGGAATCCAGAATAAACAGCGATTTAGAGAATTTTGTATGTCCGATTCTTTGCAAGAACCACTATATTCATCGAGTTTTGCCTGCATCGTGGCTTGCCTTTTGGGGCATTGGCAGTCAGAAGAGTTGCTCAAAGGTGGATTTTTCTTCCGCCTCCCGCTGTCCCATCTTTCCGCCTCCCGGAGATATTTCGTCTCTCCATCCCCTGAACAGCAGTTATTCCCACCTGTCAAACGGCAGGCTTTTTCGCGATAATTTCTTGTTTTACCGGGTCTTAAACCCGGATCGCTCCAGGAGCTCGCCCTCTGTCTCCAAAAAAGACGAAAAAGGCCCATTTCTTGAAATACCCGGAGAAAGTTCAAAGAAGCGAAAATAGCTTCACGGTCAAGCAAGGTGAGATGACCGGGGACAGAGCGAACAACCACATATCCGTTACAACGGGAGGAAGAAGGATGCAGAAGTTCATGTTTGCGATGGTAGCGATTCTGGTGCTGGCGATGGCGGCCGTGGCTGTCCCGCCTCCGGCGAACGGCAACTACCAGGCCGGCTGGGGTATGAATCCCACCAATTGGGAAGCGACCAGCGGTTCCTTTGAAGCGACCGGTATCTGGGTGCCCGGCCAGAACTGGGCGGTGGACTACGACGAAGCCGGCAACCCCATTTACATTGAATACGCGCCGATTACCCTGGAGCTGTGGGTGGAACTGTACGCGACTCAGAGCTACGAGTTCACCTCGTACCAGTGGCACCGTCTCGGCGACGCGGAAGAGACCATCACCTTTACCATCAACGGCACGGTGATATCGAACAACGAAGAATGGGTCGGCCTGACTCGCGGCGAAGAGGATCTGGACCACCTGTACTTCCGTCACGACATCTTCGGTCGCACCGGCTCGAACTACGGCAGCGACCTCCCGATCACCTGGGAAGGCGCCTGGGGCACGGGCCTGGAGCATGGCGTAAGCGTGGTGCAGGACTGGATGACCCTGAACCCGAACAACGCCGGCAACCTGTACATGCACATCAATGAACCGTGCGACCACTGGTTCCAGTTCCGTGGCAACTTCACGCTTCCGTACCACGTGGACGACGGGTACTACAGCCTGACCATCGCGGGTTGCCCCGCGCCTGAGCTGTAGGCCGGATCCCTTTTCAACAGGGATGTAGAATCTGTACGATATCAGCCGGCGCACTCGCGCCGGCTGTTGCTTTTTTGTATGATAGTGCGGACAGGAAACCAACCGGAGGGGATGGGGTATGAACAGAAATCACAGGGCGCTCGTCTGTTTTCTGGTGCTGCTCCTGCTGCTGCTGCCGTCGGCGGCGCAGGCGGTGGTGCAGCTCATTCCCCCGGTGCAGGAGGTTTCCGCCCAGCGTGGCCGGACCACCACCTTCACCATCACCGTCCGCAACATCGGCGACGAAGACGTGCCCTGCACCTTCGAAGCCTTTGACATGGATATTTCCGAAGAGGGTTTGCCCTATATCTCGGAAGAGGGCTGGCAGCGCGGCGCGGGCGACTGGATCACGCTGACAGTCACCGACACCGTCCTGCCCGCTCACGGCTCCTTCGAGCTTACCGGCGATGTGGCGATCCCGCGTGACGCCGAGGGCGGTTATTACGCCATCGTCCGCGGCGACTTCGCCGGCGGCATGATTCCGCTGGAAGATCCCAAAAACAAACTGCGCGACAGCGGCCTGCAGTTGCAGAGCCAGGCGATGGTCGTGGTGATGTTCAACGTGCAGTCGCGTCGCAGCCGCCCCCAGATCTACCCGGACACGCTGATCGTCCATCCTCGCGGCGAGACCGATGCGGCGGTGGTGATGCGTGACGGCGCGGCGCAGGGCTGGCATGCGGTGCTGCCGGTCAAAAACGACGGCGACATCCACACCCAGGTCACCGGCTCCATCAGCTTCTGGACCGAGGGTGGCCTCAAGCTGGAGAGCGCGCAACTGGAGAGCGGGCGCGGGTACGTCCTGCCGGACCGCATTCGCAACCTGGAAGCTTATGGCGCCCAGCCGCTCAACGACGGCTACTACATGGTCCGGATCACGTTGCAGACCGGCGAGGGGCGCAGCATCTCCAACTCCTACCCCTTCGCCATTTACGAGGGCGAAGTCTATCCGGGCGCGTTGACAGAGGAGTTGTCGGGGCTGATCCGTGCGGCCTCGCCCGGCTTCCGTTTCGGCAAACCTCTGATCCAGCAGCGCATTTCGCCCGGCGGGGCCAGTTACGTGGTTGTGAAACTCAGCAGCAGCATCGACGATTCCCTGGTCCTCACCGCCGACCTGATTGACTGGAAGCTGGACGAGGGCGGCGCGCCGGTGCTCACCCGCGAGGCCGGAACCTGGCCGCGCTCCTGCGCCGAGTGGATCGAGATGGTGGACGAAGAAGTGGTGCTGGCCCCTGGACGCAACAGCACGTTCAAACTGCGGGTCCACGCCCCCCAGGACGCTTCCGGGGACTATTTCACCGGCCTGGTGTTCAACCGTAAGGGGGTCGAGGAGGGCGAGGCTATGGAGTTCACCGCCCCGCGGACCCAGTTGATCGCCGTGACCAGCCCGAAGGGCCGCACCGAGGAAGTCAAGGTTGACACGGTGCTGGTGGAAGAGTACGACTACAACAACACTCCCTACCACCGTTTCCGGTTCGTGGTGGACAACGTGGGCAACGGCCTGGTGTTCGCGAAGGGCAATGTCAGCCTGGAGCGAAAGATGGCCGAGGGCGTGTTCAAGCCGTGGGGCCGCAAGACGGAGTTCGGCTACCGGGACGCCTACGTCCTGCCGGCGGGCGGCCGTCGGTTTGAAGTGTACTTTCCGGTGCTGGATCCCGGTGAATACCGGGCGATTGTCGCGGTGCAGTTCAGTGAAGACGAGCAGCCGCTGGTGAAATATCAGCGGATAACGATACGGTGATACGATCATGACACGGGTGAAGCAGTTGCAACGATGGCCGGTTTTAGTCCTGGCGGTGCTCCTTGCGGGCGCGGCATGGGGCAAGCCCGGCCAGAAACCGTCAGGTGCGCCCGTGCAGCGATTCAACCAGGAAGTAATCGAAAACGCGCCGAATGCGTTCAAACACCAGCCGCAACTCTGGTTGATGATGAACCAGGGCGGCGGCCGGAATATGCAGTTTTACCTGGAATGGACGAACTACCGGATTCATCGTATCAACGACGCTACCCAGATCCAGGTGGAACTCAGCGGCATGGTGCAGGCCGGGCGGAATCTCCACTGGCAGCTTTATTCGATCTCGCCGGAACCGTTTGCCCCGTTGCATCTGTATCATGTGCAGGGCGCGGTGCAGGAAAACCCGAACCCGTATACACAGGATATTCCCTTGACTCTGGAGTTTTCCCTGGACGGCGCACCGTTCGAGCCGCTCGAAGCGAACTACAATCATACGTTCACCGTACGGTTTCCACCCGGACCCCACACGTTCGTCCTCAGGTTCACCGGAACTCCGCCACAAACCTTGAGCGACGGGTATTACATGCTGCAACTGGGACAACAGATTGTCCCCACATTGTAACATTGTCCAACCAACGGTGATGGTGTAACCTCATGACCGCGAAGCAGAACCCCGACACGATGCTGCGTTTCCTGGATTTCCTGCCCGACGGGGTGATGATCTGGGAGCGGCAACCTGACAACGGCATCCGGCTGCGCGCGGTCAACCGTGAGTTTACCCGCATGTTCCCCAACCTGGACGCAGACGCATTGCAGGATACACCAATCAATGACTTCTTTCAGGACAACCCCAAGATCATTGCCAATGTTATCCGGACGCTGAACTCCGGCGACAAGCGCAGCGAGCAGAAGCGGCTTCACCTGGGCGACCGGGACGACCCGATGTGGGTGCGGCTGGACTACATCCCCCGTCCCTTCGAGGGCGCATGGAGCGACCAGAGCGAATGGGTGATGCTGCTGATGCGGGACATCACCCGTGTCAAGGCCGGCGAAGTGTCGCTGAAGCGCGCGCGTGAACAACTTGAAGAACGTGTCAAGGAACGGACCGCTGAGCTGACCGAAGTCAACACCTGGCTGCAGGAAGAAGTGGAGCAGCGCCGGAGCACTGAAGCCAAGCTGCTGGACTACCAGAATCTGGTGGAGAGCAGCGACGATCCCATGCTGCTGGTGGATGACACGAACCGGGTCCGCCTGGCCAACGCCTCCTTCCTTGCGCTGTTTCAACTGGAACGCGCGGGGGTGGACGGCAAGGAGGCCGCCCAGATCCTGTCCGACAGCAAACTCGCGGACCGCATTCAAAAGCGCATCACCATGTGCCTGAATGGATCGCCGCCGCCGGTGCAATTCGAGAACATCGTCCGAAGGCGGGACAGCGACAGCCGCCATATGCAACTGGCGTACTACCCGGTACGCAACGGCGACAACCGTATTCACGGCGCCGTGGTCATCTTCAAGGACACCACCGAGCTGGTGCGCGCCGAAATGGCGCTGAAGACGTTCAAGGAAGTGCTGGACAAGGCGGGCTACGGTGCGCTGATTGTCGACCTGAGCGGCAACATCATCTATGTGAACAAGTCCTACGCTCAGATGCACCTGTACGCTCTGGACGACCTGGTCAGCAAGCACGCCTCGGTATTCCACTCCGAAGCCCAGTGGGATTACCTGGAGCAGCTTTTCAAGCTGATGACGGAGACGAGCCACGGCTTCACCGACGAGATCTGGCACCGGCGGCGTGACGGGCGCGAGTTCCCGGCCATGATGACCGGCACCGTGGTGGAGAACGACCAGGGCGAGCCGCAGTACATCTCCATGACCGCCATCGACATCACCGCCAAGCGAGAGGCGGAGGAGCAGATCCGGCACAGCCTGAAAGAAAAGGAAGTCCTCCTCAAAGAGATCCACCACCGGGTGAAGAACAACCTGCAGATCATCTCGAGCCTGCTGAACCTGCAAGCGGCCATGGTGGACAGCCCCAAGCTCCGGAACATGCTCCTGGAAAGCCAGAACCGGGTCAAATCCATGGCCCTGATCCACGATCGGCTCTACCGGGAGAAGAACTTCGCACGGATCGATTTCACGGAATACGCCCGGGATATCGTGGAAAACCTCTTTCATTCTTACTCGGAGGATACCGACCGCATCACCTTCAGCATGGACTTTCAAAAAATCTGGCTCGATTTTGATCTGGCTATTCCGCTGGGCCTGATCATTAACGAAATTGTGTCCAATTCACTGAAGTACGCTTTTCCGGAGGATCGAGGCGGCTCGGTGCGGTTGACTTTCACCAGCGAAGGTGAGGAGAGTTACCGGCTGGTGGTGGTGGATGACGGTGTCGGGCTGCCGGAAGGCATGGACATCTCCGAATTGGATTCGCTGGGCATGAAGCTGGTGCATACGCTGGTCGATCAGCTCGAGGGCGACATCGAGATGGTATCGGATGGGGGAACCCGGTTCACCATTACCTTCGAGTACGAAGAATCCCTGTGGCCAACAGCGGGAGGCGGATGATGGCGGTCAGGATTATGATCTTCGAAGACGAGGGGATCATTGCCCAGGACCTGAAATTACGGCTGGAGAAAATGAACTATGTCGTGCCCGCCATGGCAGTGTCGGGAAAGAATGTGCTGGAGAAAGTCGAGAAGGCCCGGCCCGACCTGATCTTCATGGACATCATGCTGAAGGGCAAGACCGACGGCATCGACCTCGCCGCGAAAATCCGTGAGCACCACGACATCCCCATTGTCTTCCTGACAGCGCTCTCCGACGAGAAAACCCTCGAACGCGCAAAAGAGACCGAGCCCTACAATTACCTGCTGAAACCCTTCCACGATACCGAGCTGAAGATCAGTATCGAGATGGCCCTGAGCAAACACGCCAAAGACAAAGTAAAGCTCAGCCGGGAGCGCTGGCTGCGCAGCGTGTTGCAAAGCATGGGCGAAGCCATCCTGATCGTCGACAAGGAAGGCGAGATTACCTTCGCGAATGAAGAAGCGGCGCGTCTGCTCGATACCACGGTGGAGGAGCTGAAAGTGTCGGACATTCGTCTGTGGCTCTCGGATCCTGTCGCCGATCCCCAGCAGTCCTTTTTCGCCCAGTTGCTTGAACTGTTCAGAGGTGACGCCGCCTCGGTTCGCCAGGCTGTGGTGCTGAGGAGCCTGAAGGACCATCTGCCGGGTGAAGCCATCGCGACCCCGGTCGCGACCGAACCCAACGCCATCCCGGCGGTGACCATCGTGCTGCGTCCCGCTACCGAAACAGACCAAACCGAGACATATAGCGGCGGTGTCCAGTGGGAAAAGCTGGACGTCCCCCTCGCCATCCAGGACCCGTTTATCCTGCAGAGCCTGACCAACGCCCCCAACCTGCGTCGCGAAGGCAACAACATCATCCGAACCTTCGGCGATTTCCGTATGAAACTGGACGGCAAGACGGTGGACCTGACCGCCTGGCGCTCCAAGAAAGCGGTGGATGCGCTGGCGTTCCTGCTCCTCCATTATCCGTCGCCGGTCCATAAGGAAGTCCTCATCAGTTTCCTGTGGCCGGAGGTGTCGCTCAAGACCGGGATCAGCCGGTTGCATCATGTCATCAGTGAGCTGCGGAAATACCTGTCGCCCGAGTCCCAACGCTACCAACGGAAGAGCTTCATCCAGTACAGTCACAACGAGTACCGGTTCGATCCGCTGGACCAGGTGATCCTGGACCTGGTGATGTTCGAGGAGCTGGTGAAGGTGGGCAACCGCATGTGGAACAGCAACAACCGGGACCGGGCGTTTGTTTTCTACGCCGAAGCGCGCTTGTGGAAATCCGGTGATCTCTTTCCCAAGTACCGCTACGAGGAAGAGTTCGAGAACAAACGCCTGGGCATGAACCAGATGGAAGAGACCGCACAGGAACGACTGGAAGAAGCAGGTTACGAAGATTAAGATCAATTCAGATGAAATATATGATTCGACAGTATTTGCTCCGGGCAGCTTGATGTGAGAGAGGTGTAAACATATTCACTGACGCTAATAACGAACCACTCACATCATTGATACTCCTCCAGTCACTGCCCGGGTTTATAGTAATACTCGAAATAGTAATACTCGTAGTAATACTCGTAGTAATACTCGTAGTAATACTCGTAGTAATACTCGAATGAAATGTCCCATGATGTCATTCCTGCGAAAGCAGGAATCCAGAATAAACAAGTACTTAAGAATCTTAGTATGTTCGATTCTTTGCAAGAACCACTATATACCAGATGTTCAACTGCCTGCCGACTGTTAGTTTAGACCCAGGCAGCGATGAAGCGTCAATGTCTGTCCCAGCCGTTTGAGTTCATCGTCGGTGGGAATGAGGAATCTTTCTACTCACGACAAGCTGCCCGGGGCAAATATCATTCATAACACGTAAACAATAGAATCACATGAAAATCTTCAGGTCCACGTCATCCAGCTTGGCGGCCTCCCAGACATCATCGAGACTCGTATCGGCGAGATGCAGTTTCTCCAGCGCCACCTGTGAGATCGAGTCCGGCACAGGGTTCCCGCTGTCGCCCACCTTCTTGTTGTGCACCATGCCGTTGGCGACATGCGCCACATAAGGCATCAGCCGGTCCTCCGGCGCGTGTTCCGGGTCGTGGTGATACTGGATCGCCTGCACCAGGGTCAACGGCAGCTCCCAGTGCTCCGCCACTCGTGTGCCGACTTCCGTATGGTCGATATCCAGCAGCTTCAGGGACGCTTGGCGTAAGGATACTTTGTTCTCGCGGGCATACTGCAACGCTTGTTCCAGCTCTTCCGGAAAGAACTGATCCAGCACCACCTTGCCGATGTCGTGCAGCAGCCCCGCCACGAAGGCGTCCTCGGCGCTGATGGACCGCACCTGTTTGCTGAGCGTCCGCGCCATGTAGCCGGTGCAGACCGAGTGCATCCAGAATTGCTCCTTGTCCAGCAGGGTGTTGCGTCCGCCGGGATACTGGCGGGTGAGGATGAGCGCCATGGCGATGTTAACCACCTCGTTGAAGCCCAGGATCACGATGGCGTGCTCGATGTTGCCGATGGTCCGGCTGAATCCGTAGTACGCGCTGTTGACGATGCGGAGGATACGGGCGGTGAGCGACATGTCCTCTTTGATGCAACGGGACAGGTCTTTCGCCGAAGAGGTCTCGTCGTTGGTGATGTCCAGGATTCTCTGCACGATCTTCGGAAACGGCGCCAGGTGCTCAATACTGTCCAGCGCCCCACGGATATCTGCCACGACGGACCTCCCTTGGCTGTGGCCTGGTTTCCAGACAACGTACAGCTATTTAGGCGCACGGGGCAATTCGAGAACGCGAAGAACGGAAATCGGCCTCGATCCCTTTTCGCCCACCCGTGAATCTACCCATGCCGCAAACTGTCTGCACTTGCATCGGTGATGAAAGATGCAAAATCAGTTGCTGCGTTGACTGTAGCTTGTTTGCGTTGATCTAGCCCGGAAATCCCACGAGAATTCATGCTTTGTCAACATAAGCCTTGATATAGAATCGGTTTAAACGGTTTTTCTCCTGTTTCCCAAGGTGCGCGCCAAACTGACGGCGCGTACTTTGGGCTATGCAAACGAACCACTTCGTGCTTCTTTCGTAGAATAGCCGGGCTACCCGATTCCCTGAAGTGCCGGTAGCCTTGAAGGGGAAACTTGTGTACATTGGCGACAGCCAATTGGGATGCTTTTCAGGGTCCGATTCAGGTGCACCCTACAAGGAAGCGTGGATGATTGCGGCCTTCATACCCGCTCGTGGCGGTTCCAAGCGTCTGCCGGGGAAGAACATCAAATTGTTTGACGGGAAGCCGTTGCTGTATTACAGCATTCAGATCGGCCGGGAGGCTCCGTCAATCGACCGTGTGATCGTTTCAACGGACAGCGAAGAGATCAGCGACGTGGCGGCCTCCTTCGGGGCGGAGATCATTCGTCGCCCCGACGAGCTTGCCGGCGATACAGCCACAACCGGCGCCGCTGCCCGGCACACGGTTGAAACCCTGAAAAGCCGGGGAGGTTCTCTTGAAGCGCTGGTCACCCTTCAGCCAACCAACCCCCTGCGGACGGTTGAGATGGTGGAAGCGGCGATCGTCTTGTTCAAGCAGCACCCGGAAACCGATTCCGTAATCAGCGTCAGTCACGATGAGCGCAAATCCGGCCGTATTGTCGAGGATCGTTTTACTCCGGATTACGCTCCGGGGACACGGTCGCAGGACATGCCGCAGAAGTATTTTGAAAATGGTTTGGTTTATGTTTCCCGTGCGGAGATGGTGGTCCGTGACTCGGATGTTTTTGGCTCGAGGATCGTGCCAATGATCACACCACCGCTGTTCGCGATGGGCGATATTGACACACAGGTGGATTTTGATGTGGCTGAAACCCTTTTGCGCCGATTCAGGGAAAAATTCCCGGCGTCCTTCAGCAGGTAATTGCCAGCTCGCGGGGCTGGCAGCATTCGGTAAGCTTTGTCTTCAGGAAAGACGACATGTACACCAAAGAGACCAATACACGTAAAGTTCTGTTCGTATCCGGTACGCGCGCGGATTACGGCAAGCTGAAGACCCTCATTGAGCTGGTGAACAACGAGGCGGAATACGAGGTCGGCATTTTCACAACCGGTATGCATATGCTGAGTTCGTACGGACTGACGTACGAGGAAATTGAAAAATCCGGTTTGCAGGACAATATGTTCCTTTACATCAACCAATCGGAACGGCAAGCTCATGACATGGATTTAATCCTGGCCAATACCGTTTCCGGTTTGGGATACTTCATTCGCCAGTTTCCACCCGACATGATCGTCGTGCACGGCGACCGGGTAGAAGCTCTGGCGGGCGCGATTGTGGGAGCTCTGAACAACATCCTGGTCGCCCATGTCGAAGGCGGAGAGATTTCCGGTACGGTCGATGAACTGATGCGGCACGCCACCTCGAAGCTGGCTCATCTGCATTTCGTCGCGAACGATGAAGCCAAGAAACGGCTGATTCAAATGGGGGAGCTGGCGAACAGCATCTTTGTTGTAGGATCTCCGGACATTGACGTCATGCTATCCGACACCCTCCCGGACCTGGCGAAGGTCAGGGAACGGTACGAGATCCCATTTGACAAGTATGCCATCCTGATTTATCACCCGGTAACGACCGAGTTGGATACCCTGGTCCATAATGTGAATGCGGTGACGGATGCGGTCATCGAATCGGAACAGAACTTTGTGGTCATCCAACCCAACAACGACCGCGGCACCTATATCATACAGCAGGCTTTCAGACAGTTGCGGGAGCTTGATCGCTTCCGTATGATTCCCTCTATGCGTTTTGAGTATTTCCTGACCTTGTTGAAAAACGCCCGGGCGATTGTCGGCAATTCCAGCGCGGGCATCCGTGAAGCGCCGGTGTATGGTGTGCCGACGATCAACATCGGCTCACGTCAACTGAACCGGTTCAAGTACGAATCCATCGTGAATGTGCCGGAAAACAAGGAACGTATCGTCGAGGCATTGGCCAACCTGAATGGCCCTGGCAAACCTTCGATGCATTTCGGACGTGGCGATAGCGCGAAACAGTTTCTCAAAATCATTGCCAATGAGGATTTATGGACCATCTCACGACAGAAGCAGTTTCATGATTTGTCACGCTTGCTGTAACAGAGGAACTTGCAAAAGGATCGCAACCCATCCCTTTCTATTTCTATTTGGCCTTCGCACCTCCACGCCAACTACCCCTCCACCGACATCTCGTCCAGATCAGTAGGAATTGCACTGGCCGTGGGGGAACATGTTGCAATCGTAGCGGGGCAACGACTGAAGGTTATTCTCCAGGTCGTCTTGTTCAATATCCCGCGGGTTGACATCATAGGAGCATATACAACCAAGATCATTGAGTATTGCGATAGTGGTATCATCATAGGTGTGCTTGCCACCGTATGGATAACAGAACGTCCTACTCGAAGCATCTCCGATGATCTTTTCCAAGGCCACAAAGGAGTCGGCAATTTCCCGTTGCTGTTGCTCTTTGGTCAACCTGCTCAGCACAGGATGGCTGATTGTGTGACTACCGATAATCATCCCCGCTTCGTGCATTGCTTTAAGCTGTTCTTCCGTCATATACACATGACGCATCAACTTCTGTTCGTCTGGAAAATACGTTTTCATTATCTGATCAAGAACCTCATCACGATAAGAATAATCTATATAGTAATTCAATAACCTTTTCACCTCTTTTTTGCCGCTTACATCCTTCTGATGCTTATATGTATTTTTTTCGAACTCTTCTTTACGATCTTCCCGAAGCATATCAGGCTTAACGATATTGTTTAAATTTTTCAGTACTGTTTCAGCTTTATTGCTGCCTAGCAATAGATGCACGCGATGCACATCTAAGATATTTTCTTCTGTAAACGGAAGTGTAGGAATAAAAAACAGACCAAATAAACCTTTTTCTTTTAATATTGGTAAGACATAATCGTAATGATCGCGTAAACCGTCATCAAATGTCAGAATACACCCCTCTTTAATCTTCTTATTGCTGATACAGCTTTCATATTCTTCTCGTGACAATAGGCCATATTTTTCCACAAGATAATCTACCTGCAAAGAGAAACGATCAACATCCAAGAAATCGTGATAGGGAAAATCGGCATGATACCGACCAACATAATGATACATAATCGCCTTCATGAGTCGACCCTTTCTTTCGCGTTTGTCAGCGTTCATCCACTCCCCTCAACCGGGAAGGATTCTCAGCGAAGATACCCCATGGTGAAAGACAGCGAATGCTTCTAGTGCGATGCGACATCTTCCCACTTTAATTGGGTATCATGGGGGATGTCACGCGCTGCCGTCTTACCCAACAGGGATTCATAGTCGCGCGCTTTGATCTCACCCGTCCCGGGACGCTTGACCCAGATGTTCTTTTCCGTAATGACATCGCCGGCCTTGATGTCATTGATACTGACCACGCAGGCATAGGCGAAATCGATGGTTGGCTGCTCTTCTTCGAGGATAGTCTTTCCGCCGCCCAGCGCCTGGAAAACGGCCCGGGAGCCTTCGATCAGCTCCTTGAGTTCTGCAGGATTGATAGAAATCGGCACATCCGGCCCCGGCCAAGTCTTGTCTGATGTGAAGTGTTTTTCCAGCAGGCGGGCGCCCAGCGGTACGGCCCCGTAACAGGTGTAGTTGCCCAGGGAGTGGTCGCTCAGCCCCAGGACCGCATCCGGGAACGCGTTGCCTAAATCTACAATCCCTCCGAGACGGACCTTGTCGTAGGGCGTGGGATACATCGACGTGCAGTGCATCAGGGCGAATGGTAGGCCGGCGTTTCGCAGAATCTCCACCGAAGGGGTGACCGAGGCGATATCGTTCATGCCCGTAGACAGAATGACCGGTTTGCCGAAGGAGGCGATGTGCTTGACCAGGGGATAATTGTTGCATTCACCGGAACCGATTTTGTAAGCGGAGACGCCCAGACTCTCCAGGCGATCGGCAGCGGCGCGCGAAAAGGGTGTGCTCAGAAAAATCAACCCCTTTTCTTCCACCAGGTTTTTCAGACGTCGTTCCTCGTCTTCCGTGAGCGCGCAGCGGCTCATAATATCCCAGATGCTCTCCCTGGCGTTCCCGGGAATCACGTCATTGCGGATCATCTCGTCTTCAATCACATGACTCTGAAACTTGACACATTCGCAGCCCGCTTCGGCGGCATCCTCCACCATCCGGATCGCCTTTTCCAGGCTGCCCTCGTGGTTGATCCCGATTTCCGCGATCACTAACGGTGGGGTCTCCAGGGAAACGATGCGATTGTAGATTTGGAATTGCATCTTTGACACCTCCGGTCAGGTTTGGTTCAAAAGGATAGACCGCCGTGATTCCACCATGGTTTCGTTTCAGAAGAGCAGCCGTGTGGAATCCGGGCAAAGGCGAGTATGACAGGATATTTATGGTACGCCCGTTGGGACTCGAACCCAAAACCCCCGGCTTAGAAGGCCGGTGCTCTATCCGGTTGAGCTACGAGCGCGGGAAACGATCCGCTCGGTGATGGCGCCCTGACATGACGAGACAGATCCCTGGTCGGGGCGACTGGATTTGAACCAGCGACCCTCTGCTCCCAAAGCAGATGCGCTACCGGACTGCGCTACGCCCCGATTCACGAATAGCTTGTTAAAGTAGACCCCGACGCCTGAAAGTGTCAAGTCCGAAGAGGACTCCCGTTGGGCTCGCTTCGATGGTAACCAGGGGCGGAATCCAGGGAAGCTGATCTCCAGTCTGTCTCCTGTTGTCATTACTACGTCAGCAGACTATTTTTGTGGTAACCAACAGGTGAGCGAGTATGTTCAGCCGTGTGTTATCCTACATCGTGGTTTTCGTGCTGGGCGGGGTGATCGGATTGATGATCGGCTCCACGCGCCAACCGCCGCCCATGCCCCTGATGACCGCTCCTCTGTCCGAGTCCGTACGCCCCAAATCTCAGCCGGACCAACCCGATCAAACACAGCAGGCGAGAGATTTGAACGCCGAGATTGAGACCGACAGCGAACCACTATCCCCCACCGACTCCCTGGCTTTGCCGAAACACTGGTCCAGAGATCGAGTGCAGAACCTGGAGGGCGCTACCGGCTTCCTGACCACCTCCTGGCGTGAAGGAAAGCTCTACTACCGCTTCCGCGTATTCCCAAAGGAAAGGGTCAGTCAGTCGCTGGAGGAATCAGGGGTTTCCGAACGTGGCTTCACAGTACGCCTGTACGACCGTGGCCGCTTCCAGCTTGCGCAGATTTATATCCCTCACTACCGGCTGGAGACCGTCGAGGACGACGCTTCCACGGGGTTGCTGGCCAACGAAACAATCAAGATGGCGATGAAGGATTACCGGCTGGCGGCCTCGTGGCGGGTAACCTGGGAGTAAGCGACTCCTCAGCCTGTCAGGTAGTAATTCCCGGTTGTTTTGCGACAACGACAATCCCGTTGTCGCTGACCGTATACCGTTGCCGGTCCAGCTCCAGATCCACCCCGATATGGGCGCCCGGCGGGATCGTCACACCAACATCGACAATCGCGTTGCGCACCACCGCACCTCGTCCAATTCCCACTCCATCGAACAAGATGGAGCCATACACATCGGCAAACGACCCCACCCGCACCTCCGGGCTGAGAATGCTCCGTTCCACCGACCCGCCGGACACGATTACACCCGGCGAGATGACCGAATCAATGGCTCTGCCGATACGGTTCTCCCGGGCGTTGTTGAACACGGTTTTCGCGGGCGGCAACGTGGTGTTAAAGCTGCGGATCGGCCAACTCTTGTCATACAGGTTGAACTGCGGGTCCACGTATACCAGGTCCATGTTGGCCTGGTAATACGCGTCAATTGTGCCGATGTCCCGCCAGTAGGGCTCCTCCTTGCGGTTCTCGTCTTCAAAGATATAGGCGGACATTTTCACCCCGGCGTTCAGCAAACGGGGAATGATGTTGTGCCCGAAGTCAAAGTGCTCGTTGGGGTTGATGATTTCTTCGGCGAGCACCGTTAACAGAAACTCCCGGTTGAAGATATACAGCCCCATATTGCAAAGGGAATACGTGGGATCATGCGGCAAAGGCGCGGGTTCTTCGGGTTTTTCATCAAAGGAGAGCACACTCAGGTTCCGGTCTACGGTGATGACCCCCAGCCGCTTCGCTTCCTCAATCGGACGATTGATGCAGGCGATGGTGAAATCCGCCTCCCGGATCTCGTGGTACTCGATCATTTTCCGGTAATCCATCTTGTACACGTGATCGCCGGAAAGGATCAGAACATAGGGGTTATCCTCCTTTTCGATCATGTCGATGTTGCGGTAGATGGAGTCGGCGGTGCCGCGATACCATTCGCGACCGGAATAGTGCTGCGGAGGCCGGGCCTCGAGAAACTCCCCCAGCTCGGCGCGAAACAGCCGGCACCACCCCAGCCGCAGATGCCGCTCCAGCGAGGACGACGCGAACTGGGTGAGCACGAAAATCCGTCGGAGCCCCGAGTTGATGCAGTTGGACAGGGTGAAGTCGATAATGCGGTAGATGCCGCCGAAACGGATGGCGGGCTTGGCGCGGTGCTCGGTCAGGGGAATCAAACGCTTGCCGCGTCCGCCGGCGAGGATCATGGTAGTGACGTTGTCCATACCGGTCTCCGATACGCTGGTGTAAGGCTTCCCTTATTTTGTTACGATAACTCGAAATGGTAACAGATTCAAGCCAATTGCGTACAACGCTGAAAAAGATGTATTCTGATTGTGAGTGGCGTTGCAACTTTTCTCCCTGCTCATGACAAGCTGCCCGGGGCAAATGGCATTGTGTCCAGCGATTGCAGCCAACGGCATCGCGAAGAGCGTATCGGGCCATCCGTCTAAACTGCGCTCAAATCCAGGCTTATTCAGGTCAAAAACCACTGCTCGTTAAATATCCGGACTATAGTCATTCTCGAATTTATTCCGTCATCTTCCTTGGCAGAGAGGCAGCAGTCTAGAGTGTCGGTGTAGTCCCTGTGGGAAGACTGAGTCAAAGTATTTTCACCCCAGCAGGATGGAACAAATAGCTTATGAGCGTATGACGGATTAATAATGGGAATGGCTATATATCGTCTCCTTTTGTGAACCGCCATCCAACAGCAGCCGAATCCTCTCCAGCAGCAGCTTGGGCCGGAAAGGTTTGCTGATGTAGTCAACTTCCGAATCCAGCATCCCGCGATGCTCCAGCACATCTTCCGTATAGCCGGACATGTACAACACCTTGATGGCCGGATGTGTCTCCCGGATTTTGTCCACCAACTCGGGGCCGTTGATAGTCGGCATGATCACATCGGTCAGGATCAGGTCCACCTTGTCCGCTCGTTCGAAGAGCAGCAGGGCATCCTCGCCGGCGCCGGCTTCCAGCACCTCATACCCGAACTGACGCAACGTGCGCGCCGCCAGCTCCCGCACCATGGTCTCGTCTTCCACAACAAGGATGGTCTCGCAGCCGTCCAACTCGACTTCGCGCGTTTTTTCGTCCACCGACTGAGCCGTATCCCTCGTTGCACGCGGCAGATAGATACGGAAGGTGGTTCCATTGTCCACCTCGCTGTAGCACGTAATCATGCCGCCGTTCTGCTTTACGATGCCGTACACGGTGGACAGTCCCAGTCCGGTGCCGCGCTCCTTGGATTTCGTGGTAAAGAAGGGTTCGAAGATGTGTTCCAGGATGCCTGTGGGGATGCCCTCGCCGGTGTCCGACACGGCAAGGCAAACATACTCGCCGGGCTTTCCTTCCAGGATGGTGCGCGCCTTGTCGTCGTCGATCACCAGGTTTTCCGTGTGGATGGAAAGCCGGCCGCCATCGGGCATGGCGTCACGCGAATTGACTGCCAGGTTCACCAGGATCTGCTCGATCTGCACCGGGTCCGCCTCGATGTTCCAGATCGACTCGCCAAGGTTGAGCACCAGCAGCACATCCTCGCCGATGAGACGCCTCAGCATCTTGTCGAGGTTCTCGACGGCCTGGTTGAGATCCATGACGCGCGGCCGGATGACCTGCTTTCGGCTGAAAACGAGGAGCTGGCGAGTTAACTCAGCCGCCCGCCCTGATGTCTTCAAGATCTGCTCCAGGTCATTGTAAAACGGGTCATTCTCGCTCAGGCTCATCTGCATGATTTCAGCAGTGCCGGAGATGGCGGTCAGCAGGTTGTTGAAATCGTGGGCCACACCGCCCGCCAATCGGCCGATGGACTCCATCTTCTGCGCCTGCATGAGCTGCGCTTCCAGACGCTTTTGCTCGGATACATCCCGGAGAACTCCCTGGATGGCCGGCTTCCCATGGAAAGTGATTCCTGACGCCAGCGCCTGGACGTCAAACTTCTTGCCTTCCTTGTCCTGACATTTAAACGAGGTGTGTATTACCGGGCGATCCCCTTTCAGAAGATTCTGAGCCTGTTCTAATACCGTCGGCAAATCATCTTTCGTAATGAATGTATCGAGCGGCAGCCCCATAACCTCCATTTCTTCTGAATACTTGAACATGGTGGCGAACTGACGATTGCAGAAGATGATTCTTTCGTCTTGAATCAGGAAAATGCCTTCGAGGGAATTGTCCAGAATGAGGCGATACTTCTGCTCACTTTCACGCAGATCGCGTTCCGTACGCTTGGTGTCGGTGATGTCGGTCGCGATATGCAGGATTTTGTCAAGTTTTCCCTGGTCATCGACAATAGGCGTACAAGCGACAAGAAACGTCCCTTCCAGCGCCTCCATGGTCATTTCAACCGTCCCGGTATGCTGTGATTCAAGGAGTTGGTGCATGGGGCATTCATCGGGAGAATGATTTGTACGATGAAACAGCTCATAGCACTTTCGCCCTACAACCTCATCGCGCGATTTATTGGTCGCTTTTGTCGTCGCTTCGTTGATGTCCGTTATGGTATGGTCCTTATCCAGAATTAATGCAGGCTGTCCGATGGCGTGGAAAATGGTTTCCCAGTCCTTTTTACTGCGTTCCAGTTCTGTGATGAGAATTTTATTGACCGTGATGTCGTGGAACATGGTCGCCATGGCGTTTGGGGCGGTCTGAAACGCATGTACATCAAAAGCTCCGATAATATGATCATCTTTGTACTCAACCTGCTCGGTCTGCCAACTGGCGCCCCCGCGAGCAACCTCACGATATCGTTCCGGAATGTCGGTCTCGGCCAGCGGCGGAAACGCTTCTTCGATGGTTTTGCCGACAAACTGAAGGTTGTCCACCCCCAGAATCGCGTCGGCCGCAGGATTGGCGCCCTGAAACACCAGGCGATTGTTTTCTTCCAGCTTGTAAAAATGGATGCCCAGAGGAGTGTTCTGGACGAAGCGTTTAGCTGGAAAGTTGTTGGGGCGATTATTGGAAACAGATTCGTTTTCGGAAATGTCAAAGGGAGTCCGTGCAGTGTGAGGTTCGCCAGGTCCGCCGGCTAGTGGTCTATTGCGCCAGCTATGATAGGTTCTGCTTGTCACGGGCGAGTTGGATGCCAGGCGGTTTCGCGCAGATGTAACGGGTTACCTCAAGCGAAACCAACGCCGCAGGCAACCGCCTCGTGACAAGCCCAAAGGGAGCGCGCCTTATCGTCCATAGCTGCGTTGCATCCCTTTGAAATAACCCGCTATGCCTTCAGGGATGCGCCTTGCTCTGAACGATAATGCGCAGCTCAGAACGATTCATAGCTGGCGCAATGGACCACTAGAAGTCTGGCCGGAAAGTCGCCTCTCCGGC
>CAZYOC010000034.1:0-22193 GCA_964648415.1 uncultured bacterium | reverse complement strand
AGACATCAGAATTCGTGCAACAGGCTCTATAGTGGTTCTTGCAAAGAATCGAACATACTTAGATTCTTAAGTACTTGTTTATCCTGGATTCCTGCTTTCGCAGGAATGACATCATGGGACATTACTTTCGAGAAACACTCTAAACATCGTGCCGTTGTTGTATGATGGTCTTGAGACGTTTGATAATCTCTTTTTGCGACAGGCCCTCGGTTTCCTTCATCTTTTCCTCGAACACACGTTCGGCGCCCTCCCGTGTGAAGGGGATGCGGCCGTCGAGGATATCCTCCTCGATGAGAGCCTTGATCAGCCCGACTCGAGGGCTTTCCGGCAGGCCGGTGCGCTCCATGATCTCGTCGCCCCGGATCGGACTCTGGAAGCGGCGCAGCTCATCTTTTTGCTCTACCTGCTCCATGTGGGCGACCATGCGGTCAAATTCGTTCAGGTAACGCCTGACCTTGCGGGGGTTGGCGGAGGTGATGTCGGCGCGGCAGAGCTTCAGCAAGTCGTCGATGTCCTCGCCCACCTGCACCAGCAGCCGACGCACCCCGCTGTCGGTGACTTCGTCGCCGGTGAGGTTGATCGGCCGCATGTGCAACCTCACCAGTTTGGCGGTGTGTTGGGTCAACTCGTCGGGCCATTCGTATTTCCGGCCCATCTTCTTGACCAGCCGCTCGCCCACATGCTCGTGTCCGTGAAACGACCAGCCCTGGCCTTCGTCGAACTGCTTTGTGCGCGGTTTCCCGATGTCATGCAGCAGGGCGGCGAACAGCAGCCGGGGATCGTCGGTCACTTCCGCCAGATGGTCCATCACCTGGAATGTGTGCAGCAACACGTCCTTGTGATGGTGACGGCCGATCTGCTCCACCCCGGCCAGCTCGGCGATCTCGGGAAACAACACCTCCAGCGCGCCGCTGTGGTACAGCAGCAGCATCCCCTCGCTGGGCGGTTTGTACGACAGGATCTTGAAAAACTCTTCATTGATGCGGGAGCGGGCGACGATGGTCAGCCGGTGGCTCTCCCGCTTCATCGCCTCCCACGTCTCCTCGGCGATGTTAAAATCCAGTTTGTGAGCGAAGCGGACGGCTCGCAGGATCCGCAACGGGTCGTCGGAGAACGTGCGTTTCGGGTCCAGAGGAGTCCGCAGCACGCGGGCGTCCAGATCCGCCAACCCGTTGAACTTGTCGATCACTTCCGTGGGGTTGCATACATCCACCGCGAGGGCGTTGATGGTAAAATCCCGGCGCGCAAGGTCCTCCTCGAACGGTGCGGGCTCTACATCCGGGTTGCGGGAGTCGGGGGCGTAGGATTCACGCCGGCTGGTAGCGAACTCGAGCACAATCTTCCCGGCCTGCAAACGCGCGGTGCCGAAGCGACGGTAGATCTGGACTTTTTGCCGCACGCCCCAGCGTTTCGCCAGCTCTCGTGCGAACGCCGGGCCGTCGCCCACCACCGACAGATCGATCTCGCCGGAGAAACGGCGTCCCAGCAGACGGTCGCGGACGTAGCCGCCCACCGCGTATACTTCGGCGTCAAGGTCACGCGCCGCGTCGCCGATCCTGTCGATCAACGACTCCGGGGTGTCCGGTAGTCCTGGTTTCTGTTGCTTCGGCATGGCCGCAGTTTACACAATCAGGGGGCAAATGGCAAAGCGGAGGGGCGCGTCACCCGGGCTCCGGCGGGTGGAGAACCGCTTGACTTGATAGAAGTGGGCGATTCGTTCATAGCAACGGTGAATCTGTATCCATTGGACGCATGGCCCGATACGCCCTTTGCGATGCATTTTGCGTATAAACCCGGGCAGTGACCAGATCATCGTTGAAGAAGTGGTCGATTCGTTCATAGCGAAGGTGTATTTACATCGAAGAGTCTCCCATCAAGCTGCCCGGGCCAAATCCCATTGGACCTGTCAATTTCGGTGGAATAGTCCCCAAGCATCGCCTCGGGAGACTTCTCGAGCCCGCCGAGTGCATTCATGAAACCTGTTGTGTGGTATTCCCGTCTCATGTGTACGATATTGCCGGGGTGGGCGTGACCCTTCAACCATGGAGAGATCATGAGACGAGCGACGCTTCTCTTGACGGTTTTTCTGTTGCCATGCCTCGTCATGGCGCAACCGCTTGACTATTCGATTAATGGACATGGATCCTACAACCTGATCGCGCTGCCCTACGGCCCGGTGGCGTTTCCCGGCGACGGGAGCGCGTTGTGGACCAACCCGGCCGGCATCGGCATCAACGGTTCCTCCGGCCTGCTGCTGCTCGGCGCCACCTCCGCCGGAGGCGACAACATCTCTTCCGGCTTCGAGGACGATTGGGGCTGGGGCGTCAATCTCGGCTCCATGGGCTTCGCTGTGGAATACGCCCGGTCACGAGGTATGGACGCCAACCGTTACACCTGGGGCGGCAGCAGCGAACTCACCGAAGGCTGGAACATCGGCTGGGCCTACCACTGGTACGACCGCATGAACCGCCAGAACAGCTGGGACTTCGGCATGCTGATCCGGCCCACCCACTGGATGTCCGTGGGCGGAGTGGTCACCGAAATCGGCCATCCCCGCATCAACAACGCCCGCGTATCTCCCACGTACCACCTGGGCCTGGGCTTCCGTCCCTTCGGCAACACGCTGACGTTGACCGCCGACGCCACCCTGTGGCAATCGCCGGTAGCCGATTATGCGGACACGTTGGACCTGACCCTGGGAGCCACCTGGCAGCCTGTGCCCAACCTGGCCCTGCGCGGCGGTTACGCTCTGGACAGCGAGACCATCTACGCCGGCCTGAGCATAGCCAGCGCGTTCTCCACCCTGTCCAACTACACCGGCCTGCGCAACAACAGCGTCGCCGGCCAACCCGACGCCGTGGGAGCGACCGGCCTGCGGTTGTCCACCGACTGGGCGCCGGAACTGAACGACTACATCTTTGACAAGCCCAACGTGGTCAAGTACAAGCTGAAAGGCCAGATCGTGGAAGAACCCACGCCGCTCTCCTTCTTCCGCGACCGCAAGCTCACCCTGTTCGAACTGCTGCAGCGGATCGAACGCATGAAGGACGATCCCTCCATCGACGGCCTGGTGATCGACATGCAGAGCTTCTCCCTGGGCGGCAGCGACCGGGCGGAACTGCGCGACGCGTTGCAGGATTTCCGTGACGCCGGAAAGAAAATCGTGGTCTATTCCGAAAGCTACACCGGCCTGGGCTACTACTACCTGGCCAGCGTGGCCGATCATATCGTGCTGCATCCCGCCGGCGACGTGATGATTACCGGCCTGAACTCCACCATGCCGTACTTCAAGGGTACCCTGGACAAACTGGGCATCGAGGCGCAGATCGTTTCCGTCGGCAAATACAAATCCGCCCCGGAACTGGTGACGCGGAAAGATATGAGCGAACCGGCCCGCGAATCCATGACCGCGCTGATCGAAACCGTGCGAGACGTCATCCTGCGTGACGTGGCCGAGTCCCGTGAGGTCAGCGAAGACAAGGTCGACGAGTGGATCAACAACGCCATGTTCACAGCGGATGAAGCGGTGGATCACGGCCTGGTGGACGCCCTGGCGTTTCATGACGAGCTGGACGACGAAGTGGAAACGGTGATGGGGGCGGACAAAGTACGCACCATTCCCTACGGGATGTACCACGCCCGCACCCGGCCGCCGCAAGAGTGGCCCAACATGACCTCGCCGAAGATCGCGATCGTGTACGCCACCGGCAGCATTGTCTCCGGGGAATCGTCCCGCAACCCGTTCGGCGGTTCTTCCATGGGCAGCACCACCATCGCCAAGGCGATCCGCCAGGCGCGCAGCGACCCCCGGGTCAAGGCGATCGTGTTCCGGATCGACTCCGGCGGCGGCTCCGCGCTGGCCTCCGACATCATCCTGAGGGAAATCCAGCGGACGGTCGAGGGGACCGACGGCGAAGGTGGCATCCCGGTAATCGTGTCCATGTCGGACGTCGCGGCCAGCGGCGGCTATTACATCGCCTGCCTCGCGGATAAGATCATCGTCCCGGAAACCGGCATCACCGGCTCCATCGGCGTGTTCGGCGGCAAGTTCATCCTCAAGGGCCTCTACGACAAGGTCGGTATGAACCATGACGGCGTGCAATATGGCGAACATGCCGACATATGGTCCTCCACCCGCAAGTGGAACGAAGAAGAGCAAGAACTGCTCTTGAACCACATGGAAGCGGTCTACGAGCGCTTCACCGGGTTCGTGGCGGAAGGCCGCGACATGCCCATCGACGAGGTGAAGGAAGTGGCGCAGGGACGGGTCTGGTCCGGCCGTGACGCCCTGGAGAACGGCCTGGTGGACGAGAACGGGGGCATTTTGCACGCCATCGAGCGGGCGCGGGAAGCCGCCGGGATCGAGCAAAGCCGTGAGATCAGCATCAAGCTGTATCCGTTGCTCGACGGCATGGACCTTCCCAATGAAGTCCGGATGGCCGTGATGTCCAGTCTGCCGGAATCGGCCCAGAAAGTGCTCAAAGCGGAAGCGGAGCTGAACCGGCTGAACACCGGCGAACCCCTGCTGATTTGCCCGATCCAAGACACGGACATGCTTGATAAGTAGAAAGCTACACTTCCTGAGAGCCTCCCGCCCGTCTCCCCGCCTCTTGCGTTGGGGAGACGGGTTTCGTATACTATTCACGCAATATCAGCGAGCCGCGGGGGAGGCGCAGTGGAAAATTTTGAGGCTGCCTCGGGTTCGCTGTCTCTGTTTCCGGCAGGTTGTTTGGGAACAACGATCTCTGGGATCGGGTATAATGAACGACATGCTGTGGTGATCGGAAGGGGTATCACACAGCCGGCACGGAGGAGTTTTGACCAGCAACAGCAACCAGAAGAAAGACGACGAGAAGATGAGTACGCATAACGGCACATACACGAACGAAACCGATTTGGTCAAGCCTGTAGCCACCCACGCCTCCATGTTCGGACGCGGCGAATGGGGCGGCAGCGAGACCGTGCTCCTTGTGGATGACGAAGAGCTGGTCCTGGTCTATTTGAAGAAAGCGCTGCAACGGTTCGGCTACCAGGTGATCACTGCGTCGAGTCCTCTCGAAGCCATGGAAATATTTGAGAATGATCCGGATGCGATCCATCTGGTCGTACTTGACGTGATCATGCCTGAAATGAATGGTGCTCAATTGTTGCATAAATTGAAGACTATCCGACCGGATATTCCCGCGTTGATCATTTCCGCGTTCGCCGAGCAGGAAATCGAGCAGTTGTTTCCTGACGGTCTCAGCAACTTGACTTTCCTGCAGAAACCGTTCGTCCCCGGCGATCTGCTCAGCCGCTTGCGGAAAACCCTCGACGACGATTCGACTGAGAACTGAGTTGATCCTGCACGAGGGAAGGCAGGTGGATTTGGCGAACTGCCTGAGGTGTCCGCCAGGTTATGTGGCTGCCAATCCAAGCGTAAGACCCCCTTGGCTTGCCCAATCCCTTCCTTTTTCGTAGCTTGCTGAATCAATGTCGCCGGTAGCCCGGTCATGCCTGACCGGGATTTCCGGGTTCCTGCCTGCGCGGGAATGACACGCAAGTGGAAGCATAGTGACTATACCTGTACGTCTTTCGAGCTACACCAGAAAGGGGCAAACGGGCCTGTGTTCCTGAGCGACCTCGAACTGTTCGGGTTTAAATCCTTTCCCAAGCGCACCAAGCTTACCTTCAACCCCGGCGTGATGGCGGTGGTCGGGCCAAACGGCTGCGGCAAATCCAACCTCGTTGACGCCGTCCGGTGGGTGCTGGGAGAACAGCGCACCAGTGTTTTGCGTAGCGACAAGATGGAAAACGTCATCTTCGCGGGCGCCAATGGCCGCAAACCCATGCACATGGCCGAGGTGACGCTGATCATTCAGAACGACCGTGGCGTGTTGCCCGCTGAATACCCCGAAGTCGCTGTCACCCGTCGCCTGCACCGCACCGGCGAATCCGAATACCTGATCAACAAGCGCACCGCCCGACTCAAAGATATACGCGCCCTGTTCGCCGACACCGGCCTGGGGCCGGATTCATACGCCATCATCGAGCTGGCGATGGTCAAGGAGATCCTGTCCGGCAACGCCGATGAGCGCCGGCGTCTGTTCGAGGAGGCCGCCGGGGTGACGCTTTACAAGGTCCGTCTCCGCGCCGCCCGCAACAAGCTCAACGCCACCGAGGCCGACCTGCTCCGGCTCGAGGACCTGATCGCCGAGATCCAGACCCGGCGCAACTCCCTCCAGCGCCAGGTCGCCAAAGCCCGGCGCTACCGTTATCTGCGCGAAGTGATGCGCAGCAAGGAGCTGACTGCCGCCAGCGAAGAATTCAGCACATTGAAAACACGACTGGCTCCGCTTGAGGAGCGTGTCGCACGGGACCGTGAACAGAAGCAGGCCCTGGAGACCAAGCTGAGCCGTGCCGAAGAGGACCAGGCGGCGTTGCGGGGCAGAGTCAGCGGCCTGGAGGACCGGCTCAACAAGCTGCGCAGCGAGCACAGCGACCTGCAGACCCGCAGCCAGGGCATTCACCAGGACATCGTGATGCTGCAGGAGCGGATCCGTTCTTCCGAGCAGCGCCGCAAGGAGCAGGACACCGAAGAGGTGGAGTTGATCCAGCGCCGCAAGCAGATCGCGCAGGAAATCGACACCCTGGACAAGCAGCGGCAGGAAGCGGCGGCGCGGCTGAAAAAAGTCCGAGCGAAGCTGGAAGAGCTCAACGGCGACTGGAACGAGTTCGACAAGCAGCACCAGGCGCTGGCGGCGAAACGGAACGAGGCGGCGGAACTGTCCAACGACACTGAGCGAAAGGTGGCGGCTCTGGACAGCGAAACACGCCAGCTCGCCGCCCGTCTGGACGCTGCCCGGCACCGTCTCAAGCAGTTGAAGGAAGAGGCCGGCGCGGACATTGATCTGCCCGACTTGGACGTCCTTAACCAGCGGGTTGAGGAGAAGACCGAGACGGTGGCGGAGCTGGATGGGGAGCGTGTCAAAGCGAGAGAGACGCTGGATACGACCCGTGAAGAACGTTCCAAAGCGCAGCGTGAAGCCGCCCGGGCCGCCAGCGAGCTGCAAGCCATCCGGCGACGCGTGGGCCTGCTGGAAAGCATGGTGGTCGGCGGAGAAGGCCGGCCCAAGGCGGTCAAGGCGCTGCTGAAGGCCGGGCTGAAGGGTGTGCTGGGGCGTCTGGGCGACGCTGTGGTAGTGGATGACCAGTGGAAGGCCGCCGCGGCCGCCGCGCTGGAAGAAGCCGCCTCGGCAGTCGCGGTCAAGGACGGCGCGGGTATGACCGAAGCGGTCAACCTCCTGTTGCAGGGCGACAAGGGACGTGGGCTGCTGCTGTTGACCGATACGGCGCGCGCCGCGAAAACCCCGCCGCCCTTCGCCGAAGCGGAGGGTGTCGAAGGCCGCCTCAACGACCGCATCCGATTCAAGGGCAAAGCCGGAGCCGCCGCCGAGGCCTTCCTGGCCAACGTCTGGCTGGTGCGCGACCTGGACTATCTGCTGCACCACGCCACAGCCGCCCAGGAGACGGGGATGGCGCTGGTCACGCCGGAGGGCGCGTTCCTGTCCAGCCACGGGATCCTGGCGGCGGGCAAAGTCGATCCGGCCGACCTGGGCGCGGAGGAACTCCTGCAAACCGCCCGCGAAGAAGAGAAGCAGGCGGAGGACCGCAACGCCCAGGCTCAATCGGAAGTCACCCGCCTGGAACTCGATGAGCAGCAGGCGCAGAAGCAACTCGCCGACCTGGCAAACCGGTTGCGGGATGACCGCACTGAGCTGGAGCGGTTACGTCGCGAGGCCCATCGGGTGGAATCCGACCTGAACGCCCACCGGGCGGTGGAAAAGCGCCGCGCCGACGAGATCGCCACCCTCGAGCTGGACATCCAGTCCTTCCGGCAGCAACATGACAAGAAGCAGGGCGAGCTGGAGAAGCTACAGGCGGAAGCGTCGGAATTAAACGACACCCTGCAACAGGTGCAGGCGGAACTGCGCAACCACGAGGAAGCCGGGCAGGCGCTCCGGTCTGCTCGTGAAGAGCGGCGCGACCAGCAGATGGACACCGCGTCGGAAGTGGAGAAGTTGCAGGGCGAAGTGCGTCGCCTGGGAGCGCTGCTGGACGAGATCACCAACCGGCTGGAGCGTATCGATCAGGAGCGAAAGCAGGGGCGCGAAGCCGCCGGGGACGCCGCCGACCGGTTGAAACGCCTGGAGGCCGAACGCGAAGTCGTGGACAAGGAGCTGACGGATACCGCCGCCACGTTGACCAAAACCCAGGATGAGCACGAAAAGGAACGGCGAACGTACGCAGAGAAGAACGGGCTGCTGGAAGCCGACCGCGCCGAGCTGGCCCGGACCTCGGACCGGTTGCACACCAACGAGCTGAGCGTGTCCGACATGCGGCATCAGTTCAACGCCATCCGGGAACGCATCCTGGAGACGTACAAGATCGACCTGTCCACAGCACGACAGGAAGAGCTGCCGTTGGCCATTTCCGGCGACAATCCTTACGTTGACCGGGCGCTGAGCGAGCTGCGGGACGCGTTGCACAACATCGGCCCCGTCAACCAGATGGCGGTGGAGGAGTTCGAGGAGGTGGACCGGCGCTATAAGACCATGAACGAGCAGCGTGAAGACCTGGTTGAAGCGAAAGAGACCCTCGATCAGACCATCAAGGAGATCAACAGCATCGCCCGCCGCCGGTTCGTGGAGACCTTCAAGCGTGTGGAGGCGAATTTCGTGGACCTGTTCCATCGGCTGTTCCGTGGCGGGGAAGCGTCGCTGGCGCTCGACGAGGGCGATCCGTTGGAAGCCGGGATCAAGATCTTCGCCTCGCCTCGCGGCAAGCGGCTCACCGCGGTCGACCTGCTCTCCGGCGGGGAAAAAGCCATGACCGCCATCGCGTTGCTGTTCGCCCTGTACCTGGAACGCCCCGCGCCGTTTTGTTTTCTGGACGAGGTTGACGCTCCGCTGGATGATGTCAACGTGGAGCGCTTCAATGACCTGTTGCGCGAGTTCACCGAGAGTACGCAGTTTCTTGTGGTGACCCACAACAAGCTGACGATGGAACGAGCCGACCGTCTCTACGGTGTCACTATGGAGGAGGATGGCGTGTCCAAGCTGGTGGCTGTGGAATTGGGGAAACGACGCGAGGACGACGCCGGCGAAACGGTTGCACAGGAGAAAGAAGCATGAAGTCACAAGCCCTGACCCGAGCATATGCCATCCGGATGATCCCTCTGGTCCTGCTGATGCTCCTGTTGCCGGCGTTAGTGGTTGTTGCACAGCAGACCGGGGGCGAGTCCGATCCCGTACCCGCCGATACAAAAGAAGAAGCCGATTCCGCTTTCGCCAACGCCAATATCAAGTTCTTCACGCTTGACGCCGCGACATTGCGTTACGACGACCAACGGACCCAGATTGACGTGTACGCCTTGATCGACCGCTTCTTCCTGCAAGCGGTGGAAGGCGAGCAGGGTGTGGAGGCGCAGGCGCAGATCCTGGTCAAGGTGTTCGACAGCGAGGACAACCTGATTACCGGTGACACCTGGGTGCGCAATGATTTCGCCGCGTCGAAGGAAGAACGCAAAGCCGGGCAAAAGATCCCCGAACTGATCAAGTACGTCGTCATGCCGGGCCAGTACCGGATCGAGATGACTGTGGCCGACCTGAACAGCAAGGTCCAGCGCAGTGAAGATATTCGTGTTAATGTTGAAGCGTACAGCATGGATACTCCGCAGCTTTCGGACATCATCATCGCGTCAAAGGTGGAACGCGCCGAGGGTGATGTAGGCGATTTCGACCACAACGGCCTGCTGGTGTTGCCCAACGCCGACCGGATTTTCGGCGCCAATGTCACCAGCGTACATTACTACGTGGAACTGTACAACCTGTCGCTGGAAGAAGGCGGCGCGTATACCGTGCAGCGTGAGATTCTCGACGGCGACAAGAACAAGCTGATTACTCTGCCGCCTCGCAACCGTGAAGCGCCCGCGCCGGACCTGGTGGATTTCGGCTCGTTCTCTGTCATCAACCTTCCCACCGGCCAGTATGAACTGAAGTTGACGCTGACCGATGACGCTACGGGGCAGACGGATGTCTCCAGACGCATCTTCTGGGTGTACCAGCCGGATGTGGAGGGCAGCAGCCTGGTGATGCCCGACCCGGGCTTCGACATTGCCGCCATGACCGACGCGGAAGTCGAGCTCGAATTGGAGCAGATCCGTTACATTATGACCCCGCGTGTGCAGCGTATCGTGGATGACCTGTCAGAAGAAGCCCGGCGGGCGTTCCTCGCCAAGTTCTGGATCGCGAACGATCCGGAACCGAGCACAGAAATAAACGAGTTGCGTGTACAATACATGGACCGGGTGCGTGAGGCCAACGCGCGCTACGGCAGCTTCCAGCGAGAAGGCTGGACCACCGACCGGGGCCGCGTGTTCTGCATGCTGGGCGAACCCAGCTACATCGAGGATCACCCGTACGACAGCAACGTGGGCAAGGCCTACATGGTCTGGACCTATGACCATGTGGAAGGCGGTGTGATCTTTGTGTTTGTCGACCGGAACAATTACGGCGACTACATGCAGGTCCACTCGAACATGCGCGGCGAACTGAGCAACCAGCAGTGGCGACAGTTGGAACTCGGATACTGAATCAATCAGGAGTCAGGAGTCAGGAATCAGGAGTCAGGAGTTAGGAGTTAGGAATTAGGAATTAGAGACTCGAGATTAGAGTGTTATTCGCAACAAATGTCCCAAAGTGTCATTCCTGCGAAGCAGACTGTATCAAAATGGAAAACGCTCTCATTCCAGCGAAGGCTGGAATCCAGACAAGGTGCAAGAATACAATAAGTTAGCAATCTAGTAGAACCAGAGTAGTGTTCAATAGGGGTTTTTTATGGTTAACATGTTGTAGTATATAGACATGACTGGATTCCAGCCTTCGCTGGAATGAGATTCCTCTCGTATTCTGCGACAGTCTGGAAGGCAGGAATCCACGTCAGAGATCATCTAGAATGCTGAATTCCTGCTTTCGAGACTATATCACAATAGAACCCACTCTCATCCCAGCGTAGCAGACTGTCGCGGGAAAGAACCCACTCTCATCCCCGCGCAGGCGGGGATCCAGGCAAGGTGCAAGAATATAATATGTTAGCAATTCAGCACCGAACGAGTGTTCAATGATTGGTTGTTGTAGCTAACATAATATAATATATTAACATGCCTGGATTCCCGCCTACGCGGGAATGAGATCCATTGGACATTTTGATACAGTCTCTTGTGCGGGAATGAGACTCGTTGACATTTTGATACAGTCGCTTCGCGGGAATAAGACTCGTTGACATTCTGATGCAGTCTCTTGCGCGGGAATAAGACTCGTTGTGGTGGAATTCTGAGAACCACCATAAGTATTGGAAATGTCAGGCGGTTTTTTTCACTTTTTTCACTTTTTTCACTTTTTTCACTTTCTTTACTTGTTTCACAAACGGACACCCCATGATCCAGACATCAGGGCTGACCAAAGTCTTCAAGGACAAGAAGAAGGGCGAATTGGTGGCGGTGGATCACCTCGACCTGGAGGTCTGCGAGGGCGAGATCTATGGCCTGCTGGGCACCAACGGCGCAGGCAAGACCACCACGCTGCGCATGCTGGCCACCGTGTTCCAGCCCACCGAGGGCACGGCCGCCGTGGCGGGCTACGATACCGTGAAACAGCCCAATGACGTCCGCCGGAGCATCGGCTTCCTGTCGGGCGATACCAACCTCTACGCCCGCCTCACTGGTCGCGAAGTGATCGAATACTACGGCGGCCTGTACGGGATGAGCCGCTCCGAAGCCAGGACTCGTGTCGAGGAGCTGTCAGGCGCCCTCAGCATGGAGAAGTTCTTCGACAAGAAATACTCGAAGATGTCCACCGGGCAGAAGAAGCGGGTGAGCATCGCCCGCGCCATCGTCCACAACCCCAAGCTGATGATCTTTGACGAGCCCACCAGCGGGCTGGACCCCATCGCCGCGCGGCATATTGTGGAGTTCATCCGTTCCTGTGGAGGAGAAAAGCGGACCGTGCTCTTCTCCACTCACTACCTGCGGGAAGCGGAGACGCTCTGCGACCGGATCGGCGTGCTCCACGAAGGCAGGCTGAAAGCAGTGGGTACGCTCGAGGAGATCCTCGCGGAAACCGGCAAAGACGACCTGGAGCAGGCGTTCTACCACTTGGCTGGAGTCGAGGAGATGGATATGAGGGAACTGGTGTAGCCGGGGCTGGCAAGATGAAACACGGGCGAACAGATCCATTGGAAAGGATGTCATTTGGAAAGGATGTCATTCCCGCGCAGGCGGGAATCCAGGCAAGCGGCAATACGCAACGATGGTAGCCGTTCAGGACATTGGTTGAGTGCAGCGCTTGGTTTCCATAGTCACCATTCGATCCCATCTCTACTCAACTGGATTCCTGCTTTCGCAGGAATGACATCGTTTTGGCGACGCATTCCAATCAAGCGACGTCATCCAATCGAGCGACGTCATCCAATCGAGCAACGTCATCCAATCGGGGAGACCAAAATTCAGAGAGGCGGGGCATTATCTGCTACCCTGATGATCGCCTGCTTGCTTATCCTCCTCTTGAGCACAGCGCCCCTGCACGCCCAGATGAACATCGAACGGGTCCGTCTTGACGAAAAGATCGGCCTCTCCTCCACCTTCGGCGCCGGCTACACCGTAAAAACCGGCAACTCGGAAAAGCACGAGATCGCCGGCGACGCCCTGCTTGGCTACGAGTGGGGCCCGCACCTGCTGTTCCTGGTCGGGGAAGTCGACTACGCCGAGGCGAGCGATATCAAGAATACCAACGACGGCAAGGCCCACCTGCGTTACAACTACAGCTTCGCCGACGCCTGGTTCTGGGAAGCGTTCGTGCAGGCGGAATACGATGAGTTCCGTTTGATCGAGAACCGCGATCTGCTGGGAACCGGTGTCAGGTGGACACACCGTTTCGGGCCGACCCTGTCCCTGGCGCTGGGGCTGTCCTACATGTACGAGATCGAGTATTTCGACCCGGTGGCTGTCGGTGAACTGGACATGATCGACCACCGCGCCAGCACTTACCTGGCCTGCAAGCTGACCCTGTCCGACAACGCCGACCTGGTGTTCAGCGGCTATTACCAGCCGGATATCGTGGATGCTGCAAACTGGAAAGCCATCTCCAACGCCGACCTGCTGGTGCTGATCACGGACCATTTCGGCCTCACGAGCACCTTCAGCCTGACCTACGATTCCGGCCCGCCCGAGACGATCAAAGAACTGGATGTGACGGTGGAAAACGGGATTAGAGTAACTTTTTAGGTTGTTACAGAATTGGCGCGGCTTCGTGTCGGGTGTCGATGGCTGTCGTTCACTGCAACACATCGGGGCCCCGCTCCCTGGCATCCTGATCCCGGCGCTTTGCCCCTCTTCTCATTTCATCGTACCTTCCTCTTGGAAAAGGGGACTGTTACCTTTTCACAAAGGATAGAGGTAGGTGATCGCACCACGGATGCCGAAAAGGTAACTGAACCGCTTTTCCTGAAACAGAGGTGAGCGGAGTGACGGAGGAACCATCCCATGAACGTGGGAGTGCCGCGTGAACAATTTGTCGACGAGAGCCGGGTAGGGTTGACCCCTGCCGGCGTACGGGCGTTGAGTGAGGCGGGAGCGACCGTATACGTGGAGCATGACGCCGGTCTGGCGGCCGGGTGGACCGACGCCCATTACGAGGCGGTCGGCGCAACCATCGGCTTCAGCCCGGAAGAGGTGCTGGGACGCTCCAACCTGGTGATCAAGGTGCTCCCGCCCAACGCGGACGAAGCCCGGATGATGTGTGAGGACGCTTTCCTGATGAGCTACATACAGCTCGCGCTGGCGCGACGGGAGACCTTCGACGCGCTGGTGGAGCGCAACATCACCGCGGTAGGGTTGGAGAACATGGTGAACAAACGCGGCGAACACCCCATTCGCCGGGCCATGAGTGAAATCGCGGGCACACTGGCGATTCAGGTGGGCGCGAAATACCTCCACGCCGACGCCGGCGGACGCGGCATCATGCTGAAGGGCCTGCCCGGCGTCCCGGCGGCCAGCGTGGGCATCATCGGAGCCGGGGTTGTCGGCATGGCGGCCGCAGAAACCGCCCTCGCCCTGGGAGCGCATGTCATCCTGGTTGATCACAAGATCGATCCCCTCCGTTACGCCACCAACCACCTGGGCAAAGAGCTGCAAACCGGCGTCGTTCACGACAACAATTTGGACAAGCTGGTCTCCTTTGTCGATGTCCTGGTCGGGGCGATCCTGGTGGAACACCCGGAGGACCACCTGATCAAACGTCGTCATATTCAGCGCATGAAACGCGGCGCGGTGCTGGTGGATGTCAGCATCGATCAGGGCGGCGTCTCCGACACAAGCCGCCCCACAACCATTTCCGACCCGGTTTACGTGGACGAAGACGTGATTCATTATTGTGTGCCGAACATGCCGGCCATCGTGCCGCGCACCGCATCCCGGTCCTTCCAGAACCATATTCTGCCGCTGGCGGTGAGGGTCGTGACGCAGGGGCCGGAAGAAGCGGTGAAACACCCGTACCTGACCTCCGGCCTGAACCTGTACCAGGGCAAGGTGACTAATAAGCCGGTGGCTCACGCCTTCAAGGTGGATTACACCCCCGCCGAGGAGGTGCTGCGATGAGATGGTTGGAGAAATACCACAGCAAACGCTGCACGGCCGACGAGGCGGTGCAGGCCATTCGCAGCGGCGATAACGTGTGGGTGATGCCCGGCTGCGCGGTGCCCACACCGTTGCTCGACGCCATGGTGCGCCGCAAGGACGACCTCTACGGCGTCACGGTGATCCACATCCTCGCCATGGGCCACCTGGAATACATGGAGCCGCAGTATGAGAAGCACTTCCGGCACCTGGCGCTGTTCATCGGCCACAACGCCCGTAAAGCAGTGCAGGAAGGCCGCGCCGACGCCATGCCGATCTTCCTCGGCGAAGTGCCCTCGCTGGTGAGGGACGGGCTGCTGCCCATCGACGTCTCCCTGATCCACGTCTCCCCACCCGACGAGCACGGGTTCTGCTCCTACGGCCTCGATGTGGGCGTGACGAAAGCGCCCACTGAGCACGCAAAAACCGTGATCGCCCTGGTCAACCCCAAGATGCCCCGCACCCTGGGCGACGCCTTCATCCATGTCAGCAAGCTGCACCACGTGGTAGAGATGGACCCGGACCTGCACGAGATGCCGCAGTTCGTGTTCGACCCGGAGGATCCGTCAAACATCGCGCCCTCGAAGATCGGCGCGAATATCGTGGACCTGATTGAGGACGGCAGCACCATGCAGATGGGCATCGGCACCATCCCGGACGCTGTGCTGCACTACCTGCGCGACAAAAAAGACCTGGGCATTCATACCGAGATGTTCAGCGACGGGATCGTGGACCTGGTCGACGAAGGCGTGGTCAACAACGAGAAGAAGACACTGCACCGTGGCAAGATCCTCGCGGGGTTCGTGCTGGGCACGCGGTCGACGTTTGACTACGTGGACAACAACCCGGTCTTCGAGTTCCGCCCGCAGGAGTATGTCAACGATGTGGGTGTGATCGCCCAGAACGATAAAATGGTGGCGATCAACTCGGCGCTGGAGGTGGATATCACGGGGCAGGTGTGCGCGGACAGCATCGGCCCGAAACTGTACAGCGGCTTCGGCGGGCAGGTGGACTTCATCCGTGGCGCGGCTCGCAGCAAAGGCGGCAAACCCATCATCGCGCTGCCCTCCACCGCGAAAGACGACAGCATCAGCCGCATCGTGTCGCAGTTGAAACCCGGCGCGGGCGTGGTGACCGGACGCGCGGACGTTCACTGGGTCGTGACGGAATACGGCGCAGTGAACCTGTTTGGCAAGACCTTCCGGGAACGCGCCAAGCTGCTGATCTCCATCGCCCACCCGAAGTTCCGGGAAGGACTGGAGAAATACGCGAAGGAATTGAAGCTGATTTGATCACCAATACAGCCGGTGACAATCCTGCGAGATAGCCTGTATCTCTGCCGTGGACGCTCTCATTCCAGCGTAGCGGACAGTATCACAATGGGAACCACTCTCATTCCAGCGTAGGCTGGAATCCAGGCAAGGTGCAAAAATATAATAAGTTAGCAACCTGAAACCGAAGCAGTGTCCAATATGGTGTTTTCATAGTTAAGATGTTGTAGTATTTCAACATGACTGGATTCCCGCCTTCGCGGGAATGAGAGTTGTCGGCCCTTTTATTACAGTCTGGCAGACAGGAATCCAGCATTGTTGTGATCTATGTGAGCGAGACCGCTTGGAAGTCTCTATATTCCTGTATCCCGTGACCAACCTGGAGTACGCATGATCACCGAAATCGAAGTTAAAAACTTCAAGAGCTTGAAGAATGTCAAGCTTAAACTTGGCACGTTCAATCTCTTTGTCGGTGCGAATGCGAGCGGAAAATCGAATTTCTTTGATGTACTGCGGTTTTTACAGGGGGTTGGGAGTCATTACTGGATTGATGAGATTCTGAACGGAAGTAGTAAGGGAGCATCAGGAGAGAAATGGAAAGGAATCAGAGGAGGCTCTAAAGAATTACTATTTAAAATCAATAAGTTTGAGGGGATCGATAATACTGGAGTGTTTCCCAAAATTAGTATATCCACAATATGTAACGCTCAGTCTTATGATTATGAGATTTCTTTCTCACCAAAAGGGTCTTTCTTATACAGCGAAAGTATGCGGATTAAAGATGAGACAATCTATGCACTAACCGAGAACACAAATGAGTTTAATTCCACAATTGATGTAAAATATAGATCAGGAAAAAAAGATGAGGCCAACATAACAGTGTCTCCAAACAAACCAATACTTACTCAGCTTATTACTCAAAAATCAGTTACTTTAGAAGACTATAATAAGATACTTGACTTAATAGATTCCCTGAGTGGCATTCAAAGATTAGATTTAAATCCATCTATTCTTCGAGCCTACTCGAACACCGATAGAGCTTCACAAATCGGAGAGCAAGGTCAAAATTTTGCAGCTCTTGTAAAGAAAATCATAGACGATAATACGTTAAAAGATTCATATATTAGTTGGCTTAAAAGATTAACACCTGTTGAATTGGATGATGTAGAAATCAAAGAGGGGGCCGTAAATGATACTATGTTTGCAATTAGAGAAGGTGATCGATCATTTCCCGCCCCCGTTTTATCCGATGGCACGCTTCGTTTTGCAGCTATCACTTCGGCTTTCTTTCAAGAACCACTTCCAGATATGATTGTTCTTGAAGAGATCGAGAACGGCATCCACGCAGATCGGCTTCGCCTCTTGATCAATTTGCTGCAATCCCAGTCAAGTGAAGATTGCCAAGTCATCGCCACGACTCACTCCCCGCTAGCTCTGGCGTGGCTTGACAGGAAAGATTTGGAATATGTCTTCTATTTCAAGCGCGACGAAGAAACGGGCGAGACAACTGTGACACCCTTCTCTGAGTTTCCTCATCTTGATTCTCTCTTGGATAGGTTTTCCATCATGGATCTCTTCGCGGAGGGATGGTTCGAGGAGGCGATATGAGTTTTCGCGCAATGATCATCCCTGAAGATCACACCAACGACGAACACATTCTCATACTACTCCTGAGTCGCATTCTCCAAGAATGCGGCCGTCCCCGCGCAAAGTTGAAAGTCCTCCAAAACCCACGCGCACAAGGATACGAATATATCTGCCAGAAAATTCGTGATTCGGAAGTCTTCACGAAACACAAGAATTTCAATGACCTGTTCGTATTCATTCCTGATAATGATGGCAAGGATAGAACGGCGCAGCTGGAAGCGCTCGAAGAGATCGCTACGGAACACGATGTCCGGCTCATCGCCTGCGCTGCGGTTGAAGAAGTGGAAACATGGCTTCTGGCCGGACATACTGACCAACTTGGCGCCACATCATGGTCGGAAGTGCGAGGGGATCCATCCGTAAAGGAGAACCACTTCGAAGCGTTCCTGGCGAAGCATGGCGATCCCAAGAGCGCCGGTGGCGGCAGAGAAGAACTGATGCAGGCAACCCTTCAAAACTATCCCGGCCTCAAGCAGCGTTGCCCGGAAATCGCTGAGCTGGAACGGCGAATCTGTGAGGCTGTCGCTTCATAGAGTGGTTCTTGCAAAGAATCGAACATACTAAGATTCTTAAGTACTTGTTTATTCTGGATTCCTGCTTTCGCAGGAATGACATCATGAGACATTTCATTCGAGCATTACTATAGAAGCAAAGTATGATGTAGCGAGCGGTTACTCGCCAAAGAGTGTTTGCCATTCACGCTCCCCTCGAAGGATTCCGACGCCTTTTCAGTATATCCGTAAGCCAATATTGCAACGGGCGACAGTCTTTTCTAGTTTCAGTGCAAGACACGCAATCAGCCACCTACTTCAGCAGCACCGCCCGTTGAACGGTTGATAGGCCATATTCCCCTGATGCTCGGATCAGGTAGGTTCCTGAAGCCAACGCCGCGCTTTCCAGAATGAACTGGTGTTGCCCTGCGGATAGTATTCCGGACGCCAACGTCCGAATATGGCGCCCAGTGACGTCGAAGACCTCCACTGTCAAGGACTGCGAGGCGGGTAAATCCACACGAACCCGGGCGGTGGCGTTAAACGGATTGGGAGTTACCGGATGCAGGGTGAACGATTCCGGCAGCGTTTCCGGATCGCCTGCCACATCCAGGGTAGGCAGAATGCTAAACGAGAAGGGGCCGTCGGTGCATGAGGTTTCGCCACCGGTGGTGTACGCGGCGACGTTCCACTCGCACTGGATAGTGTGGTTCCATTCTGCACGATGGATCCACGCCGGAATGTTTAAGGTGAAAAAGGTGGTTTCCAGCCCGTCCTCGACAAGGGTGAACTCTTCATCGCCCAACAGAAGCGTCAGCTCAACACGGTAGCGGACGATATCCCAGGCGTTTTGAGGTTCTGAATCGATCCAGTCGAAGGTGAGCGGCGAGATGTCATCGACGGTCAACGTGGCGTCGTCCTGCGGTGCAAACGCTTGGAACGTGCCCGGCGCGGGAGCGGGCTCGATCGTGTTCTCCCACCAGCACAAACCTTCATACCGTCCCTGAACCAGGTCGAGGTCGCCATCCTCATCCATGTCCACCGCTTCCATCGCCAGTGAGCCGCCGTTGTCACTGATTTCAAACGTGTAAAACTCGTTGTTGCCGCCATTCAAAAGGTAATAGGAGGCGCCCAAAGAACTGATAGACAGCGCGATGTCGATGTAGCCGTCATTATTGAGGTCTGCCAGCTCGAGGTGGGAAATGCCTTGAATATCTTGAAATACGTGGCGTGTGAAGGTCATGTCTCCGTTGTTTATGAGGCGCACTACAGGGCTGCCGTGTTCGTACCCACCGACAACAATGTCATTCTTGCCGTCATTGTTGAGATCGGCTACGGCAAGATCGACGGCATGCTCAACGCCAAAACCGATCACGTGCGGCTCGTATTCATGAAATCCGGTCTGTTCATACCAATATACCGTTCCTGTGCCATAGGAGCTTGCAATCAGGTCTTGATCTGAATCGTTATCAAGGTCGGCTGCTTCCATTCCCCACGTTCCCATCAAAGTATCCAGAAAAATCGGCGTGAATTCAGCCATGCCATCATTAAGCAGAAGCCTGTCTCCTGATGGCTCATGTTGCGGCAAGCCCAAATCCGTATCACCGTCCCCGTCGAGATCCGCAACCACGATCTGTAATAGCTGACTCACATCCTCGGTGATCTCATATAATACGAACACCATGTCTCCCGTGTTTTCCCACCACACCAGGGTGCTTGTGCCTCCGGTGGTCCCCACGATATCCATGTCGGCGTCGTTGTCGATATCCGCCGCATAGACAGTGACATCGCAGCCGCTTTCAGTCCCGATCGTGTGAGTCGTGAACTGGTCCGGGGCGGTTTGCTCGTAGACCAGTACATCGCCATGATAGAGCGCCATGCAGATGTCGATGTCGCCATCGGTGTCGAAGTCAGCCGTACACAACCCCCATGGGATGTAGCCCGCCTCTTCGATGCTATGGAAAACGAATTGAGCAGACACCAGGGAAGGAGTCAGCAGTAATAACAGGCACAATACAAGAGCTGGCGTGCGTACCATGAGAACCTCCAATAATAAAGGCTAGAAAACAGAGCTATCTGTTTATAATAGCGGACAATTTCCTAAATAGCAAGCGGATGACGAAGCGAATGCCAATAATCGCAGGTGCGCACTTGGAATACGGTTCCTGTTCTTTGAGCCCTGCCACACACTATCCTGAATCGTCCGGATCAACCGAGATACCGTTCCAGCCTCGCCAGTTTCTCCTCGGTTCCCATGTCGAACCAGGCGCCGGCCATGGGTTTCGTACGCACATTGTAGCCGGCGGAGATCCGTTCCAGCAGGGTGTCTATGAGGGAGTCGCCGAACAGCGCCGGGTTCATCTCCAGCAGAGCGGGATTGATGACCATGACGCCGCTGTAGCCGTAGTCGGTCAGTTCACCTTCCGGTTCCGCGACCCTTTCGGCGTCGCCGTGGATCGAACGTCCGCAGACTTTTCCCGTGTCGTCTACCAGCAACTGCCGTGAGGATTTGCGCTGCTGGACCGCCAGTGTCGCTAGGTCGGTCGCCATGTGGGATTGGTGCAACTCGTTGAGATTGAACTCCGACCAGATGTCCACGTTATGCACGAGGACGGGTGAGGGGCCGTGCAGGAAACGCCCCGCGCGTTTCAAACCGCCGCCGGTCCCCAGAAGGGTAGGCTCACGGCTGACATGAAAGAGCGTTTCCGGGTGCTGGCGGGCGATCTTGTCCAGCGTTCGGTTCAACTGGTCGAAGTGGTGATGAGTGTTGACGGTGATCTCGTCGAACCCGGCGTTCTGGATCGAACCGATGGTCCAGGCCAGCATGGTTTTCCCGTCTGCCTTGATCAGGGCTTTGGGCGTAGTGTCGGTCAGCGGCGCAAGGCGTGTTCCTTTGCCTGCGGCAAAGACCATGGCGCGCCGCCGCTGGAATTGCTCCGGCTCCTCCTGTTCCATCTGCCAGTGGATGACGCGTACAGGATAGCCATCCTCTCGCAACGCTTCCGCCACTCGTTCAGTGGTGTAAACGCTCCGGTGGCGGCCGCCGGTGCAGCCGCAGGCGACCTGCATATCGGTGAAGCCGCGCCCGGCGTATTTCTCCGCCATCTGGCGCACCAGGGGCAGTACGTGGTTGAGGAAGACCGGGACTTCCGGGGACTGGTCCAGCCAGAGACGGCAGTCGGGCGCGCGGCCGTGCTTGTCGGCAAAATCCGGCAGGCGGCCCGGGTTCTTCAAGCCACGGCAGTCGAAAACGTACCCGCCACCGTGGCCCGTGACATCCGGCAACGGCCCGGTCTCGGCAAAGCTGAAACTGTAGACACGGATCAATAAAGAGTCAAGCATAATGGCTAACTTTCGGTTCTTTGTATCAACAAGCTTAACAGGATGATAGGACAGAAGGATATCAAGGATAAAAGATTAGTAATAAAAGATAGATAATGAGTTTCCCAGTATTAATTTATTGTTGATCTGAATTTTTAATTTAGTAGTTATCCTTGCCATCCTTCTATCCTAGTATCCTGTTCGGGGTTTTCCTTGAATCTCTTCCAACACGCGCGTAAGCAGGCGAAGCTGAAACTGTAGACACGGATCAATAAAGAGTCAAGCATAATGGCTAACTTTCGGTTCTTTGTATCAACAAGCTTAACAGGATGATAGGACAGAAGGATATCAAGGATAAAAGATTAGTAATAAAAGATAGATAATGAGTTTCCCAGTATTAATTTATTGTTGATCTGAATTTTTAATTTAGTAGTTATCCTTGCCATCCTTCTATCCTAGTATCCTGTTCGGGGTTTTCCTTGAATCTCTTCCAACACGCGCGTAAGCAGGCGAAGCTGAAACTGTAGACACGGATCAATAAAGAGTCAAGCATAATGGCTAACTTTCGGTTCTTTGTATCAACAAGCTTAACAGGATGATAGGACAGAAGGATATCAAGGATAAAAGATTAGTAATAAAAGATAGATAATGAGTTTCCCAGTATTAATTTATTGTTGATCTGAATTTTTAATTTAGTAGTTATCCTTGCCATCCTTCTATCCTAGTATCCTGTTCGGGGTTTTCCTTGAATCT
>CAZYOC010000033.1:0-22541 GCA_964648415.1 uncultured bacterium | reverse complement strand
AAGTGAAGCTTGCGGTGTCCCGTAGTTTGGGACAGCCGTGAATCCAGAATAAACAGCGATTTAGAGAATTATGTATGTCCGATTCCCTGGAAGAAACCCTATATGATTTCAGACCGCCCTCAAGCGCACAGAAAACCGGACCATGCCACCTGTTTTACGGAATATCCGGACTTACTCTGTCGCTTCTTCGCATAGTCCATCAGACACGGTCCACTCATTGGGTGGAGTAGTTGCGTGGTAGAAAATATTTAAATAACGAAAAAGGTTGTTATTTTGTAAGATAAAGAGTGTGTAGGAGGAGGGAATCCTGCCATGACCACTTGCATATTAAATTCTTATTAGCGTATATTACCACCAGTGCGCGAGAGATGAGTTCGTTTCGGATGGTGTAATAGAAAATATTGAGGTATCTCCCCATGCTCAACGCTCACCCGCTGAAAACCCTGCTCTTCCGCAGGAGGCAAGCAGGCAGACCTCTGACCACAGAGGAAAAACGTGCGTTCCGGCTGCAAATGCAGAAGGAAAACCTGACCCGCCTGCCCTTTGTCAGCGGGATTCTCCTGATCGTACTGGTCATGGTTGTCATCACCGACATTGGGTTGGCGGATATCTACGCCTCTAAAGGCCTGTTCGCTTATTTTCTGACCCTTGACACCTTGATGCTCGGCCTTCTTCTAACGGGGTTTGGTGTATCTTTGTGGATGCGTTATACCCCTCAAGCTGTTCCTGGTCGCTTTCTGCGTTTATTTCCGTTGGTGGTGGTTTTCTGTACGATTGTTTGGGCCGGAATCGTCGCCGGTATCGAAAGCAGCCAAGACTCCCACTATGGGACGCTGGTTTTGATGCTTTTCTTTTTTGCCGCTCTGGTCCACCAGCGAACGTTTCAATTTCTTTTTAACGTGGCAGCGGGTTTGACGGCATTCGGGGTGACGGCCACCCTGGCGAGGGCGAATCCTGTCGAGCTTTATGCGATGCAGTACTATTTGGTCCCTACCATCTTGATGGCGTGGTTGGTGATGCATGTGATCAACCGGGCACGTCAGAACGCTTTTCTGAAGCAGCGCGATCTGGAGACGGCCAATGCGAAACTGGCGCAGGAAATCCAGGAACATGATCGGATCAAGGCTGACCTGGAGCAGACGAAAGTCGCCCTCGAGGAGAGCATACACCGTCGCAACAAGGAGTTGGCCCAGGCGCGTAATGAGTTGCAGGAGAAGATCCTCCATTTCCGTGAATCGGAAGCACGCCGTCAGGATTTGAACCGTCAACTCGAGCGATCTCAGCGGATGGAAGCCGTAGGCCGTCTGGCGGGTGGAGTCGCTCATGATTTCAACAATCTGCTCACCGCCATTATTGGAGCGGCGGAGGTGGCCTCGTTGCGTACTCCCGAAGACAACCCGATTCGCAAGAATCTGGACGAAGTACTGGAAACGTCCATGCGAGCGGCCGATCTTATCCGGCAGCTACTTGCTTTCAGCCGACGTCAGGCCTTGCAACCCAAAGTGATGCGCCTGGAAGATACGGTCTCCAACCTGGAACGGATGCTGCGAAGAATTATCGGGGAAGACATTGACATGAAGCTCCAGATCGGCCAGGATCTTTGGTCTGTTCTGGCGGATCCGGCACAGATCGAGCAGGTCATTGTCAATCTGGTTGTCAATGCTCGGGATGCAATGGCTAACGGGGGCAAATTGATCATCCGTTTACAGAACCGGACACTCCCGCCGGAAAAGGTATCCCTGGATCTGGCGCCCGGTGATTATGTCGCCCTTTCTGTACAAGACACCGGGATCGGCATCGCTGACGAGATTCGGGAACGGATTTTCGATCCTTTCTTCTCCACCAAGGAGGAAGGGAAGGGGACCGGCCTGGGATTGGCCACGGTGTTTGGCATTGTTCGGCAAAGCAAAGGAGATCTCGAGGTGACTTCACTGCCGGGGAAGGGGACCGAGTTCATTGTCTACCTGCCGCGCGCCGGCGAGGACAGCGTGAAATCACAAAGCGATGTCGGACTTGAGGAAACCCCTTCCGGTGATGAAACCATCCTGGTGGTGGAAGACGAGCAAGCGGTACGGACCATGATTACCAAGACCCTGACTCGCTACGGTTATTCAGTGGCGGAAGCGAAGGACGGGTTGGACGCACTGGCGCTGCTGAAGCAGAATGAATGCAAGCCGGCTCTTCTTCTGACGGACATGGTCATGCCGGAAATGGATGGGGTGGAGACCGCTCGACGGGCAACAGAGCTTTGCTCTGAGCTCAGAGTTGTGCTGATGACCGGCTATGCCGATGATTTCGAAAAACGCATCGTCAACAGCGGTATCCGTCACTTCAAAAAGGTGTTGCGCAAACCATTCCTGCCTCGCACTCTCTGCAAGACGGTGCGTGAAGCTCTGGATGTCACGTTGGAAAGGCCTTTGCGGGTGTAGCGGCGCCCCGGATTGGAGAGCGGAGACAGGGCGCTTCTGGGGCTTGCGCCGCCAGAGCGAAGAAGATACCTTATGGCTCGCTTGACGGAAGTGCAAGATACTTGGTTTTACGGGGCAGTAGCTCAGTTTGGTTAGAGTGCCGGCCTGTCACGCCGGAGGTCGCGAGTTCGAGTCTCGTCTGCCCCGCGGCCAAAGCCTCAACGAAAGCCTTTCGTTGAGGCTTTTTTCAGGAGAAGCGGTTCCGAGGGTCCCGGACAATGACCTTCAGTATAGATAGCAAGGAGGAAACCATGGCCCCTCTCGGCTCGAAGCAATGCATGGATATGGAAGCCAGTTACGGCGCTCACAACTATCATCCGCTCCCCATCGTGATCGCGCGCGGCGAGGGAGTCTGGGTATGGGATCCCGAAGGCAACTCCTACATGGACTGCCTGGCGGCCTACAGCGCGCTGAACCAGGGCTACGGCCATCCGCGCATTATGGAGGCCGCCCGCCAGCAGCTCGAATCCGGCGTTACCCTCACCAGCCGAGCGTTCTACAATACCCGGCTCGGCGAATTCCTCAAGCTGGTCAGCGAGGTCACCGGCCACGACAAGGTGCTGCCGATGAACACCGGCGCGGAAGCGGTGGAATCGGCCCTGAAGATGGCCCGTAAGTGGGGCTACGAGAAGAAGGGCGTGGAAGAAGGCAAGGCTGAGATCATCACCTTCAACGGCAACTTCCATGGCCGCACCACGACCATCGTGGGCTTCTCCTCAGACGACGACTACAAGAAGAACTTCGGCCCCTTCACACCGGGTTTTGTCAACGTGGACTACGGCGACATCGAGGCCTTCAAGGCGGCGGTTACGGACAACACCGTAGCCATCCTCATCGAGCCGATCCAGGCCGAGGGCGGCATCCTGATCCCGCCGGAAGGCTACATGAAGCAGCTCGCGGACATCTGCAAGGAAAAGAAAATCCTGTTCATGGCCGACGAGATCCAGACCGGCCTGGGCCGGACCGGCAAGATGTTCGCCATGGAATGGGAAGGCGTCAAGCCGGATGTGTACATGCTGGCCAAGGCGATCAGCGGCGGTTTCATGCCGGTGAGCGTGGTGACGGCGAACAACAACGTGATGGACGTGTGGACGCCGGGCATTCACGGCAGCACGTACGGCGGCAACCCGCTCGGCGCGGCGGTCGCGGTAGAGGCGCTGAAGATTCTCCTCGAGGAGAAGCTGCATGAACGTGCGGCGGAACTGGGCGAATACTTCGTCTCGAAGCTGGAAGCCATCAACTCACCGCATGTGAAGGAAATCCGTGCGCGAGGCTTGCTGATCGGCGTCGAGATCAAGAAAGAGAGCGGCGTGGCGCGTCCCTTCTGTGAGAAGTTGAAGGAGAAGGGCATCCTGGCGAAGGAGACCCATGAAAGCGTGATCCGCTTCGCTCCGCCGCTGGTGATCAAGAAGGATGAGATCGACTGGGCGCTGGAGCGCATTGAAGCTGTGTTGACGACTGAGGCGCCGGTATAAGCAGCACCTTGATATTCAAGGTGTCAGGACGCAAGCGACAGGGTCCGGGCCTCACGAGGCACGGACCTTTTTTCGTGCAACTGCTTGACGGACGCCTGACCGGGAACTAGCTTCTAATGTGTTTTTCCGATGTTCCTCCTTTCCACTATGGATTCCTGCTTTCGCAGGAATGACATTGTGTGGAAGAGCTTCACACTGGATGTGGAAGAGCTTCACACTGGATGTGGAAGAGCTTCACGCTGGATGAGGAAGAGCTTCACACTGGATGTGGAAGAGCTTCACGCTGGATGAGGAAGAGCTTCACACTGGATGTGGAAGAGCTTCACACTGGATGTGGAAGAGCTTCACGCTGGATGGGGAAGAGCTTCACGCTGGATGTGGAAGAGCTTCACGCTGGATGAGGATAATCATCGGGTCGTCCTTTTCCATATTCTGGTAAACAAGTAGCAACACGGGACCATGCCATGCGCCCTGCCCACACCTTTCATGTCACGCCGCAATTGCCCGGCAACCTGGAACGTCTCCGCGACATCATCTACAATCTGCACTGGACGTGGAATCATGAAGCGGCGGACCTGTTTCGGCGGCTCGACCAGGATCTGTACCGCGAGGTCGGTCAGAATCCGGTGAAGCTGATCGCCCGCATCAGCCAGGATCGTTTGGAGGAAGCCTCCCATGATGAGGGGTTTCTCAGCCACCTGGAACGTGTCTGGCTCGACTTCGAGGTGTACAAGAGTGACAAGACCTGGTACAAAAATACCTACAACAACCACAAGAACCTGCGGATCATCTACTTCTCGGCGGAGTTTGGTCTGCATGAGAGTATCCCGGTGTACTCGGGCGGCCTGGGCATCCTGGCCGGTGACTACCTGAAGGCCATCAGCGACCTGGGAGTGCCGCTGGTGGGGGTGGGTCTCATGTACCAGAAGGGCTACTTTACCCAGTACCTCAATGCCGACGGGTGGCAGGGCGAGAAGTACCCCGAGACCGACCTGTTCCATACGCCGGTCAAGCTGCTGCGTGACAAGGACGACAAGCCGGTGGAATTCGATCTGCGGATCGGCCCGCGTGACGTCAAAGTCCATATCTGGCTGGCGAAGGTGGGACGGGTGGATTTGTACCTGCTGGACACCAATGTGGTCGCTAACCATTCCGAGGATCGCGGCATCACCGAGAACCTCTACGGCGGCGATGCGGAAACCCGGATCAAGCAGGAAATCGTACTGGGCATCGGCGGCATTCGTGCGCTGGAGCTGCTGGGCATCGAGGGCACGATCTATCACATGAACGAGGGCCACAGCGCGTTTATGGCGTTGGAGCGCATCCGTAAGCTGATGGAAACGAATCATCTCAGCTTCGAGGAGGCGAAGGAGGCGGCGCGCGCCGCCAACGTGTTCACCACACATACCCCGGTTCCCGCCGGCATCGACCGCTTCGGCCTGGATCATATCGAGAAATACTTCAGCGATTACTGGCCCAGGCTGGGGTTGAACAAGGAACGTTTCTTTGAACTGGGGGGCGTCGGAACCGCTGAGAAGGAAACTACCTTCAACATGGCGATCCTGGCGATCCGGTTATCGGCCTATATCAACGGCGTCAGCGACCTTCACGCCAAGGTGAGCCAGGAAATGTGGCATTATCTCTGGCCGAAGTTTCCCACGTATGAAGCGCCGATTTTTCCGATCCGCAACGCCATTCACGCCCGGAGCTGGATCGCGCGCGACATCAGCATGCTGCTGGACCGTTACCTCGGGTCCAAGTGGGAGGAAGATCCCACCAACAAGACGATGTGGAAACGGGTGCAGCAGATCTCCACCGAGGAATTCTGGCGGATCCGTGAGCGGCAACGCGCTCAACTCGTCGAGTTCGCCCGGGACCGCCTGGCGGACCAATTGGAACAACGCGAAGAGCCGAAGCACCTGGTGGAGCGCGCCAAGGATGTGCTGGACATTCAGACGCTGACCATCGGCTTCGCACGACGCTTTGCCACGTACAAACGCGGCAGCCTCTTGCTGCACGACATCGAGCGGCTGAAGCGTATCCTGAACAACCCGAACATGCCGGTGCAGTTGATCTTCGCCGGCAAGGCGCACCCGCAGGACAACCCGGGCAAATCGGTCATTCGTGACATTATCCATTTCGCTCGCGAGGAAGATATCCGCAACAAGATCGTGTTCCTCGAGGATTACGACATAAATGTGGCGCGGAAGATGGTGCAGGGATGCGACATCTGGCTGAACACCCCGCGCCCGCCGAAAGAAGCTTCCGGCACCAGCGGTATGAAGGCGGCGGTCAACGGTGTGATGCACGTGAGCACCCTCGACGGCTGGTGGGCTGACATCTTCACGCCGGAGATCGGCTGGGCCATCGGCGCCGGCGAGAAGTACGAGGGCAGCGTGTTCCAGGAAGTGGACATGGCAACCTACCAGGACGAGGTGGAGTCGCAGGCGCTGTACGATCTGCTGGAACAGGAAGTGATACCTCTGTTCTATGAACGTGATCGCGCCGGGGTGCCGCGTGGCTGGGTAAAGAAGAGCCTCAAGATGATGGAGGTGGTCTGCCCGGAATACATCACCTCCAACATGGTGTTCAACTACACTTCCAAGGGGTATCTGCCCTGCCATGAACGCGCCGAGCGGTTGAAGGAAGAGGAATACAAACGCACTAAAGAGTTGATCAAGTGGGAGCAGAAGGTGCGTGATGCGTGGAAGGACGTCCGGGTGGAGAGTGTGGAAACGGAATACATCAAGAACCTGACCGTGGGTAACAGCCTGCCGATCCGGGCGACGGTCAACCTGGGCAAGCTGCGTCACAGCGATGTCCGGGTGCAGGTGTTCCTGGGGTCGCTTCGAGGGGATCGTGAGCTCGCTGAAGGCGCGGGCATGGACCTGAAGTACTACCATGATGTGGAAGGCGGGCAAGCGTTGTTCGTCGGGGATATCCCATGCAACACATCCGGGAACCATGGGTTCTCGATCCGGGTATTACCCTATCATGAGGACTTGAACAGCCCGCTGGACCTGGGGCTGGTCCGCTGGGAATAGACGCTGGGGGAGGCCGTGAACGACGAAACAACCAATACCGGGACTCATCCCGAGTGGAAACCACTCGAGGAGAACGAAAAGAAAAGCAAAAAAAACGCCCGCCGGATTCTGGAAAACACCCCGTTCTTCCAGAACCTGGGCCGCAACGACTGGCGGGAGCTGGAGGCGCTGTTCCACGAGCGCCACTACGAGACGGACGAGGTGATCTTCTACGAGGGGACGCCCGGGCTGGGGATGTACGTCATCGTGGATGGCGCCGTGCGCGTGGTCAGCGAACAAGACGGGGAAGAGGTACAGTACGCCTCGCTTGAATCCGGTGACTTCTTCGGTGAATTGTCCCTGGTGGAGGAGGAGCAACCCCGCTCCGCTTCGGCCATTGCGCAAGGCCCCACACGACTGATCGGTCTATTCCGTCCCCAGCTCCTCGCCCTGATGCACACTCGGCCGAAGCTCGGCGTGGTGTTGCTGGAACGTCTGGCGCGGAACATCGCCGCACGGTTGCGTGAAGCCAACCAGCTTCTCGAGAAGCTCGAGATCAAGGAGGGGTAAACGGAGAATGACGACTTCGGCACAACCTCTTGTCCGTCCGCTCTGGCGAAGACTGCTGTTGCTGGCCTTCAGCCTGCTGGTACTCTATCTCCTGTTTATCATGTATGATCAGGTCAGCGACATTCTGGCCGCCGTCATCATTTCGGTATTCCTGACTTATATTTTACGCCCCATCATGGTCATTCTGGAGCGACAATACATCCCGCGTACGGTTTCGTTATTCATCATCTTTGTCGGCATTACCGGCTTGCTGGTTCTCGCCATGACCTTTCTCATTCCCGTCCTCATCGAAGAAATCAGAGGATTAGCGCTCAACCTTCAGCAGATCGACATCAGCAATCTCGTTGGCAAACTCCGTGTCTGGCTTGATTCCAAGTATCAGGGGCTCTCCGGAATGATCGGTCTCGACCCGGAACTCTGGAAACAGGAAGGCCCCACGGCAGAAGTACTCAACCAACTCCGCGGGTATATGAGCAGCGTGTTGGAAACCTCGGGCAGTATTCTGTCTGGAACATTCAATTTCCTCGCCATGGCGATCGTCGTGCCGTTTGTGACCTTCTTCATGCTGCGGGATGGCGACACGTTTACAAAAAACGTGATCGCGCGCGTGCCGAACCGTTATTTCGAGATGGCCCTGTCGTTGGCGCACAAAGTCGACAAAACGATGGGCAATTATCTGCGAGGTATCTTTATTGAGTCGCTGATTGTCAGCGTGCTGTCCTGGATTGGATTCGAGATCATGGGACTGAAGTTCGCCCTCGTGCTGGCGGTGATCGCAGGCCTGCTCAATATGATCCAGTTCTTCGGTCCCATGTTGACCTACATCCCGGTGTTGACTGTGGCGGCGCTTACCTATAGCCCGGTATGGGTGGGTCTCTTCTGGGCGACCGCGATCAATGCGACGATCCAGGTGATTGACAATGCGGTTCTCAAACCGGTGGTGATTTCACGTTCGACCAATGTCCACCCGGTGGCGGTGCTGCTGGCGGTGCTCGTCGGCGGGAAGCTGGCCGGGGCGCTCGGGATGTTCATCGCGGTGCCGGTGTACGCCATCGTGCAGACCGTGATCCTGGATCTCTATACCCACCTGAAGGCGTATCGGGTGATTTAGTTTTCGGATTTGCCCCGGGCGGCTTGTTGCGAGAGGGGTAAAGTCTTGGTGTTTTCAGCAATGAACATTGTTGGTTCTGCATGTACCGAAGTTTGATCGCCGCCCGGGTCAAAGCCTACTGTTGGAGTTCTGTCAAGTCGTGAAGCGCGTCTGTTTGCGCTGGCGACTTGACAGGAATCGGGCGCTGATGAGGGAGGTGTGTCGGATCTCCGCAAACGACGCTAATGATCCGACACGACCACAGTTATCGTGATAGTATAAACCCGGGCAGCGACCAGTTGTGAGTGTAAGGGGCAGGCAGTTCGTTCATGGCACTAGGATTTGAACGATTCACACCAAGCCGCCCGGGCCAAAGCAATTTCCTCGACGCGCCCCATGTTGTATATTCGGCCTGAGCTCTCAACACAACAGCAACCGTTGAACCTTACAGGATCTATCCCCCATGGCGACCGACACTCCCCGTGCGTTTCCCGGTGATCCCGAGATCACCCCGCAGCTGGCCGAGGCGCATCAACTCAACGACGAAGAGTACGCCCGCATCCTGGACTTGTTGGGCCGAACCCCGACCTATACCGAGCTGGGTATTTTCTCCGTGATGTGGTCCGAGCATGCCAGCTACAAGAACTCCATCCTGCAGTTGAAGACATTGCCTCGCAGCGGAGGACGGCTGCTGGTGGGCGCGGGTGAGGAGAACGCCGGCCTGGTAGACATCGGCGACAACCTGGCGGTGGCGTTCAAAATCGAGAGCCACAACCACCCCTCCGCGGTGGAGCCTTATCAGGGCGCGGCGACGGGCGTCGGCGGCATCCTGCGTGACGTGTTCACCATGGGCGCGCGTCCCATCGCCGCACTCAACAGCCTGCACTTCGGCCCGCCGGAGGACAGCCGGGTGCGCTACCTGGTGGACGGCGTGGTGCGCGGCATCGCCGACTACGGCAACTGCTTCGGCGTGCCCACGGTCGCCGGCGAGGTCGTCTTCGAGAACGAATACAAGGGCAACCCGCTGGTCAACGCCATGGCGGTCGGGCTGGTCGAGCACGACAAGGTGATGAAAGCCACCGCTTCCGGCGCGGGCAACCCGGTGATTTACGTGGGATCGAGGACCGGGCGTGACGGTATCCACGGCGCCACGTTCGCCTCCGAAGAGCTGTCCGACGAGTCCGAGAGCCGCAAGAGCAACGTGCAGGTGGGCGATCCCTTCGCGGAGAAGCTGCTTCTTGAGGCCACGCTGGAGCTGGCGGACAGCGACGCGGTGGTGGGCATCCAGGACATGGGCGCGGCCGGGCTGACCTGCTCCTCGGCGGAGATGGCGGCCAAAACCGGCGCCGGTATCGACCTGGACCTGGACAAGGCGCCCCGCCGCGAAGAGGGCATGACGCCCTACGAGATCATGCTGTCCGAATCGCAGGAGCGGATGCTGCTGGTCGCGCAGCGGGGACGCGAGGAGGAGGTCTTCAAGGTCTTCCGTAAGTGGGATCTGGAAGCGGTGGAAGTCGGACAGGTGACCGACACGGGACGGCTGCGGGTGAGCCAGGACGGGATCCTGGTGGCGGACATGCCCGCGTCGCCGTTGGCGCTGGGCGGCGGTGCGCCGGTGTACGAACGCGAGACCAGGCGTCCGGCGTATCTCGACAAACTGAAAGAGATCGGTAACCTGCAGGAGCCGGAGAATTTCGAGAAGACCGCGCTGGATCTGCTGGCGCGCCCCAATATCACGTCAAAACGCTGGGTCTACCGTCAATACGACCACATGGTGCGCGGCAACAGCCGTGTGCTGCCGGGCGGCGGTGACGCTGCGGTGGTGCGTGTACCCGGAACGAAGAAGGCGCTCGGCATGAGCACCGACTGCAACCCGCGCTACGTGTATCTCGATCCACGTAAGGGCGCGTCGATGGCGGTGGCGGAAGCGGCGCGCAACGTGGCCTGCACCGGAGCGCGGCCCCTGGGGGTCACCAACTGCCTCAACTTCGGCAACCCCTACAAGCCGGAAATGTACTGGCAGTTCGTGGAAGCAGTGGCGGGCATGGGTGAAGCCTGCCGTGTGCTGGAGACCCCGGTGACCGGCGGGAACGTCTCCTTTTACAACGAGAACCCGGCCGGTTCCATTTTCGCCACGCCGACCATCGGCATCGTCGGATTGGCGGAAGACGTTGCGAAGACTGTGGGCATGGCTTTCCCGGAAGACCACCAGGCGATCTATGTGATCGGTTCGGAGGACGTCTCCTGGGCGGGCAGCGAATGGCAGGTGATGCAGCAGGGCGGCCCGCGCGGCGAATTGCCGCCGTTGGACTTGCAGCTCGAGAAGCGCGTGCAGGAGCTGCTGATCCAGGGCATCGCAAAGGGCTACGTCCTGGCGGCGCACGACATTTCGGAGGGCGGGCTGGTGACGGCTCTGTGCGAGATGGCGGTGGCGGACCGGGAGAACTCGCGCGGGGCGCTGCTGGAGATGGAAGAGGTGACGCCGTTGAAGCTGTTCGGGGAAGGCCCCAGCCGTGCGGTGGTCGTGGTGGACTGCGAAAAGCTCGACGAGTTCGAGGAGCTGGCTGAGAGCCTGGATGTGCCGGCGGAATGGCTGGGCACTACCGGCGGTGTGGGCATCGGCTTCCGCCAGGTGTTCCGTGTGCTCCTGGAGGACATTCAGGACGCTTACTACAACAGCCTGGAACGGCATCTGGGGTTGAAGTAGGGATTCATGGCTGCTGGTGACCGACTTGATCCAAACGCGGGGTGCGTGACATTCCTGCCCGGCGACTTATCAAAACTGGAAACACTCTCATTCACGCGCAGCAGACTGTCGCAGAATCAAACCCACTCTCATTCCCGCGAAGGCGGGAATCCAGGCAAGGCGCCAGAATACAACGAGTTGGCGATCCGGCGACAGAGTTGTTTATGAGCGTTGGGTTTCGTAGTTAACATGTTGTAGTCTATGAATATGTCTGGATTCCTGCCTACGCAGGAATGACAGCGTTGTGGGCTATACAACAGATTTTTGCAGGAATGACAGCGTTGTTGCTTCTGCAATGAGGGTTTAGACCGGAATGAGACAGCTCTTAATCGCATCAGGCAAACAACAACCGCCCAAAAACCCGGAGGACCTCTTCTCGTGGCGACCCCCATGATGCAGCAATACCGCAAGATCAAGCAGCAGTATCCGGAGGATGTCATCTTCTTCCGGATGGGGGACTTCTTCGAGATGTTCCACGAGGACGCGAAAACCGCGCACAAGGTTCTCGGCATCACGCTGACTCGTCGCGCCCACGGCAAGGGCGAAGCGGCCGACACTCCGCTCGCGGGGTTCCCGCATCACCAGCTCGAATCCTACCTCGCCAAGATGACCCGCGCCGGGTATCGTGTTGTGGTCGTCGAACAGGTGGAGGATCCCAAGAAGGCGAAGGGCCTGGTCCGGCGCGACATCGTGCAGATCGTCACCGCCGGCACCAACTTCTCCCAGCAGGTTCTCGACGCCGGCAAGAACCAGTTCCTGGCGGGGGTTGTCAAACACGGCAACGAGGCGGGCATCGCCTTTTGCGACGCCACCACCGGCGAGTTCACTGCGGCCTCGGTGGCGTTTCCCGAGGTCCGCGACCTGCTCGACCTGGTCAATCCCGCCGAGGTGGTGCTGCCCGACGATCAGCGCGACGACTTCGCCGACAAGCTGCCGAAAGGCGCAATGCGGACCCAGCTTCCGCCCTGGATCTTCGAGACCTCCTTCGCCCGCGACACCCTGACCGGCCACTTCAAGGTCCAGTCCCTGAAGGGCTACGGCGTGGAAGACGATACCGCCGCGATCGGGGCGGCGGGAGCGGTGCTGCATTACGTGCGCGAGAACCTGCGGGTCGACCCGGAGCATATCAAGGGCCTGTCACGCCTGCCGCTGGACGATGTCATGCTGCTCGACTCGTCCACACGACGCAACCTGGAGCTGATCGAACCGTTGTGGGGCTCCGACCGTTCCAGCACGCTGCTTCATCATATCGACAAGACTGTGACCCCGTTTGGACGGCGGCAGTTCACCGCCGGCCTGCTGCGGCCCCTGCTGGATAAGGCGTCCATCGAACGTCGGCACGACGCGGTGGAGGACCTGTTTCACGCTACTGATCTGCGCCGGGGGCTGCGGGAACGGTTCCGCGAGCTGGCGGACCTGGAGCGCCTCGTCGCCCGCATCGCCGCGCACCGCGCCGGCCCGCGCGACCTGGCCGCGTTGCGCGATACGCTGCTCGCTATTCCCGGAATTACCGGCATCCTGAAAGAGCTCGCCAAAGCCGATGCGTTGACCCAGGCCGCAGCGGCGCTCGATCCTCTCGATGAGCTGGTGGAGCTGCTGAAGCGCTCGGTGGCCGACGATCCGCCCGCCATGCTGGCCAAGGGCGGCGCCATTCGGGAAGGATACCACGAGGAACTCGACGAGGTCCGTCAGGTCGCTCGCGGAGGCAAGGAATACATCCTGTCGCGCCAGCAGCAGGAACGCAACGAGACCGGCATCAACAGCCTCGCCATCAAGTACAACAAGGTCTTCGGCTACTACATCGAGGTCTCCAAGGCCAACCTGGACAAGGTGCCGGAGCACTACATCCGCAAGCAGACGCTGGTCAACGCCGAGCGCTACATCACGCCGGACCTGAAGGAATGGGAGGACAAGATCCTCACCGCCGAGGAACGGCTGCTGGCGTTGGAACGGGAGCTGTTCGACGAGCTCTGCGTGGAGATCACCCAATTCGCCGGGAAGATCCAGTTCAACGCCCGGGTGCTGGCCATGCTGGATTTCCTGGCCGCCGCCGCAGAACTGGCCGTCGAGAAGCGCTACACCCGGCCCGCCATCCGTGAGGACAGCCGCCTGCTCCTGGTGAAGAGCCGGCATCCGGTGGTCGAGAACCTGCTGCCGGTGGGGGACTCGTTCGTTGCCAACGATCTGGACATCGACAGCGAGAAACGGTCCATCGCGCTGGTCACCGGGCCGAACATGGGCGGCAAATCCACCTATCTTCGGCAGGTCGGGCTGATCGTGATGATGGCGCAGGCCGGGTTGTTCGTCCCGGCGGAACAGGCGGAAATCCCCATCACCGATCGCATCTTCACAAGAGTGGGAGCGTCGGACAACCTCGCGGCGGGCGAGAGCACCTTCCTGGTCGAGATGCACGAAGCCGCCAACATCCTGCACAACGCCACCGGGCGCAGCCTGATCCTGCTCGATGAGATCGGACGCGGCACGTCCACATTTGACGGCCTCTCGCTGGCGTGGTCCATCGTCGAGTACCTCCACGACTACCCCGGCGGCGCGAAACCGAAAACCCTGTTCGCCACTCACTACCACGAGCTGACGGAGCTGGAACGTCGCCTGGAACGTGTCTTCAACCTGCATGTACAGGTGAAGGAATGGGGCGACCGGGTGATTTTCCTGCGGAAGGTGCAGGCGGGGATCAGCGGGGCGAGCTACGGGATCCAGGTGGCGCGCCTGGCCGGCCTGCCGCAGAAGGTGATCGACCGGGCGAAAGATGTGCTGGCCGCGCTGGAAGCGTCCGACATCACGCCGAATAACCTGCCGCACAAAGGAGGGAAAGGCGCGAGATCCGGTTCGGTTCCGCCCGAAGATGATCCCTTGCAATTGACACTGTTTACGAAAGAAGAGCGGGCAATACGGGACGCCATCGGCGAAGCAGACCTGGACAACATGACACCGCTGGAAGCATTGCGGTTTCTGGCAGAGCTAAAAGATAAGTTTAATAGTTTTCCACACTGAAACCAAGCTTCGAAATGACCCTTGAGAACAGCATGGAAGCAATGACGTTTTATCATCTTTCGCAAATTACAATAAAATACTCCCAGACAGGTTATTTTTTTAGAATTGCCACTGCATTAATTGAAAGAATGTCAACAAGCAAGCTATTTTTTATAAGTGGAAGTTTTTTAGCTATTATTCCAATATATCCACTCGAATGTATCTTGAAATAGCTTATTTTAAAACCTGTTTTAGTTGCCATAGATCTAAATTTCTTATAAGTAATATCATTAAGATCTCCATGTCGTCTAATGTCCCGCAAGCGCTTTGCTTTTGAACTTAGATTGGGGTATATTTTCTTTAATGAAGGATCTTCTTTTGCTAGACTAACCAAAGCTTTGATTATTGTTTTTTCCGAAAAAAAGATGTTTGACCAAGGAATTGTTACGCCGTATTTTACGTGAGATCCATATTTACTATAAATAGAGCTAAAGGGATTTACAACAAGAATACCATCAGTTTTTAGAAGGCGATATGCTTCTTTTAAAATTTTTTCAGGATACATAAAGTGTTCAAATGTACTATTACAAAATATAATGTCAAATAAATTGTTATCGAAGCTTGTTTTGGTCCCATCTTCTACTAAGAATTCTATATCGCATTTTTTGTCGATATATTTTTCTTCTGGTATTTTCATTTCTTTTGCAAATTGAAGATTTTCCTGGTTAATATCAATACCAACGACTCGTTTAGCACCTGCCGCTTTGTAAAAATAGCATAGTCCTCCATGCCCACAGCCAATCTCTAAAACATCCTTTCCATAAACTGAGACTAAAGCCCCGTTTTTGACGTGAGTATTAAACTGTGAAATGACATACTTCCTGTTGTAGTCCTCCGACTCAACATCAGATGAACCGAGCTCAATATCCCTTAAGCGCATTGGTGAATCGACACGACGACTCAACCAGATTAGTAGGTGCTCACCTATACTCATTGGAATCTCCTTACTAAGGGGGTGTGGGTAAAAAAAACCAAATTCTCGTACAAACCTGCTTCGTCCAAAACACGAAATATGCTGCATACTAAAGGCAATTGTAAGCATAGGTTGTGGAGAAGTCAACACTTAAAACTACCATATATACTCGGTTTTGCCGTTTTCCTCATAGATCGAAGAAACGCATCTCGCTATAAGACAACAACATAGGTTTAATGTCAATCAGAAATTGGCATTTTTTATACGCATGCGACTCATGCGACTAAAGAAGCTATCAGTGAGGCGTGAGGCGGCCCCCGCAGTTTGGACAGGGAGTCGGCATTTTTGAGTGAATCCCTGGCACTATATAAATAATAACGACTTGCGTTCTTCAGCTCGTGTAAGGAGATTGCTATAGTAAACGCGTATCCATCGGTTTGTGTGTTGCGCAAACCCGGGCGGCGAAGGAATGTCCATTGTAAACGATGCGAGCTCGTTATCCACAAAATGCAGGTTTCATAGGATTTATGCATAGTAGCGCTCTTAAGTGTTTTTCCTGCGCACCGCAACGCAACGCACCGCACCGCAACGAGCGAGCTTGCGGTGTCCTGTAGTTTGGGACAGCCGTGAATCCAGAAAACTAAAATTTCTGATCCCTTAAAACATCATTATCGATCTTAGAATAAATATATTTCAAAAGTCGTACAAAACTACCCTCTTCTATTCTGCAATAATAATATACGTATTTTTCTTAAAATTAGTGACCATAACAGGTTCATTTGATTTTTTTCTATCCGATAAAATCCTAGTATAATATATGATATAAAAGGATAAAGTAAAGATATAGAAATATTAATTGCGAGTCTAGATATAATTGCACTACCAATAAAATAATGTGAAATATTGATTAGTCCGAAAGCAATAATGTTTAAGATAATGATGGCTGATATATTATATTTTACATACATTCTTCTCTGTGCAAAGGGATAGGCAACAATAATTAAAGATAAACGAGCCAATATGGTAGCATAAACAATTCCCATGACTGCCAAGGATGGAAATAACAAAAATGAAAAACCAACGAGCACGACTACACTGGTGGCGCTTGACAGGATCATCGGTGACTGATTGCGGCCAGCTTGAACACCTGACGATATGAAAAGCAAAGCACATTCCAACACAATCAAAAATGTAAGGGGTGTAACGTATTTAACCGACTCAATGAAATCAGGATTCACTAACGCAATGATAAACTCAGGGCTCCAGATAGATATACCAAGCCACAGGTACAGCATTACGGTCATAATATAGGTAAAAGAGGCTCTGAAAAAGTCAGCACGTCGCATGTCCTTTGCCATAACTTCAAACTTGATAGCATTATAGCCACTATTTAAAGCTTGGTAAATTGTTTTAGCCGGCATTTGAAATCGTTCACCGACACTATAAAGCCCCAACTCGGACATGTTAACAAGTTTATTCACAAAGTACTTTGAAGCAGCTTCACGAGTTTGTGCTAAAAGAAATGTAGGAACCAAGGGGGCGGAGTAAATCAACATATCTTTTAAGGTGGCAAAATGAAAATCAAAACCGATATTTTTGCGCAAAACGATTAATGAAGCAATCAAATAAAAAATACCGCCAATGAGTTCGCTGTAAAGGATGCCAATGACTCCCATCTCGATTATGACTACAAAAAGGATATTAAATGATATAATGATAAGAAGTTTTGTTGTGCTAAGAATAGATACAGTAATAGCTTTACGTTCAGCGCGCATCATGTTGATAAAAACAAGGCTAATAGATAAAATGCTTACAGATAATGCCTTTATATGTAACAGTTTAATATTTTGAGGTGTTGGCTCTATAGCCAATAGTGACAATATATTGGCCGAAAACACGTAAGCTAAAAAATAAATCAATATGGTCAATGATGATACTGTAATTAAACAAGAATCAACCACTTTATTTTTGTCATATTCATCCATATAATAAAAGCGAAACAAAGTATGAATCAAACCAAGCTGAGAAAACACGGACATATAACTACCAACAACAGTTAACAAAGCAATAATACCAAAATCTTGGGTGGATAAATAATAGGTATAAAGAGGAAGAAGAAAAAAGCTGATAATCTGGCTTAATACGCCAGCAAGTCCATAGATCATGCTGTCATGAAACAAGTTTTTAAAATGTTTCAGCAATATTCTTCTCCTTTACCTCAATATCAGCTAACATTACTGCCCTACGCAAAAATGAAAAGTTGATAACAGTAAAGGTGAGGTATAGTCATTCTCGAATTAAATCCGTCATCTTCCTTGGCAGAGAGGCAGCGGTCTAGAGTGTCGGTGTAGTCCCTGTGGGGAGACTGAGTCAAAGTATTTTCACCCCAGCAGGATGGAACAAATTGCTTCTGAGCGTATGACGGATTAATAATGGGAATGGCTATAAAATGCGATACTGTATGCCGTGAAATCTAAAATACTTTTCGGAAGTAGCAGCAAAGCATCGATTGCTGGAAACGGCTTTGTGGCGATAGATACCATGGGAGACTGCTTCTAGAAACTGACATCCTCAATGTCGGAAAAACCGATCTCCTGTAGTGCCCAGTTAAAACTGTAAAGTCTGTATAATACCGGAAGGTAGCCATAAAAATTATCGACAGAGAAATACTTGTTTAAGATATTATTATTATTAAAGTCTTCTTTGTATAGTTGTGCCAACTCATCATATTTATCAGTGGTTTGTTTGGGCTTGGGACGATACAAATGCTTACGAATAGATGCATATACTTTATGTGTAGTTGGGGAAAAACGAATAAAGCGCTTTCTATAAAGTGAATTTAGCAGGGTAGGATCGAAAATGTGATTCCCTACACGATATGCCGTTCGCGTGTGTGAATAAATTGGCACTCTAAATATATCAGGGTCCAATTTCTTCATTACACGAGTAGCGATCTGGTTATTATAACGATATTTCAAAGGTATCGACATTAAAAGATCATAAATAAAAGGTTGCAAAAATGTATTTATAGTATTGTAGTCAACATTAAAAATATTCTCTGCATTATTATCCAAGCCACGACTATAAATTTGACGTAGTTCTTCAAATTCATCTTTTGAGATATGTTTTAGGCTATTGACAATATTGTATCTTTTGTTAAAATATCGAAGAATATCCAATTGGTAAAAATAGTATTTCTTCAAGAAATCAGTGCTATTCCAATCTACATCCTTATTAATATGGTAGTCCAATAAAATATCTTTTGCTGCAACATATGGTTTGTCTTTTAGTATTAGCCATTCGCGTGGTTTGATTGTTTCACCAAAGAAACCAGTTGTAAGGGCTTTAAGATTGGGTAATTCATTGTTATTAATTATATTAAATAAATTGTTGTTACCATAATAATTAATGTATCGAAATCCATATTTATAAAGATATTGCTTAGAAGTGTCATTGTGTACATAAATCTCGCTATTCCAATTCATCAAGTGAGTATCTAAATTAAATATCTCTCCAGATTTGAGAACGGCGTGTTTGTCTTCTTCCCGAGTGTTGGTCAGCGGTGTATTGCCTATGCCATACAGTAAAGTAGGACGATTTCCTACTGCAAGATGGGAAGAAAGGACAAATTTCGAGTCAGTACCACCTGTCATAAAAATACCGACATCGTCGCCAAAATGGTCCTTGTAAATACGATGAATCTCCATAATGTGTTCATATATTAAATCTGAAAAGGTTGTTATCGAAAAATCCTTTGTATCCTTGTAGTGTCTGATATAGTCATGTTCACCAAGAACCAATCTAGAATCATATTGAAAATACTGAAATCCCATAAGACGATATATATGTTTGAATAAAGTATATCTACCACAAAGCCCATTCTGAAGACAAAGCTCTATCAATGGTTGAATCAAAACAGTACGCTTATTCAAAACGCAACCAATGTAATGCAGCATATTGGCAATTATAAAATAATTATTATCGATATTATAAAAGGTGTCATGTATATTGTATTTATCATTAAATATATATAAAGAATTGTTCTTGTAAATAACAAGAGTATAATAACCAATGATACTATTTTTAAAATCATTGTAGTTATTATTGAACTCCTTATAGATCAAATTAAGTGCATCGTCGCCTGTTCTATTTTTATAAAAGATGGTGCCAGAACAATATATAAAATCACTATTATCAAAAAGGATGTGATCAGAAATACTGGAATAATTCTTGCTAGAAAAGCATAAAACAATATTTGAATGGCATTTGAGCATCGTCCACTTGTCGTGGTATTGGTTAAAAATTGTATGAAACCTTGATAAAGCTTTGTTGTTGTTTGTTAGAATAAAAGTAGACATGGAATATCCTATCGCTTGTCGTTATGAATCCAGACAAAGCTGTTCCCGAAAACTTTAGCGATAATACAGGTGTAAAAGACTCAACACCTGAGGAGTTGCGGGCGTTACGGCAGTAACGACGTGCCGGCTTTTCCCTGCATCGCTTCGAGCACATGATGCAGATCCGTAATCACCACGCGTTCGCCGCCGTTTTCCAGGAACGACAGCGCCGATTCAATCTTCGGACCCATGCTCCCGGCGGGGAAATGGCCGATGTCCAGGTATTCACGAGCCTGCTGCACGGTAAGGGAATCCAGCGCTACCTGGTCCTTACGCCCAAAGTTCAGGTAGACCTTGTCCACCTGGGTGAGAATATACAGGTCCTGCGCTCCGATGTCAGTACCGAGCACGGCGGAGGCTCTGTCTTTATCAATCACCGCATCCACGCCGTCCAGCTCTCCTTTGTCCGTTCTGAACACGGGGATCCCGCCGCCACCGCCGCAGATCACCACCCAGTCCTGATCGATCAGGTGACGGATCGCGTTGCTGTTGAGTACTTCCAGCGGCATGGGGGAGCCGACCACGCGTCGCCAGCCCTGCCGGCCCTCGTCGTGCTTGACCACCCAGTCGAACAGTTGCGCCAGCCGATGCGCTTCGTATTCCGGGTAGGTCTGGCCGATGAACTTGGTCGGATCCGTCAGCGAAGGATCGTGTTTATCCACCAGCACCTGGGTGACGATGGAGCTTACGGATTTCTGAATCCCTTCCGCCTTCAAACGGTTCATCAGGGACTGCTCGATCATGTAGCCCATCCACCCTTCGGTGGAGGCGACCAGTACGCCGAGCGGCAGTTCCGGCGCGCGTCCCCGTGCGAGTTCCTGCCGCAGCAGGGCGTTGCCGATCTGGGGACCGTTGCCGTGAGTGATCGCTACCCGTACGCCCTGTTTCAGCAGCGAGACGATGGCGTCCATGCTGGCGCGTGTCTGGGCGAACTGGGCGTGAATATCGCTGGGCCCGTCAGGCGGGCTGATCGCGTTGCCGCCGAGCGCAACGACGGCAACGCGATCCCCTTGTGCACACATATTACTTCTTCGCTTTCGCAATGAAATCCGCCAGAGCGTCTTTCAAGTCGGGCTTGCCGATCTCCTGCAGGTCGTAGGTGACTCGCACGGACGGCTTGTCGATCTTGATCACCCGGCGAAGGTCGATCGGGGTGCCGATCACGACAGCGTCGCATTCGACGGCCGCGATGGTCTTTTCCAGATCTTTCATCTGCTCGTCGCCGTAGCCCATGGCGGGCAGCAGGGCGCCGATTTCCGGGTAGAGTTCGAAGGTTTCAGCGATGCGGCCGGTGACCCACGGGCGCGGGTCGACGATGTCGGCGGCGCCGAACTTGCTCGCGGCCACCACACCGGCGCCGTACGCCATCTCGCCGTGAGTCAGCGTCGGACCGTCTTCCACCACCAGCACCTTCTTGTCACGGATCACGCTGGCGTCTTCCACCGAAATCGGGCTGGCGCAGTCGATCACCATCGCATTCGGATTCAGCTCAGCGATGTTTTCGCGCACCTCTTCGATGTCCTCGAGGTCGGCGGTGTCGATCTTGTTGATCACGATGATGTCGGCCAGCATCAGGTTGGTTTCACCCGGATGGTAGTTCCGTTCGTGCCCCGGACGGTGCGGGTCGACCACGACGATCTGCAGGTCGGCTTTATAGAACGGGGTGTCGTTGTTGCCGCCATCCCACACGATCACGTCGGCTTCCTTTTCCGCTTCACGCACGATGGCTTCGTAGTCCACGCCCGCGTAGATCACGTTGCCGCGCACGATGTGCGGTTCGTACTCTTCCATCTCTTCAATGGTGCACTCGTGCTTCTGCAGGTCGTCGAGTTCGGCGAACCGCTGGACCTTCTGCTTGACGAGGTCACCGTAGGGCATGGGGTGACGAATGGCGACGACGTTCAGGCCGGCGGCCTGCAGCACTTCTTCCACGGCGCGGGTCGTCTGGCTCTTGCCGCAACCGGTGCGTACGGCGCAGATGGACACCACCGGCTTGGTAGAGGGGATCATGGTCTTGATGGCGTCGGCGAGCACGAAGTCGGCGCCGGCGGCGTTCACCAGGCTGGCGTTGTGCATCACACGGGTATGCGGCACGTCGCTGTAGGAGAAATACACCTGATCCACATCATGCTTGTCGATCAGCTCGACAAGATCCTCTTCGGCTTCAATCGGGATACCGTTGGGATACAGTTTGCCCGCCAGCTCCGACGGGTACTTCCGGCCTTCGATGTCGGGAATCTGAGTCGCGGTGAACGCGACCACGTCGTACTCTTCGTTGTCCCGGAACAGCACGTTGAAATTGTGGAAGTCGCGTCCGGCGGCTCCCATAATGATGACCTTTTTGCGAGTGTTGGCCATGATCCAAACTCCTCTTTCCTGATCGCCACCTCACGTGGCACGATGAAAACGTGTTTTCGTGAAAAACTCAGGAGCGACGATAGACTTCATCGCTCCGTTTCTCACTCCCCGGAAGACCGTCGCAATTCGCTGCGCGTTTTCGCTGAATAACCTCTTCAAAAGTTTACGTTTACGAGGCTTGTCGGACGAAGGTAGTCCACCGGTGCGCCCAATATAGTCGCCGGGCAAACGGGAGTCAATGGCGCACGCTGATCGAGCCGGAACCGGCTTCCATTTACCATAATCATTGCGAGTTTGCATTGAGCGCTCGTTGGGAATCGGCTATATTATACCTGAACCCCTTATCGGTTCTACGCTTCATGGAACAGCCCGCTCGTACTGGTGTTCCGTTGCACCGGATCTTCGAAACTCCATCGCTGTAAAAACGCATCGTAATGGCTGCTTTAACAG
>CAZYOC010000032.1:0-22978 GCA_964648415.1 uncultured bacterium | reverse complement strand
GCTCACAACAAGCTGCCCGGGGCAGATATCGCTCATAGCACGTGAAACGATCCACAAGGTAAGCCATGCTCGCCGGTGAAATCGCCGCCCTGGGAACGGCTGTCTGCTGGTCTCTCGGTCCCATCCTCTTTACGCTGGCCGGCCGTCACATTGGCGCAATCAATGTCAACCGGTTCCGGTTGCTGCTCGCATTCATCTTCTTTTTTCTGACCCACCTGGTGCTCTTTCGTCAGCCTGTCCCTACGGGACTTCCCTGGCAGGCCTGGGCCTGGCTTCTGGGGAGCGGCATCCTGGGCATGGCCATAGGCGACTCGTTCATGTACAAGGCGTTTCTGCTGTTTGGCCCGCGCCGCACCATGCTGATCACCGCCATTGTACCCGTGATCAGCACCACCGCCGCATGGCTGTTCCTCTTCGAAACGCCGACCCTGTTGCAATTGCTGGGCATCGCGTTGACGGTATCCGGCGTCGGTTGGGTTGTCCTGGCGCGAGGTGAGAAGAAAGAGATCGGGCAACGGGCGCGTGTGCTGGGAGGTCTGCTGGCCGTGGGTGCGGCGTTTTCTCAGGCGGCCGGGTTGATCCTGGCCAAGCATGGCATGAACACGTACGATATCTCGCCTCTGCCCACCAGCCTGATTCGCATTATCGGCGCGTTCACCGTGTTCTGGCTGTGGACAGCCGCCAACGGGCAATTGGTAAGCTCGTTCCGTTCGCTGTCGCGGACGCGCACGCGCGTGTACCTCCTTCTGGGTAGCCTGATCGGTCCGTACGCCGGTATTGGTTTGTCCATGGTGGCGATCCACTGGGCGCCGGTGGGGGTGGCTTCGGCGATCATGGCGATCAACCCGGTGCTGATCATCCCGGCAGCCTATTACGTGTTGAAGGACAGCGCCGGTTGGCGAGGCGTGGGCGGCGCGCTGGTCGCGGTCACGGGAGTGATACTGCTCCTGGTGACCTAGCTCTCCCCTCTGAACAGACTGTATCACAATAAAACCGCTCTCATTCCAGCGGAACAGACTGTATCAGAATAAAACCGCTCTCATTCCAGCGAAGGCTGGAATCCAGGCAAGGTTCAAGAATATAACATGTTAGCAATCCAGAAACCGAGTAGTATTCAAGAGGGTGTTTCCATAGTTAACATATTGTAGTATATAGACATGTCTGGATTCCAGCCTTCGCTGGAATGAGATTCCTCTCGCATTCTGAGAGCCTGCGAAGCACTGAGAGCCTGCGAAGCAAACATCGAAGGCTTATGGCAGCTTGTGGTCATGCAGCAACTTTCCCGGCCAAGCATGACCGGGCGACCCTCCTACCAATTTCTAATTCCTAATTCCCAATTTCTAATTCGTTAGAATACTGGCGGAAAGAGCACCCCGCCAAACGCCAGCCACGCCGCCAGTACCGTCAGCACCAGGTTGAACGACTGCCCCGTAACATACAAAATCAATGGCTTGCCGCCCGCAAGCTGGCTGCTCAGTTCCCGGAAGTTCGATTCCAGCCCGATCGCCACAAACGCCAGGCAGAACAACCACCCGCGGAGCACCTTGGTCACCGGCTTGATGATGTTGGCGTTGACGATCTGCACACCGCGCTGCATCCGGGATTCCTTTTGCGGCGCTTTCTTCGCAACAGCCGCCGCCTGAGCCTGGGATTCCTGACTTGAAGCTTCCACTGAAGCCGGTTGGTTGGTGCGAGCCGCCTGCGAAGAGGATCCTTCCTCCATGTCGTCCACCACGCCCTGGTCCTGCGCTGCCGCAACGGGTACGATGTGAAAAGCGGCCTGGTCCTGTTGTTGCGCCTGACGTCCGAAGTACGGTACCAGCACGAAGGAGAACAGCAGCGACGCGCCGACAAAGCCCAGGATGAATTTCGGGAAACGATACCAGATTTCCAGGGCGTTGGGTTTGGGTGAGTCGGGACCGCGCTCGACTTTCACACTCCAGTAGATCGCCACGACAAAGGCGACCACGCCGATCAGGACGTTCTGGATCATCTTGACCACGGCGGCGACCTTTTCCGCCTGGGGGCCGAGGACATTCCCCGCCGCAACCACAGCGCCCGTGGCGTCAATGGTGCCGCCGATCCACGCGCCGCCGATCACCGCGTTCAGCCCAAGGACTTTAATGATGATCGGCATGAAGACCATCATGAGGACGGTAAAGATGAGCGTGATGCCGACCGCGAGGGTCAGTTCTTCCTTTTTCGCCTTGGCGGCCGCGGCAGTGGCGATGGCCGCCGACACTCCGCAGACCGATGTCGCCGCCGCAATCACAATCACCAGCGCCTTGCTGGGAATCTTGAGGATTTTCGTGCCGAACAGGAACATGAAGATGATCACGGTGGGCGTGACAAACCAGGCGACAAACAGCCCCGGCCCGCCCAGCTCTACAATCTTGCTGAAGAGGATTTCCGCTCCGAGCAACACCAGGCCGGTTTTGATGAACAACTCACTCTTCGCCCCGGCTAACAGCCATTTCGGGGTTCCGATGGTGTTGGAAATCAGCAGGCCGATCGCCAGCGCCCAGAAAGCGTAGCCGATGCCAAGCGTTTTGATCTGCGCCTGGTTGGCGAAAAGGTACGCCAGGATTGCGATGATGAAGACAACCGTGAACCCGCCGAAATAACGCAACGCCTTTTCACCCATGGCGCGGATACCGATCGCGGTCATCACCCCCAGCCCAAGGAACAATAAGAGGGTGGGAAACAGCGACCCGCTGGGGAACATATCCAGGGGGTTGGTGGTCCAACCACCTATATTAGGAACTCGCGTCACGATGCCGAACACGGCGGCGCAGATCATGATGAGGCCGAACCAGATCGCCCACCAGTCTTCTTTCTTAACCAGGTCGGACCAACTGTTTTTTGCCATCGTATCCCCCTCCTCCACCATCGAATGGAGCAAACAGATGGAGCTCTTTGCGCGCCCCTTGGTGAAAAAATGCACAACCCTTTGGGGGCAGGTGCGCATCACCCCTTGTTTGGAAGGTAGAAGATATGGGGTGGCGCGGGCAAGCGGCGCTGCTGCGATATATAAAAATCTATCAATACTGTACAATGCGGACAACCCGAAACTGGAGTAGCGGGTCATGAATTCGCTCCCCATAGCGATATCAATGGTTGCGAAGAGGTTACGCCTTAGAGTTTTACTCTCCTAATCGGCAAAAATTTGGCATGGGCAGTGAGAAAATGTTACCTTCACTTTCCATGAGGTCCATGGGGGAAGTACGTATGAATCGGGGAATTGCGATAGCAGTTGACGAAACATCCGGAATTGGCGCACCAATCGTTCTTTTTTTCACAAGAATTGTATCGCCCCCGGGCGTTGGGCCGTCTTAGACAGAAAGCTAGACACACAGTTTCAAGATAGCAAGAAGGACCAAACTTCATGTAACGGGAGCGCACGACACCTTTGCAGCCGCGGAGGGCCGATGCGCGACGAAACGGCTTTAGGAGGAACTATGCCAGAGGAGTACAAGACCCCGCAGCTTGACGAGCTCGAGAAGGGGCCGTGGCCCAGCTTCGTGAAGGAGATTAAGCTGGCGGCGAAGAACAACGCGATGTCCAATGCGTTGCTCGGCCTGCTGGAACGCTCCTACGACGAACGGATTGGCCACTGGAAGCACGGTGGTATCGTGGGCGTCATGGGATACGGCGGAGGCGTGATTGGTCGTTACACCGACCTCGCTGATGAATTCCCCGATATTTCCCATTTCCACACTCTGCGTGTCAACCAGCCCTCGGGGTGGTTCTACACATCAGAAGCCCTGCGCACTTTGTGCGACATCTGGGACAAGCACGGCAGCCGGCTGACCAACATGCACGGTTCCACCGGCGACATCATTTTCCTCGGCACCACGACCGACGAGCTGGAACCGACGTTCGCCGACCTGACCAAAGCCGGTTTCGACCTGGGCGGTTCGGGTTCCGACGTGCGGACCCCCAGTTGCTGCGTAGGCCCCGGCCGCTGTGAATGGGCCTGCTACGACACCCTGCAGCGCTGTTACGACATCACCATGCGGTACCAGGATGAGCTGCACCGTCCCGCGTTCCCGTACAAGTGGAAATTCAAGTTCTCCGGCTGCCCGAACGACTGCGTCGCCTCCATCGCGCGCGCGGACATCTCCGTCATCGGGACCTGGAAGGACGACATCAAGATTGACCATGACATGGTGAAGGAATACGCCGACGGTGGTCTGGATATCTTCAACGATATCGTGCTGAACTGCCCGGCGAAGTGCATGAAGTACGCTGACGGCAAGCTGGAGATCGACAACAACGACTGCCGTCGCTGCATGCACTGCATCAACGTGATGCCCAAGGCGCTGCGTCCCGGCGACGAAAAGGGTGCTGTCATTCTGCTCGGCGCCAAGGCCCCGATCGTGGAAGGCGCGCTGCTGTCCAGTGTCATCATCCCGTTCCTCGACATCGACGACGAAGAAGAGTTCGAAGACTTCTGCGACCTCGTTGAAGAGATGCAGGATGTCTGGTGCGAAGAAGGCAAGGCCCGTGAACGTGTCGGCGAGTTCATCCAACGTGTCGGTATGGGCAACTTCCTGGAAGCTGTCGGCCTCGAGCCGATCCCGGAAATGGTCGCCTATCCGCGTGACAACCCCTACATCTTCTTCGAGCAGGATGAAGAAGAAGAGGAAGAGGAAGAGTAGTCGCACCGCAGTCACGTTGAGTTAGTTTGCATACAAGAACTACATGCAGATAGGAGTGTACAATGGCTAATGCCATGGCAGATCGCATTACCGATATCGGCCCGCCGGATTTTAAGAAGTTCATCCCCCCGGTAGTCGAGAAGAACTACGGCCAGTGGAAATACCATGAAATCCTGGAACCGGGCATCATGGTCCACGTGGCGGAATCCGGAGACAAGCTGTACACCGTGCGTTGCGGCTCCCCGCGTCTGGTCTCCACCGACTCGATCCGTCTCTACGCGGACATCGCGGAGAAGTATTGCGGCGGTCACCTGCGTTTCACCAGCCGTCACAACGTGGAATTCCTGACCACGGAATTCGACAACGTCGCGAAGATCAAAGATGAGATGGAAGCTTACGGCAACCCGGTGGGTGGCATGGGCAATTCCATCACCAGCATCGTCCACACCCAGGGCTGGGTGCACTGCCACAGTGCGGCGACCGACGCCTCCGGCGTGGTCAAGGCCGTCATGGACGACCTGTTTGAGTACTTCAAAGAGATGAAGCTGCCGGGCAAGTGCCGGATCGCCCTGGCGTGCTGTCTCAACATGTGCGGCGCGGTGCACTGTTCCGACATCGCGATTTTGGGTGTCCACACCAAGCCTCCGCGCATTGAGCACGACAAACTGAACAAGATGTGCGAAATCCCGAGCGTGTCGGCATCCTGCCCGACCGCGGCGATTCGCCCGGCGACTGTCGACGGCAATCCGTCGGTGGAAATCATTGAAGAACAGTGCATGTTCTGCGCGAACTGTTTCACTGTGTGCCCCGCATTGCCGATGGCGAACGCAGAGACCGACGGTATTTCTATCTGGGTCGGCGGGAAGGTGTCCAACGCCCGTAGCGAACCGAAGTTCTCGAAACTCGCGGTTCCGTTCCTGCCGAACAACCCCCCGCGTTGGCCGGAAGTCACCGACGCGATCAAGAAGATCGTGGAAGTGTGGGCGGATAATGCCCGGCCGTACGAACGGATCGGAGAATGGATCGATCGTGTCGGCTGGCCGCGCTTCTTCAAGCTGACCGGCTTCGAGTTCCAGAAGGAACACATCGACGACTTCAAGTACGCCGGTCTCAGCTTCAAGCGTAGCGCCCAGATCACCCACGAGTAAGGAGGAGGTGATACGATGGCGATGACAGTAGACCAGATCGCCGATGCCATGTACAAGCAGGTTGCGGAAGCCCAGGAGATGAGCAAGAAGCTCAAACCGGGCGACCTGACCAAGCAGATGCTCGCCGCCTACGAAGATGAAGGCGTCGACAAAAAAATGTGCAAGGCTGCGATCAAGGAACTGGTGAACAGCGGACGGTGTGTGTACACCTATTTCGGCGGCAGCTACCTTGAACTGCCCCGCAAAGAGGGCGCATCGAACGACTGATGTACGACCTGATGTCAGGTCAGTAACACCACGTCAGTACAGTGTTTGTGTGACCTGCCGCTCGCTTGACACCAAGCGAGCGGCGGTTACGCATTCTGGATCACAAAGCCGCTGGGGGGCGGTGGTCCAACGTACCGCGCGGTCATACTCATTGCTACTGAACTAGAGGAACGCCAGATGGCAATTGCACGGAAAAAGAAAAAGAAACTCAAGGCGAAAAGCCTTGGATCCGGCTCCGGTGGTTCGTCGAGGTCGATGTCCGACCTGAGACCGTACCATGTAGATAAGCTCGCCCCCTGCATGTCCAACTGCCCCCAGGGAACAGCTATCCGGGACGCGTTCAACATCATCCGGCTGCACGAAAAGCACGGCCAGACCAAGGAAGAAGCCTACACCGCCGCTTTCTACAAGTGGACGGAAAAGAACCCCTTGCCGGCGGTTCTGGGCCGGGTCTGCCCCCACCCGTGTGAAGTCAATTGCAATCGGATTCACCGGACCGACGCGAACGAGCCGGTCTCCATCAACCAGATCGAGCGGTTCATCGGCGACTGGGCGCTGGAGCAGAAACTTCCCCTGAAAAAGCGCGACGACGCGGAAGACTACAGCGAGAAGGTCGCGATCATCGGTTCCGGCCCCGCCGGCATCGGCGCAGCGTTTCATCTCGCCAAGCTCGGCTACAAGGTCACGATGTTCGAAGCCTTGAAGAAGGCCGGCGGCATGCTGCGGTACGGCATCCCCGCCTACCGTCTGCCACGCGAGATCATCGACGCGGAAATCCAGCGAGTGCTGGATCTGGGCGTGGAGCTCAAAGCCGAAACCATCATCGGCAAGGACATGCCGTACGACAAGCTGTCGGACGAGTTCGACGCGGTATTTGTCGGCATCGGCGCGCACAAGGGCAAGCTGTTGCGTGTACCCGGTGAAGACGCTGACAACGTCCTGTCCGGTGTGGAATTCCTGAACCAGCTGAACTCGGGCAACCCGCCGGAGATCGGCGACAAGGTCGTGGTGGTCGGCGGCGGCGACTCGGCGATGGATGCCGCCCGCTCCTGTTTGCGGATGGGCGCGGATGTCACCGTGGTGTATCGCCGGACCCGTAACGAGATGCCCGCGATCGAAGAGGACATCGTCGGCGCCGAGGAAGAAGGCATCAAGTTCAACTTCCTCTGCACCCCGGTCGAGGTGGCCAAGGACGACAACAACAAGGCGACCACCATCAAGTGCCAGAAGATGGAGCTTGGTGAACCGGATGATTCCGGCCGCCGTCGTCCCGTCCCGATCGACGAGTTCTTCGACCTGGACATCACATTCCTGATCCCGTCCATCAGCCAGGAGCCGGATTTTGACGGCCTCGAGAACCTGAAGGCCGGGCCGAGGGAATGGGTCCACGCCGACGAGTTCATGCAGGCCACCGATGTGGACTGCTTCTTCCTGGCTGGCGGCGACGTGCTGGACCTGGGGCTGGTCACCACCGCTCTGGGCCAGGGCAAACGCGCCGCGGAAACCATCCATCAGCGCTTCCGCGGCCTGCCCATCGAGTTCGAGCCGAAACCACCGGTGATCGAGCCCAAGACCTGGAAGAGCGAGATCGATGGAACCGAGCACCACAACCTGCTGCCCGGCTACTTCAGCGAAGAAAAGCGTGTTGACAAGCACGAGCTGCCGGTGGCGGAACGGTTCAAGGACACCGAAAAGGAAATCGTGGAGACACTTTCCGATGACGAGGTGTTCACAGAACTGGCACGGTGCCTGAGCTGCGGCTCCTGTGTGGAATGCGGGCAGTGCTGGACCTACTGTCAGGACTCGTGCGTGGTCAAGCCTATGAAACCGGGCGAAGCGTACAAGTTCAAGCTGGAAAGCTGCAAAGGCTGCGGCAAGTGCGAAGAAGTGTGCCCCTGTGGGTACATTGACATGAAGTAACACCTGATTCGATAGAAAAGGGTTAACCCGACGCCCATGAAGGGCGCCAAAGCGGAGGAGTTCTTCCCATGGCGATGTTTTTTGAGTATGGCGATGGCCAAAAAGTCGAGATCGACGAGGACGGCTTCATCCAGGAACCTGATACCTGGAACGAAGAGTTGGCGAAAGCTCTCGCGGAAACCGAAGGTGTTGAAGAGATGACCGATGAGCACTGGCGTCTGGTCAACTACCTGCGCGACTACTACCAGCAGTACGGCATCGCGCCGATGGTTCGCAAGCTCTGTAAAGAGACCAAGCTTCCGCTGAAGCGGGTCTACGAGCTGTATCCTTCCGGTCCGGCCAAGGGCGCCTGCAAGGTCGCCGGCCTGCCGAAGCCGACCGGTTGTGTGTAAGACGGTCGTCGCATGAATTGTCCATCCATTGCGGTGGCCGGTCTGGGAGGAGACAGTGGGAAAACCCTGGTCTCCCTCGGATTGGCCGCCGCTTTCTCCTCCACCGGCCGACGAATCGCTCCGTTTAAAAAAGGCCCGGATTACATCGACGCCGCCTGGTTGACGGCCGCCGCCGGACGAGTCTGCCGTAACCTCGACACCTTCCTCATGGACGAGACCACCATCCTGTCCACCTGGAACCGTGAATGCGCCCGAGCGGACCTGGCGGTGCTCGAAGGCAACCGGGGGATCTACGACGGCATGGACGCGGTCGGCTCCCACTCCACCGCCACCCTGGCGAAGCTGCTCGGCGCACCGGTGATCCTGGTGATCAACGTGACCAAGATGACCCGCACCGTGGCCGCCATCGTCAAGGGCGTCCAGGCGCTCGACCCGGAGCTGGACCTGCTGGGAGTGGTGCTCAACCGCGTCGCCGGCCAACGCCACCAGCGAGTGATTACTGAAGCGATCGAGCTGGAGACCGGCCTGCCGGTGCTGGGCGCGATCCCCAAGCTGAAGCTGGACCTGATCCCCGGCCGGCACCTGGGCCTGGTCACCACTGACGAACACCCTGATGTGGCCCGCGCCATCGCCAACGCCCGCGATGTGGCGCTGCAATACCTGAACATGGACCGCATCGAGGTGATGCTGCGGCAACGGGTCGGTAGTGCAGGACCGACACCCCCGTCGGTCGATGCAGGCTCGACGCACAGTGCAGGACCGCCCCCCCCGCCGGTCACAGACACCCCGACCTTCATCCGCTACACCCACCGTGTCGGTGTGGTGCGTGACGAGGCCTTCCCCTTCTACTACCCGGAGAACCTGGAGGCGCTCGAAGACAACGGCGCGGAGCTGGTCTATTGCAGCGCGCTGAAGGATTCAGCTCTGCCCGACGACCTCGACGCGCTGTACATCGGCGGCGGCTTCCCGGAAACTCACCTGCCGCAGCTCGCCGCCAACAAAGCGTTTCTGGATTCTTTGCGCCGCGCCGCGCTGGAAACACGGCTGCCGATCTACGCCGAATGCGGCGGCTTGATGCTGCTCTGCGGGACGCTTGCCTACGAGGGGCAAACCTGGGAGCTGGCCAACGTCTTCCCCGTCGACATCGGTTGGTCGAAGAAACCGCGCGGTCACGGCTACTCGGTGGGCGTGGTGGACCATGAGAATCCCTTCTACCCCGTCGGCGCCGAGATCAAGGGCCACGAGTTCCACTACTCTTTCATCGAGGACCTGGACGACAGCGTGCTGGAAACCTCGGCGGTGTCTTTATCGCGAGGCAGCGGGATCGGGGAGAAGCGTGACGGGCTCCAGGTGGCGAACACACTGGCGCTGTATACACACGTGCATGCGGCGGGGCTGAAGGAATGGGCGCAAGGAATACGGGCAGCGTGTGCAAGAACCAGGTAATTCCCACCTGTGTAAAGCTTCAGCATCCAGCCTTTAGAATGGAATCCGTCTCGACAGACTCAACAGGATGAGCAGGAATGCGACGAGCACGAAATGCGACCCGTCGAAACGGCCGATCAGGGGCGAAAACTTGCGGATGGGACGCAGGAACGGGATGGTCAGCCGGTACAGGATCCGGCTGACAGGATGCGCTCGGTGCGGATCAAGCATCTGCGCCCAGGAATCGGCGAACACGATCAGGGTATAGGCGCTGATGAGGTTGAAGACGATATAAGCCATGACTCGTTCGGCTTTCCGCAGTGGTGTAGCTTCCTGCGGCCCCCTGAACAGGCCGCATTAATTCTTACATCCACACTTCTTTGTGAAAAGGGGACTGGTGCCATTTCAAACTTTGCTATCAGCTAGACATTCGAAACGATGTGTCCGAAAAGGCAACCGTACTACTTTTCACGGCCTGTATCACGATCAATTGTCGGGAAAATGGTACAGTGACCTTTTTGATTCACACTGTACTAAACATAATACTTCTCGCAGCAAGAAGGTAACAGTCCCATTTTCCGGGCAGCGATCAAGCGTCTGTACCAGCAACATCAAGTGGGTTTCATTGGTAAGGGTTACGTGAAGTCCGGCTGCTCGCACCAAGCCGCCCGGGCCAGAGTCAACTCATACAGGAGAAACGATCCACCAGTTAACAGGAAACCAAATGGTAGTGCGCGAGGGCAGAGAAGTCAATCGGTCCAGAGGGCGTCAGAATCACTGTCTTGCGGCCGCCAGTTGGGGCCGGCAGGCATGCGGCTCATCCAGCGAGCCATGCGTTTGTGCAGCAAACTGTCGTCGATCCGGCCATTGATTTCGATGCCCCATTTCTCGTCATACACCCGGCAGGCGGCGAGGGTGCGATAGGTGTTGCCTTGCGATTTCCATTCAGCGGCGGCGATACGCCAGTGGTCGATGGTCACACGCGGGCCGTTAATCGTCTTCGTGGTTGCCTTGCCGATCCACTTACCGGGAGCCAGCTCTTCCATGTCTACCGATTCCACCGTCATGGACGCTCCCCCCCCCAAGCTGTCGGGAAGCTGTTCGGCGATCCACTGCTCGACCGGATCGGGCGCCATTGGCCCCCACAGCAGGTCGAACCGCCAGTTCAAGCCGACCGGCAAGGCCCACAGCGAGGCCCATTCCGAAGGGTCTCGTTCGCCGCGCAAGCTGTTGAAGCCCGGGAAGGTCGAAACCGCACAGTCTTCAGGATGGTTGATGGCCAGGTCCAACTCTTGGAATGAGGTTGTTTCAGTTAACCAGCCCGGCAGGTTGCCGGGAGGAGGAGTATTGCTGGGCCGGGCGGACAGGGCCATAAGCTGTTGCGTAACAAGCAGCAGGCTGTCCGGCGTATCAAAACCGATGTTGATATTCATGTCGGCGATCATGCGGCGGTTCCGTTCCGGATCATCCCAGACCAGGAAACGAGTTTTTATCGTGCCGCGAGTAAACAGGGCGTCGGCATAATAGGCTTGAATGCTCATGGTTTCATAAACGCCTTCGTCACCTGTCAGCTCAGCGGAAGCGCTGCCGGAATTCCAGAAATTGATCAGGAGATCCTTGGTCGTGCGGAGGGAGAGCGGCGCGGATTCGTCGAGAGGGCGCATGTGCAGCAGGAACATCCACCAGGCGTTCTCGCTGATACGGATACGGCCCCGGTGTTCATCGCCCAGGGCGATGGTCACTTTCGGGGCGACCCCATCCAGCAATTGCCCGGTGACATCCACCGGCCAATCGGGCGGATCCTGCGCCTGGGCGGAACTGGCAAGGATGCCTCCCATGCCCAGCAGCGCAATAAAGACAAGCGTGAAGCTGGTTCGTATCAAGTCAAACTCTCGTTCAATCATCCAACCGCGACCATTTGCAGCGACGCCACACCCGTCGAATCCCAGAGTATCAGGTTCTCAGACAGAAAATGCAAGCTTCCGTGATTAAAATACCGAGTTATTTCCGTGTGCCGATGCCCCTGTCCAGCGTGTAGAGCGCGAGCGAGAACAGCAAGCCGGGATAAAGGGGCTCGACGCCGAGAAGAGGTGCAGAGACGTTTCCTGACAAGGGAATCAGTGTCCAGGCCAGCGATACCGCCGCCGCACCCGGAATAGCGATACGAGCGCCCCGGGGTGACATGACGCTCCTTTGCCAGAAGCTCGACACCACGGGAATCAACAACGCCGGGACTCCAATGGAGCCCAAAGCCACCCACAGGTCCACCGCGCTTTCCTTCCAGGCGGCCAGGATGATGGTCAACACCGCGACGATCACCAGCGAGTATTTCACCCAGCGGTCCGCCAGGCGATCCTCGAGCCGTCCCCGCCACCGGCCGATCACATCCCGGCCCAGGGTTACCGCTGCGAGAAACGTGTAACTGTCCAGCGTGGACATCACCGTCGCCAGCAGACCGGTAATGAACAGGCCCAGCAGGCCGAGCGGGAGGATCTTGACCGCCAGCGCCGGGTAGGCCGCCACCGGGTTGGCCAGGTCGGGAACCAGCGCCCGTGAGTACAACGCCGTCAGCGTGGTCAGCATGTCGAATACAAGCCATACCGCAACGCTGATCAGCGTTCCGCGCCTCGCCACGGATTCGCTTTTCGCGGCGTAGCAGCGTTGATGGAACGTGGGCTCGATGTATGTTTGGGCTGCAACGATGTACCAAAGGAGGATGTAGAGCGTTGTGTTGCCGCCGCGCCAGGTGAGGTGATCAGGCGCTTCCTGTTTCAGCGTCGTGATTAAACCACTCAGCGGCAGTTCGTGCAAGCAGAAGCCCGCGAGCAGGATAAACCCGAGGAACATGAGGATGAACTGGAGCTTATCGGTGCGCACCACGGCGCTGAAGCCACCGCCCCAGAGGTATGCGGTGGAGAAGAACGCGGCCAGGATCAGCGCGGCAAGGTGAGGGATGGGCAACAGCATACGAAGCAGCACCGCCAGCATCAGCAGGTAGGCGGCGGGCAGTATCATCACAAACAGGATCAGTGCGCCGACGATGGCGGTTTTCCGGCCATACGCGCGTTCCAACTGGTCCGGCAGGTTTATATAAAGCCCGCGTCGCGCGCGAGGGGCGATGAACAGAGCGAAAAGAATCGCATGCAGGTAATAGGGAACCCCGAACACCAGCCACGTGCTGATACCATACCGCCAGCCGAATTCACCGACGCCCAGGATGCCGCCGTACCATGTGGAGACAAGGGTGGCGACGAACGCTGGCAACGTGAGCGAACGGCCTGCCAGCAGGTAATCCTCGCCCTGCTGCTTGCGTCGCCCCGCCCAGAACGCCACCAGCCAAAGGATGACCAGGTAGACAACTACAATCCCGGAGTCGACAGGAGACAGTTGAGGAATGCCCGTATCACCCATCACGGCGCTTTCCCGGGATTGCGGTGGAGGATGACCAGCAGAGCGCCACGGTCAAGGCGGATCGCGGCGTTTTCGTGAACGATTTCGTTCGAGGTGGAAATCATCCCGTCCAGGCTCATCTCCGCATCGGACAAGGGCCAGCGAAACCCTTCCAGCGTGACGCGTTGGCAGGGGATCAACGGGATGACACTGCAAACATGATTCTCATGATTGCGGATTTCCAAGCGTTTGCCGCCACGGTCCTTGCCCAGCAGAATCCGTGTCTCCGCCACCGGGTCGAAAAAGAGTTGACTGATCCGGTCCTCGTAGCGCAGCGCCACATTGAACACCGCCCACATCTGATCCACCCGGCTGCCGTGGTAGCCGATCACATGCACATGGCGGATCCGGTGGTTCAGGCAGTAGTGGAGCGCTTTTTCGTAGTCGGTGGTGTCCTGGTTCTGATCGAAGATCACCTTACCGCCGGCTGCCTTATACCGCTCAAGGGTATCTGATTGTACACTGTCAAAATCGCCGGTGACGGCATGCGGTGTGATGTCCGCCTCCAGCAGAGCGTCCAGAGCGCCGTCGACCGCCAGGATGAAGTCGTAAGCCCGGATCGTTTTGACCGGGAACGACTCGAGCGGCGAGCTGCCGTTCAGGACGATCAGAGCAGGTTTGTTGGAATAGGGATTCAGCATCTCGACTCGACTAAAAGAACCACTTGCACACAATGAAGGCGGCGATCAGTCCGGACGCGTCGGCGATCAGGCAGGCGGCCAGAGTATGCCTGCTCTTGCGGATCCCCACCGCGCCAAGGTACACAGCCAGGACGTAAAACGTCGTCTCGGTAGATCCCATCATCACCGAAGCCAGGCGGCCGATGAAGGACTCCGGTCCATGGGTGTTAATTAATTCGGTCATCACACCCAGCGCACCGCTACCCGAAAGCGGACGAATCAACGCCATGGGCAAGGCTTCCGGCGGATACCCGATAGCGCCGAGAACGGGAGACAGGCCCTGCACCAGCAAGTCCAGCGCGCCGGAGGCTCGAAACGCGGCGATTGCAGCGAGGATGGCGACCAGGTACGGTATAATCCGCACTCCGACCTGGAAGCCTTCTTTAGCGCCCTCGACAAATTCTTCGTAGATTTTGACCTTGCGGATCAGGCCGGTGGTCAGAATCCCGAGAATTGCGATCGGGATCGCCCAGGTTCCAACCTCGCCCAGAATGCCCTGGATAGTGTCACTCATCGGCGCCGCCCGTGTTGGAAGTCGCTTGCTGCGGAGCAAGACGTTGCAGCAGGCGCGCCGCGAGAATGCCGACAGTGGTGCTCACGCCGGTGGCGATGATCGCCGGCCCGATGATCTCGGTGGGGTTGGTGGCGCCGGCGGAAACCCGAATCGCGATCACCGTCGCCGGGATGATTGTTACTGACGAGGTGTTGATCGCCAGGAACGTCGCCATGGCGTTGCTGGCGCTGTCCTTGTCGTCGTTGATCTCCTGCAGGTCTTCCATCGCCTTCAGGCCGAGAGCGGTGGCGGAGTTGCCCAGGCCCAGCATATTGGCGGCGATGTTGGCCAGCATGGATCCCATGGCGGGATGGTCCGGGGGGACTTCAGGGAAAACACGCACCAGCAGCGGCCGCAGCAGGCGCGCCACCACCCGGATCAGCCCGGCCTTCTCCGCCACTCGCATCAGCCCCAGCCACAGAGCCATCACTCCGATCAGACCGATGGCCAGGGTGACCGCTGTCTTTACCGACTCAAGCGTGGCGGAGGTGACCTCTGCCATGGTCCCGGTCACCATCGCCACCAGAATCCCGATGGCAAACAGGCCGAACCAGACATAGTTCATCATGGACAATGCTCCTGTGTGTGCACGCAAGGTAATACTCAATCGGCCGGGATGCACACCATGCATATCGTCCAATACGTTCTGCTGCATCGGGAGATTGATCGAGGCTAAGGGAGTTCTCCAAGCTGAAAAGTTAGGGGAGTCTAATTATATTGTTCCTCGGTGTCGCTGCTCGCCGGATTTTTATTGGATCCCAGGCTGATCTTGTTCTGCTGTTGTTATTTAGCGATTTAGATTGTACTTTCTGGCGTCCCTATTGGAGGTGGACAAGAGCACTTTTTCAAACAATTGGTTTGCATGGCTTGAACGGACGCCTTTCTGCGATATAGTTTAAGGTACATGATCCTTCCGGCGGTTGTTTCCGGAAGGCGTGAAACTACCGCGATTGCACGTAGCTCTCTTGACCTTCTTTCCCGCGGAACAGAAAAGCGAAAAGAGACCCTGCCATTTTTTTAACAAACGAACGTGTTTCATCAACTCACGTGGGAGCTAGTAGCATGAGACGATTGACATGGCTGTTCGTGCTTGGGCTTCTGCTTGTGCCGACGTTGGGAGCTATGGCGCAAGCTGACCTTGAGCAAGATTCCGAGTACCTGGATACGGTGCTTCCAAGCTGGACGACAGGCATGCCCTGGATTCCGGTGGAAACCCGTTTCAGTGAACTCGACGAGATCAACATCGCCCTGATCAAGGATGGGAATAATTGGTGGGGCGAGCAGACCGAGCTGCTTGACGGTTACGAGGATGTCGTCTACGATGTCATCAACTCGTCGGATGTCGAGACCACAGACTTCTCCGACTATGTAGCCGTTATCGTGGATGGGAACCAGAATTCAACCTTCTACACGAACCTGAACGCGTCGATTGACGTGTTGGGGGACTATGTGGAAGACGGCGGCTGGCTGGAGTATCATGGCGGCACCAACGCCCACAATCCTTTGTGGGAGCTTTGGGACGGCACCAGCCATATCTACCAGAACAGCGCAGGCACCAACTACATCCAGGTTGATGATCACCCGGTTTTCGAGGATGAGGACGACCCGCAGGGAAACAACTGTAACCACGGTTACCTGGTTGACTATCCCGATGATGCGACTGTTCTGCTGTCGGTCAACACGGACGGCACGCTGCCGACCATGATCGAGTATGAGCATGGGTTGGGCAATGTGGTCGTGACCACGCTGACGCTGGCTCACATGTGGAACAACGATCTGGGCGGCGCTTACGTGCTGCCGAACCTGCACGAGTACGTGATCTGGCACCCGACCTTCGGGACACTCGAAGGCAACGTGACCGACAGCAGCGATGATCCCATCGAGGACGCTGAGATCACCGTGTACGCGCAGGAAGACACATCCCTCGTCGCTCAGACCTATACCGACGAGAACGGTGACTACATCATCTCGGAAACGCTGTACGAGATGGATTACATCGTGACTGCCTTCGCGCCCGGGTACACCATGGCGACAGAAGACAGTGTGGGCATCGTTTCCGAAGATACCACTGTCGTCGACTTCAGCCTCGATGACAACGATGATACTGTCAGCATTACCGGTACGGTCGGTTCCGCGGATACACCGGACAGTCTTGTAGAAGGCATTACAGTCTCGATCCCTGTGCTCGATGTATCGGATGTGACGGATGCTGACGGTGAATTTGACCTTGGGACCCACCCGACAGGTTACTATACCATCGTTGTCAGCGGTGATCCGGCCGGATCCGAGGGGTTCCACGACAAGACAATCGCTGGCGTGGCGATTGATGAAGATGCGATGCCGCTGGATCTCTATGTGTATGAGATCCTGGAGCCGACCGCGTTCTCGCTCAGCTCCGGCAGCGAACAGCTCACCCTGAGCTGGGGTCCGCCGGACAACCATCCGGAAGAAGAAGAGATGATGCTGGTCGAGCAGGAGATCGACAATCTTCGTGCTTCGATTGACGACATCCAGCGCCGGAACATTCCGGAGGAGGTCGCCAAGCTGCCGTTGGTCGAGCAGCGTTTGCACATGCTTACGAATATCCATGCGGATATGGTTCGTGCGGAAGAAAACGATCAGGAGCTCGATGAACTGATTGACTTCCTCGGCTACCGGGTGAAGATCATTTACCCGAACGGCATGGAAGACGTGCTGGACAACGTGATCGGCGGCGAAAGCCATACGATTCAAGGATTGATCAACGGTACGCTGTACAGTTGCGCGGTCGCGGCGGATTACGGTTACGGCGATGACTACCTGGTCTGGACCGACACTCTGTCGGCTCGCCCGCTGCCGGTGGCCAGCACCTACATCGTGTCCGAAACCAACTACGACTGGATTGAGATCAATCCGGACGAAGACGGTGACGGGTCGGTCGCTATCCAGGCCGGTGACGATTCCAACTCGGGTGAGGTCAGCTTCGACCCGCTGAGCTTCCCCTTCTTCGGTGAGGAATACGATTCCTTCGGCGCTTGTACCAACGGTTGGTTCAGCTTCACCAACTTCACCTCCGGCACCATAACGCTGACCTTCCCATCAACGTGGGAACCCAACGCCGTCGTTTCGCCGCTTAACGGTGATTACCACGCCGGTGTTGCGGGCGACGGTATGGGGATCTGGTACCTGGTGGATGAAGACAACGACCAGGTGATTATCCAGTTCAAGTTACGGCCCTATTCAGGAAACACGCAGTACCGTTTCTCTTATCAGGCCATCCTGGACTGCGAGACCGGCGCGATTACGATGCAGTACGAAGAAGCGGATGACTGGCCCTACTACATCCGCGGCGGTATCGGCATCGAGAACGAAGACGGTACGACGGCGTACACCCATCCTTACCAGAACGTCGAGGATGAATACGCCATCGTATTCCAGCCGCCGGATTGGACCTGGGCGGGCATCAACGGTGTCGTCAGTGATTCAATCACCGATGACCCTGTGGTCGGCGCGGAAATAGTCGCGACCGATGCGGATGGTGAAACCTGGTATGCGGAAACGGACGATAACGGCTGGTACACGGTTCTGGTGGACAGTTCCGCCGGCCCCTGGGATCTCGAATACTCCGCTGACGGCTACAGCACAGTGTCGGTGGAAGGCGTCGAGATCGACGAGGGGTTCGATACGACGGTGGATGTTGCTCTGCTCCCGGCCGGCACCATTTCCGGAACCATCCTCGACTACTCGGATGAGGATCCGGTGATCGGCGCGACCATTACGGTTGAGAGTGCGGGAGGTGATGTCTGGACGACAACGTCGGACGATACCGGGTATTATGAGTTCGTTCGCGAGTTCGATCTGGATGACACCTACGAAGTGATTGTTACGGCGGAAGGGTATGCAGAAGACAGCGCCGCCGATGAAACCTTTGCTGAAGGTGTTTACTTCCTCACGCTTGATTTCGACCTCGTGCCCATGGGCAGCATCGAGGGGACCATCACCGACGTGGATGAGAACATCGTTGCCAATGCGATGGTCACCCTGACCGACGAAAACGGCGATGAGTACAACGCTTCTTCCAACGATGAAGGTTGGTATGAGTTTGTACGGATCCTGGATCGCGATCTGTCCTACGACATGGAAGTGATTGCGAACCAGTACGAGCCGAACACCGACCATACCGACTTGACGTTTGGCGAAGATGAGTACACCATCACTCAGGATGTTGAGATGGACTGGGTGTCTGCCGAAACGCCGCCGGTGCTGGGCAATGTTGGCCGCTACAACGACAACGGGATTGATGTTTCCGTGTACCCGCCGGGATTTGTCGGCAACGAGATTCTCCTCCAGTACGACAACGGTACTCCGGGGAATGCAACGTACCTGAACACCAACTCGGAAGACTGGAACTGGGCGACCGTATTCTCCTTCGAGGGCGATGGTACCGTGCTTCAGGGCGACATTCGCCTGACCTCGGAAAACGAACAGTGGCAGCCGGCGCCCTGGCCGGATGGCGTACACGACCCGATCGTGGCCATGTGCTGGGCTAATGGCGATGATGATCTGCCGGGCGAACTGCTATTCACTTCGGATGAAATCACCACGTCCGAAGAAGAGCCCTGGGCGATCTTCGAGCCGGGTGTCACAGTCAGCGAGCAGTTCTGGATCGGTTTCTACGTGCCGCCCACAGACAACACTTCGGAAGCGCTTTGTGGGGACGGTACTCTCGATCACGGGCAGAGCTACCTGTACTACACTACCACCGGTTGGGCGACCGGCGTCAACTACTCGACCATCGGCGATCCGATGATGCGGGCCACGGTGCTGGCCATTGGCGGCGGAGGCATGCTGTCGATGGAAACGCCCGACGTGGAAGCGCAAGAGTTCGTTCCCACCAGCAAGGAAACGACTCCAAACAACGCGGCGATTCACGGCTCGTACGACATCCATAACTTCCGTGAAGGCCCGAACCCGCTGCGACCGGGTGTGTATGCCCGTGCCGGCCTGTTCGGCAACAACGAACTCGACGAGTTCGACGGCTTCATCTTCTACACGTCGACCGACGGCGAGACCTTCGAACAGTACAACGACGATCCGGTCACTGAGGATGAAATCCCCTACTTTCTGGAGTATGGCAGTGAGTGGGAATCCGATGTGGACGGTGAAAACGGCGAGCACATCTACTACTACGTTACCGCGATGAATACGGTGGGCGGCGACGAGATCGAGTCGGATCCGACGGACGAAACGGAAGAGTGGTTCTGGATGCCGCCGTCAGCACCGGACAATGTTACAGTGATCGACATTGATATGTTTGCCTTGACGGGCACCATCACCTGGAGCGAGCCGACTACCAACGAGGACGGCAGCGAGCTGGTGGACCTGGACGGGTACTACCTGTACCGTGATGAAGAACTCATTGCGACCCTGGATTCCGGCGTCACCTCGTATGATGAACAGGTGGAAATGGCCGGCTACTACAGCTACCAGATCGAGGCGTTCGACGAAGTTCCGAACAATTCGGCTACGGCCCATGCCATGGTGGATGGTTCACAATACATCCAGATCGGTAGCGCGCCCTACTGGACCAGCTTCGAGCCGGATGCGGACATTGAGCAGGACATCCCGTTTGAAAGCGGCGATGTCTGGCAGCTCGGCGAACCGACTGCCGGCCCGGGCGAAGCCCATGACGGCGACGAAGCACTGGCGACCTACCTCGACGGCAACTACAACAACAACGACGACGCCACTGTGGCGAGCATTCACGCATGGCATCCCACAGAGGGCGCTGTATTGGTCAAGTACTGGCACTGGACCAACTACGAAGGTTACTGGGATGGCTACCAGATGATGTATTCTACGGATGGTGACACCTGGACCATCGCAGATCCGATAGGTGGGTACAACTACGCCAGCATCTCAGGTCTTGACGGGCAGCGCGGCTTCTCGACTAATACCAACGGCTGGGTGCAGGTGACCTACGATCTGACGGATCAAGTCGCTCAGGCCGATTCCTTCTGGGTCGCTTTCCGTCACGGCACCGACGGCAGTGTGAACAGCTACTACGGCGTAGCGATTGACGAACTCGAGATGTGGGGCGTGGAAGGTATGGCGCGCGCCAGTCTCTACGGGTACGTCATGGACACGGAAGATCAGCCGATGGAAGGTGTTCGTGTGTATGTCGAGCAGTATCCGACGTACGAAGCGTTCACCGATCAGTCCGGGTACTACTTCATCTTCAACACGATGGCTGAAGAAACACTGTCGGTCGCGACAGAGTATCCCTGCTACTGGCCCTCACGGATGCCGGAGCTGTACATGGAAGATCGGGATACAATGGAGGTGAACTTCACCAACGAAGTGGGCCGCGCCATGTCCTACCCGGACGGGGAACCGTCCACGACCGCGCTCGAGATCTTCGTCAACCTCAACGACAATGTCGGCGATTCCATGGGCACGGCGGAGTTCGACCTCACCAGTGAGGGGTCCGGTAACCTTGCCTGGAACGCCTATGTCTGGGTGATTCAAAACATGGCTCAGATTGCAGGCCAGGCGGATGGTGAGTCCCCCGGAGAAGGCAAAGATATCAGCGCTGGTCCTCAGACGCAGAACAACGGCCGCATGATGCGGAAGGTCAGCAGTGGTGACTTTGATCCGACGCTGTCCTTCCAGAAGCAGGTGCAGCCGGGTCCGGTGCAGCCTACCGGCGAGCTGGACGAACTGTTTGACCAGTTGATGACCTTCGACGCGCAGACGCTGTCCGGCAACCCCGGTATCGTGGGCGCGGTGACGCTGGATGACGGCATCTACGTCAGCGCGGTCTACCTGCCGCAGGGCGATGTCGGCGACAACTTCCTGTATCAGTTCGACCACATGGGCAACCCCCAGGCGGCGCGGACCTATCCGCAGGAAGTGATCGGCAGCAACGGTATGGGGCCGATCGATCTGGCCTACCATCCGACGGAAGACAAGATCTACGCCGGTAACAACGATGGCGACATTTACAAGTTCAACCCTGACCTGACCGATGTCGAGTGGGTCGCCAACATCGGCATCTGGCCGATGGCGATCGCGGTCGACTACGAAGACGAGTACCTGTACGCTCTGTCTGGTGTCGATAACTTCGTGTTGTACGACCTGGTCAACGGTGGTCAGACCGGTCTGATGATCGATCCGGCTGTCGGCGGCGTACTGGGTCTCGCCTTCAACCCGGTCGATACGGATGGCTACAAGCTCTGGGCGTTGGCGACCAATGAAGACGGTGAAGGAGGAATCCTGCATCGCTTCAGCACCGCGGACTTTACGTGGGATGTCAACTTCCACGAGCTGTATTCGCCGGACTTCGGCGCGGCCGGTGGTATGGAAATCACCCGCGGCTACCACAGCGCGCGGTACGACATCACCACCGTCCTGCAGGGGCAGAGCGATTTTGTCGACATCTGGGAAGGCAACGTCGCCCCGCTCGATTGGCTGTACCTCGAGCCGGGTGAAGGCGAAATTCTGCCGTCGGAAAACACCACGGTAACGGTGAACGTGGACGTGCGCGCCGGCAAGGTCGATACGCTTGGCTACGAGGTCGGTGATGAAGTCGCCGCGGAAATCGTGCTGGGCGGTCCCTACTGGTGCAACCCGCCGGTGGTCGACTTGGTCATCGTCTTCATCGATCAGGATGATAATGTTGAAGAAACTGATGGCCTGCCCACCAAGTACGCCCTGCATCAGAACTATCCCAACCCCTTCAACCCGACCACGTCGATCAAGTTCGATCTGGTTGAAGCGCAGAACGTGAAGCTGTCCATCTACAACGTGATGGGGCAGGAAGTGGCGCAACTGGTCAACCAGCGGATGGAAGCCGGCTACCATGCTGTGAGCTTCGACGCCCGCGCACTGGCCAGCGGTGTCTACTTCTACCGCATCGAAGCCGGCGACACCTTCATGGATCTGAAACGGATGGTGCTGGTGAAGTAACCAACCTCAACACCTGCGACCGGCGTTGAACCGGCCGCACGGTATTAGCTGCCAAGCGGCTGACCGCAGATGCGGTCAGCCGCTTTTGTCGACTATCCTGGATAATGCACAACCAGATGGCGCGCCTTGGGCTTTGATTGTGAACCACTACTGTAGTTCAAATATGACGCATCCGGTCTGGCTTCATGTGTAGCGAGTCTGCGCAGCCTCTTGCGCGGGGAGGAGATCCAGCACATTGCTGCGACATTGGGGTTTCTGCATGAATCCCGGACAGGGGGCGGTATGTGCCTGGTGCGGTGGTAAAAAAAGAAGAACAGGCTCTCGCTTCCCGAAACCCGGGACGAATGACCTCAACTAGAGTGGTTCTTGCAAAGAATCGAACACACCAAGATTCTTAAGTACTTGTTTATTCTGGATTCCTGCTTTCGCAGGAATGACATCATGGGACATTTCATTCGAGAACCACTATAGGGCCTGTTTCACAATAGGAACCGATCTCATTCCAGCGAAGGCTGGAATCCAGGCAAGGTGCAAG
>CAZYOC010000031.1:0-23291 GCA_964648415.1 uncultured bacterium | reverse complement strand
GAAAACCGAATAGTGAACACTGTTTCGGTTCTGAATTGCTAACATGTTATATTCTTGCACCTTGCCTGGATTCATGTGGGAAACCTGTTTCTACAAACTCCCCGTAAGTGCTCTCAAAGCGTTTTTCATGTCCCAAAAACGGTTCTTCACAAGTTAAACGTCAATACCTGTTGAATGTCTATCCTGTTAATTCTTAATTCTTAATTCTTAATTCTTAATTAGCTTCACTTTCCGTATCGATCTACAATCGTATCCACAATAGTGGAAGTCGACAGCCCCGGGACCAGCGGGATGATCTCCACCCGGCCGCCGTGGGCCTCCACAGTATCGCGTCCAACCACCGTCTCCGGCGTATAATCTCCGCCCTTCACGAGGACGTCGGGCACGATCTTCTCGATCAACTTCGCCGGCGTGTCCTCGTCAAAAAAGACCACGGCGTCCACCCATTTGAGTCCCAGCAGCAACGCGGCGCGGTTGTCCTGATTGATGATGGGCCGTTTCGGGCCTTTGATCCGCCTCACGCTGGAGTCGGAATTGATCCCCATGATAAGCGCGTCGCCCATCTCCCGCGCCCGGCGGATCGACTCCAGGTGCCCTGCATGGAGAATGTCAAACACCCCGTTGGTGAACGCCAGGACATTACCCTGTTGCCTGAGCTCTTCACGCCACTGGCGCGCCTGCGCCCAGTCGAATCCAAACAGGGGCATCCGGCGTCCCTCCAAAATGTGTTTTCCCCTTACAGGAAGGAGGCCCCAGCTGGAGCCTCCTGAACATGCTGTTCTTTCAACACTTGGGTGGTGGGCGATACTGGAGTCGAACCAGTGACCTCTGGTATGTGAGACCAGCGCTCTAACCAACTGAGCTAATCGCCCCAACCCGCCTCGCAGGCGAGACGTATCAAGCTTTAGAGTATAGGCGACACAACCGCAAAAATCAATCCCCCGCCTCAGCGAGCAGAGCAGCCGGAGTAATGGGCACCACGCCGACCTCGCCGACCACATACCCGGCGGCCATGGTCGCCAGCCTGGCCGCGTCATCCGCGCTCAGCCCCGCCGCCTGGGCGGCGGTAATGGTGGCGATCACCGTGTCGCCCGCGCCGGAAACATCGCTGATCCGCCGCGCCTTCGCCGGAATATGCACCGGCTGTTCGCCCATCCGGTACAGGCTCATGCCCTCGCTGCCGCGGGTGATCAGCACCTGCTCCGCCTGCAAACGCGCGAGCAGCTCGCCGCTGGCGCGGTCAGTGTCGGTCGGACTGCGCAGGGAACGCCCCAGTGCCCGCTCCGCTTCTTTCCGGTTGGGCTTGAACAGGCTCACACCCCAGTATTCGAAGAAGTTGTGGAACTTGGGATCGACGGCGACAAACATGTTGGCGTCACGCGCCCGTCGCAATGCGCCGGAAATGATGTTCTTCGTCATCACGCCCTTGTTATAGTCCTGCAGGATGATCGCCTGAGCACCCTCCATCAGCTTGTCCAGCCGCTCCAGCAGCGCCTTTTCAATATCCGGCGTGATTTCCGAGGTCTCTTCATTGTCGAAGCGAACCACATGCTGATCGTCGGCGATAACACGAGTTTTCACGGTGGTTGGACGCTGGTCCACGCAGACAATGCCTCGAATATCAGCCCCGGAGATCGCCAGCGAGTCGGTCAACGCCGCGCCGTCCAGGTCGTCGCCGATGATCCCGATAGGAGTGACACGGCAGCCCAGCGACGTCAGGTTGTACACCACGTTCCCCGCGCCGCCCGGCTTCTCCGCTTCTTCGTATACTTCCACCACAGGCACCGGCGCTTCCGGACTGATCCGGCTGACCCGTCCCCAGATGTAACGGTCCAGCATCTGGTCTCCCAGAACAACAATGCTGCTCTCCTTAAACTTATCGAGGGCATGCTTCACCGTGTCACGGTCCAGCATAGCTTGTCTCCCAGTGAATCGAGGCCGCTTCTCCATCCGCCAATATCGGATTGGACGGTGCAATGTACTGAAAAATGGCGGGTCAGGCCAACCACAATGCTCGCAGGGAACCTACCATGATTCCCGTGAGCGAGTTGGCTCATGTCGAGGAAAAACCCTACCTTCTGACAGCCCAGACCAGAAACCGGAGAGAGAGAAAATGGACAAGTTCAGTGTGATGTTTGTCGATGACGACGAGGCCATCCTGGAAACCTATCAGAGTATGCTGAGGGTCAAGGATAACGAGTGGGATATGACGTTCGCCGCCTCGGGCGAAAAGGCCTGGGAGTTCCTGCAAGCGGCTCCCTTCGATGTGATCGCGCTGGATGTAGACATGCCGGACCTCAACGGCCTGGACCTGCTGAAACGTATCAAGGGCGATCCGGCGACTCGCGCGACGAAGGTGGTGATGATCACCGGTTTGCAAGACGCCGACCTGAAACGCCAGGCGCTGGAGCTGGGCGCCACCGATCTGCTCCCCAAACCTGTTCGGATGATCGACCTGATCGCCCGGCTGAATAACGTCCTGCGGCACAAGCAAAACGAAGACGAACTCCGGAAGAAAAACGACCTGCTGCAACAGCAGCTTGTCCAGAACCAGTTCATGGAGCTGGTGGGCCTGATTTCCGCAAAAAATGTCCACGACCTGAAAAATATCAACATGATCATTTCCGGGTTCCTGGAGCTGATGAAGATGGATGTGGAGCCGGATTCGCCCCTGATGGATTCGATTACCGAAATTACCACCGCCACCGGCCGGATGGATCAACGTGTCAAGCAAATTATGAAAATCGGCAAGCCTTCCCTGCATGTCCGCAACCTGGATGTGGGAGGAGCCGTTACGGAAGCGATCGGCCTGATGGAGCCGTTTTATCCCAAGAATTTCTCCGTGCAATGGGACAAACCGGACGAGCCCATCAAGGTGAAGATGGCTCACGCCCGGCTGTTGCAGGTGCTCCTCAACCTGCTGATGCACATTACCGAGTCGGTAACCCAAAAGGATGAGCTGACAGTGCAGGTTGACATCGTCACCCGTGATGAGGATCTTCGCTGTCCGGAAGCGGGCAGGGAGTATGTGCGCCTCGGGATCAGGGACACCGGCAAGACCGTATCCGAGAACGCCCTGAAGAAGCTGTTCGACCTCCAGTCCGGCGGCTCCGGCGGCAAGGGAGCCGGGCTCGCCGTCAGCAAGGACATCCTCGAGCAGCATGGCGGCCGGCTGGCTGTGGAGGCGGATGCGGATCAGGGCACGGTTCGGACGGTCCTGTTGCCCGTCAGCACAGTGGACGACAGAGACAATAAGGAAACGTCTACGAAGAAAAATCCGCTGTTCAGGTAGATTGTGTTGTCACTGTGAGCCTGCAGAGGAGTATGGTGTACTGCCAGAATCAACAAGCCAGGAGCAACAATGAGTCTCATTCCCGCGAAGGCGGGAATCCAGACATGTTTATACACTGCAACATGTTGACTATGAAAACCAATCGGTGAATGCTCATCTGATTTCAAATTCCCAACGTGTTTATATTCTTGCACCTTGCCTGGATTCCAGCCTTCGCTGGAATGAGAACGGTTCTTATCGTGGTACTGTCTCCTGCGCTTGAATGAGAGCGGTTCAACCCATGATACAGTCTGCTGCGAGGGCTTGAGAGTTCACCGCAGGGCAGTCCAGCGCATTAAACAGCAGGTTCGCCGCCTTGGGCGATGAAAGCAAGTGAAACCAACAGGACAACCGCTTTTGAAGAACACACATACCGTATTCGGGAACTACACGCTACCGACAGTCTTCCTGCTGGCGACCTTTTCACTTGTTTGCCTTCAACCGGCGATCGCGCAGGACACCTCCGCCACGGAAACCGACACCCTGGCGCTGTTGGCCGATTACCACGACGCCCTCGACTACGAGGCCGCTCAGGAGCTGTTCCGCCGCAACGTCATGCCGCAGGTGCTGACCGAACCCGTGCTGAGGGATTTCTACGAACAGGACCGGTGGGAGGTCAACGCCTCGCATATCCTGGTCACGGTGACGACCGATTCGGCCGACGGCGCCGCGTACGCTCTCCTGTGGAAACTGCGGCAGAAGTTGCTCGACGGCGAAGCCACCTTTGAGGAGCTTGCCAGGCAGCATTCCGAAGACCCCTCCACTCCGGACGGCGAGATCGGCTGGTTCTCCCGCGGCGCCATGGTGGAGAAGTTCGAGGAGGTGGTCTGGGCGCTGGAACCCGGCCAGATCAGCGAGCCGTTCAAAACCAGCTACGGCTGGCACATCGCCCGGGTCAACGACAAGCGTGAGCGACAAGACTATCCGCCGTTTGACCAGCAACGCGCCCGCCTGGAAAACAAGCTGGCGCGGCTGCACCAGGCGGAAATGCAACAGGCGACGCTGTATTACCTCGAGGCCTTGAAAGAACGGCGCGGCTACACCGTGCATGAAGACAATATCCAGGCGGTCTACACCGCATCGGGGCTGGCGTCATCGACCCGCAGCCTGCCGGAACAACTCACCGCGCCCATGCGTGAGATGCCCCTGGTATCGGCCGACGGCGGCGCCCTGGTGCTGACCATCGTGGACTTGTACGAGCGCGCTCCCGACGAGGAAGCGCTCGAGCAGGCCTTCGACAGCCCGCACACCCTGCAGGAGGTCGCCGAGATCGTCTTCCGGGACTATATTTTTGTTCCCGACGAGGCCCGCAGGGAGGGCATCTACGAGGATCCCGGCGTGATCCGTCGCGCCCGGAAAACCGCCGGACTGCCGGTCAACGAACCCTGACAACAGCAACACAAGGCGACACGCCATGTCTTTCGATATCAGCTTCTACACCGAGTCCGACCGCTCCGAATGGGAACGCTTTATCCGGAGCGCCTCCCAGGGCACGTTCTTCCATTTCCAGCGCTTTCTGGATTATCACCCGGAAGGGCGTTTCGACATGCGGCACCTGATCTTCCGGAAGAAGGGGCACATTGTCGCGGTCTGGCCCGGAGCGTTTCGGGAGGAAGACGGCCTGAAGAGCTGGACCAGCCACCCCGGCGCGAGCTACGGCGGCCTGTTGACGCTGCCCGCTATGGGCATCCGGGATGTGCATCAGCTCGTCCTCTCGTTGATCGAGGTGGCGAAGGGCGAAGGCGTCGAACGGCTGCGCTGCACACCGCCCCCGGTCATGTACCACCGCCGCCCGGAAGATACGGTCGAGTTCGCCATGCTGCGCGCCGGCTTTACGTACTTAAAGCAGGATTATACCCAGGCGGTGGACCTGCCGGCGCTGCCCAAGGAAGAGACGGAAATCATGCTGCGGTACGATTCCAAAACACGCACCGCCATCCGGAAAGCCCACAAGAGCGGGGTCGAAGTCAAGCATGATGTCCCCATCGAAGGGAAAGCGCTGGATGACTATTACGACATCTTGTACAACAACCGGAAACGTTTAAATGTCACTCCGACCCACACCAAAGAGGAAATCGCCAAACTGGTGGAGCTGGCTCCCCGCTATCTCGACCTCTCCATGGCGTATCACAAAGGGAAACCTATCGCCGGGATCCTGAATTTCATCTGCAACGAGAAGGTAATCCTGGAGTTCTACATCGCGCACAAGCATTCCGCGCAGAAACTGCGTCCGGTGCCGTTGCTGGTCCACGAGACGATCCTGCGCTCCCAGCGCCGGGGCTTTCAGTGGATGGACTTCGGCATCAGCACCGAGCCGGGCCACAAGGTGACCTGGGGGCTGGCGGCGTTTAAGGAGAACTTCCACGTGCAGGGCTTCTTCCGGAACACGTTGTACCTGGATAGCGTCCAGACCTGGGAGCCGTCGGAGACCTTCCTGCCCTCGACGCAACGTGTGATGACAGATATGAGGTAATCCGGCGGGTCGGAGTACTATTGCCCCGGGCAGCTTGTTGTGAGTTGCCGGACTTCACGTAACCCATACCAAGAAACCCACTTACTGTTGCTGGTAAAGACGCTTGATCGCTGCCCGGGGTAAATCCAGCATTCCAGCTGCAACACTCCTTCAGGCCCCAGGAAGGCTGCCGAGGGCGCTCTTTAGAAAAATGATAAGCCCGATCAGGATCACCACGTCGATCCCCACGCCGGTGATCATGCCAAATGTCCGGTTGATATCGGGTCGGTCCACCCGGGTGATTGCCACCATTTCATTCCACTGCACTTCTTTGTATGTACCCAGGTCTTGATCGAACCGGGCGTCACGGTCCAAACTGCGCACCCAGATGAATTTCTGATCCTCGATCTTCAGGATTTTGCCGGCAAGCGTGTCCATGGCCACGGTGACAATCTCGACATGGTCCCCATACGCGAGGTCGGTAGGTGTTTCAGCAGGGTCTATCTGTTCGATCTTGGCGCGTTTCTCGTCCTGACGTTTCCCGATCTGTGTGAGCACCACCGAGCAGCCCGTTACCATCATGGATACCAGCAGCCCCGACAGTATAATAAAGAACCTGTTCCACCCGCAGCTGCACCCCATTCACCCCCCACGGTTGTTCGATCTAGTGGACTCGTTGGCCTTGAAACCCGACAGTGAACTGTCGGGCCAAACAGCCTACGCTCTGCAACTCAACCCTCAAACTCGATCTTAGAAAGATCCAAAAAAACTCCTGTCGAGTCATCCCCGCCTGCCAGACTGTCCTAAAATGGTGTTGGCTCTCATTCCAGCGGAGAGCCTGCCCGCCTGCTTTGATCGGGGGCGGGGATCTCCTCCTGTTCCAGCCCTAACAGGAAATGATTGCCAAGCTTCTGCCTATCCCGGCTTGCTCTCATGCATTACCCGCAGACCTTTCCGGCATTATCCATCGCTGTTGGTGATTTCAGACCGTCCTCTGGTGGATCGGGCCATGCCACCAGTTTCGCGAAATATACGGGTTAATCGTCGACAACCCGCCAAGCCATATGCAACCGGTCGGAGGCGATGAAGTCGAACACCCCTGCCGCGGCGCTCAGGTAGCGCAGGGGATGCACCGCCACGGGCGCGATGACGGGCTCGTACATCAAATCCACCGGTCGGTCGAAACGGACTTTCCAGGTGGGCCACAATCCACCCATTAAGCTGCATTCCCGTACTTTCTTCATCTGCAACGGTTGGTCTGCGGGTTGTTCCACCCCGCCCACACGAATGATACCGAATTCTCCACCGGGCCAGATCACCGGTAAGCGATGAGATATGCGGTCCGGCGTATACGTCTCGATTGTCAGCGCCCCATCCTTCATCTCAATTTCGCGTCGGTAAGCGAGCGGCTGAACACCTTTCACGCTGGCTTTGACCGGCAGCGGGAACAGTCTCGCCATTTCGGGATTTAGACGATCCACCATCAGGGGAAAACCCTCCGGTAGCGGATTAGGGACAGTGCCGGGTAACGTGATGCCGGAAATCCCGCCATCCACCCGCCAGGGGTTTTCTGCTTGTTCGGTTTTTATGAATCCGTAAGCCGGGTGATACAGCAGATCCTGATGAATCCGCCATGGGCCTTCCTGAAGAGTATGGCCAACAGGAGAACTCCAGATCCGGGCCGACCCGCTGGGATGATGAAACAGCGAACTGATGCTGTAGCCAGGCGCAAAACGGATGCTCCAGTCAGCGAGTTCAAGACGTGATTTGTTCCGCTGGGCAACGGCCTCCACTTCTGTTTCTATCCCGGAAGGTTCGGCTCCCTCTTCCCAGTCCCTTCGAGCGGCAAGCCCGAATTGCGTGAGATAGCTGAGAGGTGTCAGTTGCGGAACATCCGGATCCAGCATGGCGTTATACCATTCCTGTTCCCAACCTGCATCCAGACCGTCAATAACCTCAAATGCTTCCGGAATGTGCTCGGCGACAAGCTCAAACCCGGCGGTGAGGGGCAGGCAGGTCAGGTTGGCCTCCGCGCCACCCCCGTATAGCCCGTTGGGTAACAAGGCGGTCTTACAGTATTCGATTAAGCGTCGCCACAGAATGAGCTCCGATTTGTCCGGATCCCTAATCTCCATGGCCAGCAAAGCCAGGGTAAACCCAAAGGCGCCAGCATCGCACATGCCACAGGAAGGATCCTTGATAGCCAACTCGAGGGTATCGTGAGCCTTTTGCCGCCAGGTTGCAATGAATCGATCCAGCCTGGAATCGCCGTTCCAGGCTCGGATACCCGTCAACGCGACGAAACGTAGCGCAGGCATTTCAACACCCGCCGGGCACGGCGCCTTGGCCAGATAGCGGCCGACCCTCTTCAGGTGTTTCTTCGCCTGATCCCGGATGAGGCCGGGGACAAGATCGCCCAGCAGCAGCAGAGTCCGCGCAATCGCGTAGCCGCCGTAAGCGGTGGCGATGGGATCGGGTTTGGGAGCGGCGATCTCTGGAACCCACCCGTTGCCCTCAAGAAGCATAAACCATCCGTTGATGGCCCGGGATGCCGCAAATTCAACGTCAACGACCTTCGCCTGTTTGGGTAGGCCGATACGCAGTTTAGCCGCCACCGCAAGCGTCAGGCAAACCTCCTGGTACCGCGGATTGGCCACTTGCCGGAGCGAATACCTCGGGTCATGAATCCCCGGACGCCCTGCCGCCCTGGCGCGCTGCAACGCTTTGGAGATGCTGCGGACAATCAACTGTTCGCGGACATCAGCTCCGGTCATGAGTGCTCCGCTTGAGGACTTTGCCGATACGCCGTAAATGCCTGCGTCCCGACGGCATCAGGCTGCTGATCACCAACCAACCGGCGACTGTGGCTGACACCAGGAAGACTCCAGAAAAATACACATTCCCCGTCGCCGGCACGAATCGAAGACCCACATATAGAATAATGGCTGCGCCCCACCAGATCAACATGATCCGAATGGTTGGCCAGGTTTGGCGGCCGGGGATAAAGGGGAGCAGGAACAACAGAGAGCCGATTTGGCTGACCGCCTGGGCGAGCCCGATCCCCGGCAGACCGATCATCTGTGAAAAGCCCCAGGCCAACGAGATATTGATAATGGAGAAAAAGACCACCGCAACCAGAAGAATCAGGTTCCGGCCCTGTGCGTTGAAAACGCGCGACACGAGCGGCCCCACGAAGCCGGTCCACAGCGCCGGAGCCCAACCGATCAAGGAAAGTGATGTCATGGCGACAGCTTGATCATTGAAAGCGCCATACCCGAATACAATCTCGACAACCACCTGGGACCCGGCCGCCAGCAAAGCCACCAAAGGCATCAGAGCCCATAGCGATACATCCACCAGCTTGACCAGTTCCTCACCGACCGCAATCTCATGTTGCATGGCGACCATTTCGCTGAAGCGGGGCAACACCATACGGATCAAGATCAGACCTACGGTAAAACTAGGCGTCTCTATAAGAAACTTGGCGTAATACAGCGCTGCAACTGCACCCGCACCCAACCCGAGTTCGGATACAATAGGTTTCTCCAGAAAGATCCGCAGTTGGGTAAACAGCGCGCAAACCAGCAGCGGCCAATAATTAGCCCAGAAGGGAGCAAAGACATATTTCAGACGCTCCCAGGTAGGCCGGGCATGCCCGCGAAGCATGCGCCGCGCATCTACGAAAAGCAGGATCGTCGCGCTAAGCACCGCGATGGTGTAGCCCAGGCTCAACCAGACCGTGGGCAGCCAATCCAGCCCCACCGCCACGGTAGCCAAGATCGAACCAACGTTCAGGAACAGAGGCAACAGGGAAAACAACCGGAATTTGTGCTCACTCATGAGCACGTAACCGAGCAAATAGGCGGCGACGGTAAGCGGGATGGCCGGTGTCATCCATTGAATGAGCAGGGATACGATTTCCGCATCCTCGGGACGGTAATTGGGGACCTGCAGGATAGCTGCGAATTCAGCAAAATACCCCAGAAACCCCGCCAGCAGTACGCTGATACCGATAGACAACCAGGCGAGGAAACGGATCAGCAGCAGGGACAAGCGGCGTCGATTCCGTACACGCCAGCGGCTTAAGATCGCCACCATTGACACTTCCGCGTGCCCGCCGAAAAGCAGCGTGTATACATTTCGGCTGAGTTCGTAGGTCACCCGAAACGCATCCGCCACCACACCGGCGCCAAAGAAAAACGCCAGCAACCACTCGCGCGCAAAGCCGGACACCTTGCCCAGCATCGCCAGAATCGTCAGGAATACACCTTCACGGAACTGCCCGCCGGGGTGACCGGGTGCAGGCGCAGCCGGCCGTTCCGTCATAATGGTGTCGCCCCGTTTCACAAGCCATACCTCTGTGCTTGAACAACACGTTCAACCATGTCCGGCGCCAGCTTGACCATGCAGTGATGATGGCCCAACGGACAGCGTTTGCTCCCGTGAATCCGGCAGGGCCGGCAGTCCAGCTCCAATCCGATCACCCGGTCATCTTCGCCAATGGGCGCGAACCCGAACTCGGGGACGGTCGGCCCGAAGATGACCAGCGTGGGCGTTCCTGTCGCCACCGCCAAGTGCACCGGGGCGGTGTCGCCGCTGACCAGGAGACGACAACGTCGCAACAGCTCCGCAGAGCCTTTGATACTCAATTCCCCGGCAGCATTGGTTACGCCGCCATTCACCGCCGCTGCGAGCCGGTTCCCGAGTTCCTGATCCTCCGGACCGCCAACGATCACGCACGGGTTTCCCGCCTTAACCAGGCGCTGCGCCAGCTCGCACCAGTGCTCCTCCGGCCAGCGCTTGGTCGGCCACACGCTGCCCGGCGCCAGCGCGATCAGCTTGTCCTTTTGATCAAGCGGAGCTCTCACAAGGCCCTCGACCTCAGCAGCGGCCCGGGCGTCCTGCGCAAGAGAAGGGATCACCGATTCATCCGCCGCGTCGGGCAGCAAATCCAGGTTACGCGCCGCTTCGTATTTTTCCAGATCACGTGGAATGCGTCGGGTATACAACCATGCGCCGGGTGTGTCCGCAAAACCGATACGCTGTGGAATCCCCGCCAATTTCGCCATCAGTGCGCTACGGAAGGAACGGTGCGGGATCAGGGCGAGGTCGCATTGCAACCGCTTGAGTTCGGTAACCACCTGCAGCATGCCGCCGAGGCTGCGTTTCCTGCCCTGTTTCTGGTAGACAAGGAGTTTTGTGATGGCGGGATGACGTTCCAGCACCTGCGCCGCACCGGATCGCGCCAGCACCGCCAGCCGGGTCTCCGGCCAGCGTTTGCTCACAGCATCGATCAGCGGGAGCGTCAGCACCAGATCCCCGAGGAAGGCGGTCTGGATGATAAGAATCCGGCGGGGCGACTGGCGCACGTCCCGGGGCGACTCACTCACCGCCGTTACCCCCGACACGCTCCAGAAGCGTGGGCGAAACCCGGTCGACGTGCTCGAGAATCAGATCGGCCACGCGCTCGTAGGCATCCTTCGATTGCCCGTAGGGATCCTCGATGCCCGGGTCATCCTGAGGGTCGGCCGGGAACTGTGAAAACAGGTACATCTTGTCGGAGTATTCCGGAAACTCGGCATGCAGATCGCCGAGGTGGTCGGGGCTCATAGTGAGCACGATGTCGGCCCATTCCAGCAGATTTCGCGAGACCGGCCGGCTCAAATGGTTGGTCAGGTTGTAGCCGCGCTCTTTCATGGCTTCCACGCCCAGCAACGAGGCCTTCAGGCCGCTGTGAGCGATGGTGCCGGCGCTACGCACCACAAAACGTCTGGGCGCCTTTTCGTCCAACTTCTGCGCGAGAGCGGCTTCCGCCATGGGGCTGCGGCAGATGTTCCCGCTGCACACCACCAGGATGTTGGCGTGACCACCCAGCAAGGGCGCGTCGCTGGTGCGCGCCCGCAGAATGATCGGCCCCGACGGCGTCCATTGCTTCACCTCGGAGGGTTTGCCGGTGAGCGGCTCCAGCTCGAACACCGCCCCGTCCATTTCCTTGAAAAGGTCCGGCGGGAAATTGTCCCGGCTGGTGGCGGGCGGTTCGCCGTGACGGTTGGCCGACGTGGACACGATCAACGAATCCATCGCCGCGGTCACGGCGCGCAGCAACGGGTGCTTCGGCACACGGATCCCCAGGGTGCCTTCCTCGCCCAGCAGATACCCCGGAACATTCTCTTTCGCCGGCAGCACCCAGGTGACCGGTCCCGGCCAACTGTCCAGCACCGTCCGGCGGTCGCGCCCCTCCGGAATCTCCACAAAGCGGCCGATATCCACCACGGTCGCGCAAAGAGTCGTGAGCGGGCGGCTCGTATCCAACCCCTTGATCTCACGAATGCGGTTCACCGCCTTCGTGTTGCGCGCATCGGCGTGCAACCCGTAAATCGTATCTGTCGGAAGGATCAGCACTTCGCCCGCCTCCAGGCGACGCACCACTTCCAGCACGATTTCGGTCGGGACCGAGCCCCGTGTCAGTTCTGCAATTACCACCCGGACACCGTCTTGTTCAAGATATCCTCAGCCAGTTTTTCAATCGCCTCTTCAATTCCCTCGTCCCGCGACGCACCCGCGCCGCCGGTAAAGGGATACACCCCGAAGTTGGACAGCCGCTCTTCCCAGACCACCTTGTCCTGCACCTTATCGTAAAACTCCACCGCCACCCCGAGGGTGATCCGGTATTCCTGCACCGTTTCGTCCGGGCTGAACGTGGAAGGGCGGTCTGTAATGGTGACAATCACTCCACGGATCACACAATCCGCCTCCTCCTCGCTCCGGATACTGAGTGTGTTATCGTTGCGGAAAACGGAAATCACTTCGTCGGTGAGCTGATCCTCGATCCCGTATTCCGCCGTCTGGTTCTCGAAGTCAGGGATGGCGAGGGTCTTCAGATGACCGGGCACATTGCCGCTGAACGTGTAGATCCCGCATCCCGACAGGGTCATCATCCCCGCCAGGAGCCCCGTCAGCACCCACGTTTGCCGGCTTTGTCTAATCCCCGCCATAGTCACCCGTTCCCGTTCTCCACGCGCACCCTACAAGTTGTATTCTTTTATCTTCCGATACAAGGTCCGTTCTCCGATTCCCAACGCTTCCGCCGTCTTTCTCCGGTTCCCGTTGTTCTCGCTGAGAGCCTGCTTGATCAGGTCGATCTCCATCTCCTGCAACGTCGGCCGCGCATCGCCGTCATACTCCTCCCGGTAGGGCACCTGCTCCGGCAACGCGGTCGGATAGCGGTTCAGGATCAACGCCCGCGCCACCATATCCTTGACCTCCTGCAGCTCTCGCCGCATGTCCAGCAGCAATTGCAGCAGCAGGCCGGAATCCAGCTCGCTGCGGGACTGCTGCGGCGCCAGGATCGGCAGGTTGGGCGCGCCGCCGGTGACGGCAGGCAGATGCCGCCTCACCGCCGCCGCGTCGATCGGGCTCTCCGACTCCAGTGTCAGCAACGTGCCGATGAACTGTTTCAGCTCCCGCACGTTGCCCCGCCATTCCTGATTCTGCAAGGTTTCCACGGCTTCGCGCAGCAATCGCGGACGCTCCAGCTTGTTCTCGTGACAGAACTCGCTGACGAACCGGTCCACCAGCGGCGGGATGTCCTCCGGCCGGTCCCGCAGGGGCGGAATGTGGATCTCCACGGCCCGCAGGCGGAAGTACAAGTCCTCACGGAAGTTGCCACGCTCAACCTCTCGCGCCAGGTCCCGGTTGGATGCCGCCAGGATACGGACATCGGCGTGCCGGGGACGGGCGCCGCCGACACGGAAGTACTCCCCGCTCTCCAGCGCCCGCAGCACCTTCACCTGCATCGCGAGCGGCATTTCGCCGACCTCGTCCAGCAGCAACGTGCCGCCGTCGGCGTCTTCAAAGTACCCCTTCCGCAAACGGTCCGCCCCGGTGAAACTGCCCTTTTCGTGGCCGAACATCTCGCTCTCGAACAGCCCTTCCGGAATGGCGCCGCAGTTGACCGGGACAAAACGCTGATCCCGCCGGGGCGACAGGTCGTGAATCAGCCGCGCGACCACGTCTTTGCCCACCCCGCTCGCGCCGCTGATCAGGACAGAGATCTTGGCCCCCGCGACACGCCGGGCCAATGTCCGCACCTCGCCGATCGCGTCGCTCGCGCCGATCAGACGGTCGAACACCGCCAGGTTGCCGCTCTGTCCCTGTTGGTTCGGATCGTTGGGTGTTGTCGACGAGTTCGCCATGCCCTGCAGAAGTCTCCTGTCACACGTTCAACCGATCAGTCTTCCACGTCTTTATACTCAGCGTCGATAATATCATCCGGATCAATCTCGTGGCCGCTTCGGGAAGGCTCTCCTCCAACGCTGGAGCCGTCATCCCGCTTTCTCTGCCGGTTCAGCCACACACTCAACTTGCGCCAGAACCAGGAAAAGGTGGCGAACGCCGCCAATGCGAGCAGGAGTTTCGCCATGCCTACCTCCCCGCCGGATTGTAGTACGTGGTCCCCTCCGGAGCGTTCAGAATCTGCTCCAGCAGGTCATCCAACTGGTCCGCATGACGTACAAAATCCAGCTCGTTTGTGTTGACCACCAGCAACGGGCACGCCTCGTAATGAAAAAAGAAATAGTTGTACGCCTCCACCAGCGAACGGATGTACTCCTGGCTGATGTCGCGTTCGTACGACCGGTTTCTTATACGAATGTTCCGCATCAGCCGTTCCACTCCCGCCTGCATGTAGACCACGATGTCCGGGGTGCGGACGTCGCGCTCGAGGATGGCGGCGACATGATCGTACAACGCCAGCTCGCGATCGTCCAGCGTGATGTTCGCGAAGATGCGGTTCTTGGCGAAATGGTAGTCGGCGATGGTGTACTGGTGGAACAGGTCGGTCTGGGTGAACTCCTCGGTCTGCTGACGGTATCGGCTCAGCAGGAAGAACAGTTCGGTCTGGAAAGCGAAGTGTTCCGGGTCGCGGTAGAAGTCCACGAGGAAGGGGTTCTCCTCGTGCTGTTCCAGGACCAGCTTGGCTTCCAGCCGTTCTCCCAGCAACGTCGCCAGCGTGGTCTTGCCCGCCCCGATGACCCCTTCGATCACAATGTAGTTGCGTTCACTCACATCCCGCCCCGCCGTTTACACCATTGCACAAAATACGGCATGAGGCGCGCCATTGCATCCCTCCGTCTCCCCTAACACGGTTATTTCACGAGCAATGGTTCTCCACTAAGGTAAAACCACGATATGAGCACAGTTTAGACGCATAGCCCTATACGCCCTTTGCGACGCTATTCACGTCAACCGATGGACACAATGTACGCGCATGCAGACCCTGCAAACCATCCCTCGATGAGCGTGTCGAGAGCGTTTAGGCGAATGCTCGTAAGAAATGCCCCATGATATTTTCCCCAGCGCACAACGATGTCATCCTCAGCGCAGAGCCTGCCCTCCTGCTTTGATCTTGGGCGGGAATCTCCTCCTGTTCCAGCTCTAACGAGACACTATTTCCAAGCCTCCGTCTATCCCGGCTTGCTCTCATGCGTTACCCGCAGATTCATCCGACGTCATCCATCGCTGTTTCGTGAAATATCCGGGCAAAACGTAGCATGGCCGTCTCGGCCATGATTTTCCACGGGCGAAACGCCCGCGCTGCGCTTGATGCTCACGCTGCTGACCTGAATGATAGGCCTGCGGCTAAACTACGTAGCTTTTCCTTGACCCCAGACAGTTATCATCCCCCCAGCATAGCCGCTTCAATGAAACTGCTGTCTCCCTTACTTGCTCCAGCCAACAACCATCAGCCCGCCGACTCCCGAGAGGCTCTCAAAGAAGTTAGGAGTTCTTGACTTTTATTTTAGGAATCCCTAATATAGTGGGTGAAACGAGACAGGAACCGTTCACCAAACAGGAGGCGCCACATGATTACGACCGGCGAAATGCTTGACGCCGCGCGGAAGAACGGTGTCCCCGAAGAACGCAAGGGGCCGTTTCTGGATTGTGTCGTAATGAAGACCATGTACCTGGAGCCGGACAAGGCCATCCAGGTCTGCGCGACCGAGTTCGGCCAAAACAGCGGCAAGAAGACCCCCAACGAACGTACATAAGCAGTACCAGTAGTAGATAGACGACCAGTGGCATGGTCACCCTCCCGGGCCCGGTTGCAGACATGCAACCGGGCCTCTCCCGCTCTCAGGGGCTTGTTTTTCCAGAGATCCTGCGAAACTTCCACCCCCGGAAATGCGTGTCGTTAGCAGAACCGAACGATTATCAGCGCGCCCGCGGAGAAGACCCGGAAGCCGATACGATAGCTTCTATCGGACTGAACCTCAAGGACTCGGTTTTGCTCTGTAACGCGCCTTTTCCTGGAGGAGGAATCCATACCATGACGACGACACAAACACGCAAACTTCACGCGGACGAAACCTGGCGCGACCTGCTGGAGCGTCCCGATGCGTTTCACCGTGAAAACGAAACCGACGATCGTGAGTTTTACCAGACCGAGCGCATGGTGCAGCATCTCGACGGTCGTGCGTTGCAAACCATTGAAACCCTGATCACCGATGCGATAGTGGAAGACAGGCCGCAGATTCTCGACCTGATGGCCAGTTTCGACTCGCATCTGAATTCTTCCCTGCACCCGTCAGAGGTGGTCGGGCTCGGCATGAACGAAGCGGAGCTGGCGGCCAACGACGCGCTGAGCTCGCGCCTGGTGCATGACCTGAACAAGCAGCCCGAGCTGCCGTTTGACGACAACACCTTCGATGTGGTCTTGAACACCGTGTCAGTGCAGTACCTGACGGACCCGGTGGCGGTGTTCGGCGAAGTGAACCGTGTACTGAAGCCCGGTGGGCTGCACCTGGTGATCTTTTCCAACCGGATGTTCGCTCCAAAGGCGGTGCGCGTGTGGTCGTTGCTGTCCGACGATGAACGCGGTGAGCTGGTGAAGTATTACTTTCGTGAAGCGGGCGGTTATTCACGCGCGGGTGAGTTTGTTTCCATGGGCTTGCCGCGTCCCGCCGACGACAAGTACGCCGATTTGGGGTATCCTTCCGATCCCATTTTCGCCGTGATGGCCGAGAAAACGGACCAGCCCGGCCGCCGGATGCAGCGTGCGGTCCCTCAGCCGCCGCAGCAGAAGTACGAGACACGTCACCTGTCTGAAGCGCAAAAGCAGCATGTGGCGGAAACGCTGGAGTGCCCGTACTGCGGCGATAAGCTCAAGTTCTGGGCGATCACCGAAAACCCCATGACCACCTACGACCGGGACTTCTACATCTGCATCAACGACGCCTGCGATTACCTGGTCCGCGGCTGGGAAGTGATGCACCGGCAGGGCAACACCGGCCACTCGTACCGTTTGACCTTCGATCCAAAGACCGGTCACTTGTTCCCTACGCCGATCCCGAGCCTGGGAGTGATCAAGAGTGAGCTAATAAACTAGGAATAAACTAGGGACAGACGGTAGTTTTTGTCAACGGTGGCAACAAATAAACTACCGTCTGTCCCTAGTTTCCACCGTCTGTTCCTAGTTTCCCATCAGGCCCCCAAAGGCCTGTTACGCGTTCACTTCCTGCTGGACCCACTCGAGGTAGGCAGGCAGCCCCTGATCCACCGGCAAGCCCAGGATCTCCGGCACATCATACGGGTGCAGCTCGACCACACGGGCCTCGAACTTGTCCCAGGCCTGTTCCGTTGTCTTCACGACCAGCAGCTTTTCCGGGTCGTCGCAGACCTCGCCTTTCCACTTGTACACCGATTGCACCGGCCCGAAGATACTGACACACGCCGCCAGGCCCTCATCGACCAATGTACGTGCAATCCGGTCGCCCGCCAGTGAGGAGCCGTCTTCCTCTACCGGAACCGTAATCAACACCACTCGAACACCGCTGTTCATTTTACCGGTCCAACCGTTTGCGCTGAATGTCCAGCTCTTTCCAGCCGTCTTCGGTCATCACCATGAGGTGGGTCTTCTGTGTACCCGTGGTCGGCATAGGTTCTTTCTCTTTCTTTCGGCGCACGTTCGGCAGGGACATGCTGACCTTTGGCACCACCGGGTTGCGCTTGGGCCGAATCTCTTCGGGCGGTGTCATCGGCGGCGCGGTCCGGCGGGGAATGTGGAGGTGCGGGCGGCGTTTTTCACGGATCTTGCCGAACTTGACACGAACAGCCTTGCGCGACACGCCGAAGTGCTCCGCCAACGCGTCGGGCCCCAGCTCCTCGTAGTTATTCAGCAGGTAGTCCTCATCTTCATCGGTCCAGCGACGCGGGCCTACCTGGAGCTGCTCTATCTCGTTTTCGCCCTTGTCCGGCACCAGCTCCGCCGCCTTGTGCTTGATCTTGCCGAACTTGACCCGCACAGCCTTCTTGGTTACGCCGAAATGGGCGGCCAACTCCTCCAGGCTCATGCTCTGGTAATTCGCCAGCAGATACCGCTCATCGTCCTCGCTCCACTTGCGCGGTCCACGCGGCTGCTGCCCGGAGGCTGGAGCCGGCGGGGTTTCCGGCGCATGCTTCGCGATGGTGTCGAAATCAGGACGATCCCGCAGCTTGCCGTACTTCACACGCACGGCTTTTTTGGTCACGCCGAACTGGCGCGCCAGCTCTTCAATCGGGGTCTTATCGTAGTTGGCGACGAGATACGCCTCGTCTTCCGGGGTCCACTTCTTGGGCATCATCCAGCTCCTGAACAAGTTAGGGTTTGTTTTGGCTGGCAATAAAATAACAGCTTCACGCCCCGTGAGCACCCGAGCCCAAAAACTCCGAGAGACAGGGGGAGACAGGATCATTCCTGTGACTATACGTGATTCTTGCAGAGAATACAACCTGTCGAATTGTGTAAAATTTTGTTGTTGCAGGAATTCTGCTATAGTGGTTCTTGCAAAGAATCGAACACACTAAGATTCTTAAGTACTTGTTTATTCTGGATTCCTGCTTTCGCAGGAATGACATCATGGGACATTTCATTCGAGAATTACTATTCCGCAGGAATGACACGATGGGCCTTTTTTTCGAGTGTCGGCCTATGGCGTCAAACAGGTAATCGCCATTGTTTTACAAATTTTAGAATCCGTAAAGCCGAGATTACTATTTCGTCATGTCCACGGTGATTGAACGGGGCGGATCCCCGTGTTTCAGGACGATGGTTTCCACTTTCGTGGGGAGATCGGGGTGTTCGAAGCGCAGGGTATGCTCGCCGAAGGGCAACAGGATCCGGCGATAGATGGGGGTTACAGCCAGCTCTTCGCCATCGAGATAGACCCTCGCCCACGGGCTGGCGTCAATAAAGCTGATCTCACCCACCATGCTCATCAGGTCGATTGTCATGCGCACCGTATCCGACTGCGGAATGGTCACAAGCCGGGTGATCGGAGGCAGATCCGGGTTGGAAAAGGTCAGCCGTACTTCTCCGGCGTTTGTCTTGATCAAGTCGTCGGTCGGGGTCTGCACCAGAAAGCGGCCATCGGCGTCATACACGTTCGCCCAAGGCGTCACATGCAAGTCCAGGTAGCCTTCTCCACGCACCGGTTCCGGTTCTGAGGGCGTGGCCTGTTCATCATCGCTCTCATCCTGTTCGTCAGCCATTGCTACTTCAGTCTCATCGGATTGGGTCTCCGTTGAGATCAGAGCTGTAGTGTCCCGCGGTTCCTCCACAGGTTGGCCGGCAACCTGTCGGCGGGGTTCGGACGGGGGTGCCGCACGCTGGTCGTCAAGCGATGGATCCTCATCGCGAGCCTGCTGTTGCGGCTCCTGCTCCACGGTTGTATCGCGACTCGCCTGAGCCGAGGTATCCGCCGCGACCGGTGGTTGCACCATGTCCAGTGAATCAGCGGGCGGCTGCAGGGGCGGCTCAACCGGTTCCTCGGTCCGGTCCACCAGCGTGAAGATGAGCACCGCGGCGAGCAGCACGGCCAGGATGGAGCCGGGGATCCAGAAGCGCAGCCTGCTTTTGGCCCGGCGGGGCTGGATCAGGGAGTCGGAGTCGGCGCGGGTTTCGGTACGCAACGCCGGGCCGTCGGGCTCCACATCGATCCAGCCGCGATCCACCTGGTATTTCTCCGCCAGCGGTGTGATTTCCGCCAGGGCCTCCTCGGCGGTCTGGTAACGTCGATCCGGTTTCTTCTCCATCAACCGGGCGAGGAGTCGCTGCATTTCCGGGTTGACGCCTTCCAGTTCGGGCGCCTTTTTGCTGATGATACGGTTGAGGGTTTCCGACATGTTGTCGGCCAGGAAAGGATTGACGCCGGTCATCAACTCGTACAGGCTGATTCCCAGGGAGAAGAGGTCGCTACGGGACCCGGCGGGGTTGCCGGAGACCACTTCCGGAGCGATATAGGCCGGGGTGCCGATCACCATGCCCTGCATGGTCAGGGAGGGCGCGCCTTCGTATTGCGCCAGGCCGAAGTCGGTGATCTTGATCTGGCCGGTGTGGCTGACCATGATATTGCCGGGCTTGATGTCCCGGTGGATGATGCCGGACTTGTGGGCCACCCTGAGCCCCTCCAGCACATCCACCGCCACCGCCACCGCTTCCCGTTCGGTCAACGGCCCCAGCTTTTTCAATCGTTCCGCCAGCGACCCGCCTGAGATGAATTCGGTAACCAGGTGTACGGATTCTTTCGACGCCTGGTAATCGTAGATATGGACAATATTCTTGTGTTTAATGCGAGCGAGAGCCTTCGCCTCCCGTTCAAAACGGGCGCGCAGATCCTCGTCATCCGCCAGTTGAGGGTGCAGGCGCTTGATCAGAACCGTACGATCGAGGGAAGCCTGATACCCTTCGTACACGGAGGTGACGGACGAACGCGAAAGTTCGTTGACGATTTCGTAATCGCCTATTCTTCCTCGGTCTTCCACTCGTTCAATCGGTAGTGCAGCCACCGAAGGCTTACGCCCAGCGCTTCAGCGGTGCGGGTTTTGTTCCCATCCATCTCGTCGAGGGTTTTCAACACGATCTCTTTTTCATGCTCTTTGAGCGTCTTGCGCCCCGATTCCCCTTGCTTCGGGATGATCAGGTCGTCCACTAAAATGGCGTTGTTGTCGCCGGACAGCACCACCGCGCGTTCGATGGCGTTCTCCAGCTCACGCACATTACCCGGCCAATCGTAATCCATCAACACCGACTTGGCCTCTTTCGACAGTTTCTTCACCGGCCGCTTGTGCTTCCTGGCCGCTTTTTCCAGAAAGTGCTCCGCCAGCAGAGGAATGTCGCTGCGCCGTTCACGGATCGCCGGCATATGAACACTGATCACGTTCAACCGGTAGTACAGATCGTCCCGAAAGCGCCCTTCCTCCACCTCTTTCTTCAGGCTCTTGTTGGTCGCAGAGATGATACGCACATCTACTTGGTGCGGTTTCGTTCCGCCTACCCGCCGGATGACACCATCCTGAAGCACCCGCAACAACTTGGCCTGGATCTGTGGGCTGATGTCGGCGATTTCGTCCAGGAAGAACGTGCCCCCGTGGGCGACCTCGAACAACCCCTGCTTGTCGTGGATCGCCCCGGTGAAGGAGCCTTTCTTATGGCCGAACAGTTCGCTCTCCAGCAGGTGTTCCGAGAGGTTGCCGCAGAACTGGGCGACGAAGGGTTTGTGCCGGCGAGGTCCGTTATAGTGAAGCGCGCGCGCCACCAGTTCCTTGCCGGTGCCGCTCTCGCCCTGCAACAGCACACTGATGTCGGAATTGATGATCTTCTGCATCAGGGCGAACACCTCCTGCATGGAGGGATGCACACCCACAATCTCGGTGAACCCGTATTGCTTTTCGACCTCGGTCTGCAGTTGTGCTTTCTCGTCCTGAAGGCGGTCAAACCGGGAAGCGTTCTGGTAGGCCATGGCGGCGAAGATCGCCAGCGCATTGAAGAAGTGCCGGTTTTCATTGGTGAACTTGACACGGTCTCCGCGGCTATCCACATACACCGCGCCCACCGGCACATCCTTAATGATGAGCGGCGCGGCGATGGCCGAAGTGATCTGGTGCATGATCACGCTTTCGCTGCCGGCGAAGCGCGGGTCGGTGCGGGCGTCATGCGCCAGCACCGCCTCGCGTTCATCCAGCGCACGCTTGACAATGCGGTTGGAGGGCCGCGCCGGGTCGTCCAACGCGTCTTCCGGCAAATTGTAGCTGACCCGGATCGGGAAGCCTTCCTGCTCCGCATCCGTGTCGGCCATCACGATGAATCCGGTCTCGGCGTTGACCGTCTCCACCGCGATGTTCAGCAGCTCCTTGAGCACGGCTTCGCTTTCCAGCAGAGAGGTGAGCACCTGCGTCACCTCAAGCAGGGCTTGCAGGCTTTCCGCACTCAGCTCCTCGACGGCCGGCGATTGAAGTCCGGCCGGGGTTTCCCTGTCTGACATGTACCCCTCTATCGCCTGGCGGGCCGACTCACCCGCCGACTCAGTTCAACGACAACGACCGCTTGTGCGAGCGTATGGCGTTTCCATAGGTGTCGTACAGCGTCAATTGCCAGTATAACGTGGTTAATGACCATTCGCTCCAGTCCACGGGGAACCAGACACTATCCACATTTACCACCACTGTGTCAGCCAACAGGGTTTCCTGATCATTCAGAAAAACATCCACACTATAACGCCGGGGATACAATTCCGGCCCTTCGGGGAACCACCAGTGTACCACAGGACTGTCAGCCACTGTGCCGGAGGTGATCATATCATCGTACAAGAGATTGTATTCATACATTTGCGGGATTTGTCCGGTTTGCTCGGCAGATGCGCCCACCCCATCCGTGATGGTGATCCTGAAGGGTTGCTCAATACGATCCAACAGCGAGTCCTTGCCTGTCGGCCCGAAATCAAACACGATTTCATAGCGCCCGTTGCCCCGATACGTCAGCGTATCGTAACTCGAGCCGAACGGGTCCTGCACCAACACCTCAAGGTCGCTGGGCGCTTCATCCTCGTCCTTGCCCCAGGCTTGAACGATGATGTTGTTGATGAAGATTCGTTCGATCGTGACCTGATCGTGCTCACGATAGGTCGTCACCTTGACCGAATCCAGGACAGGATATGCATTCAACTGCAGTCGCCGTGTGATTTCGCCACGCGCTGTGAGATCAAACGAATCGATTACACTGGAATAGCCGGGCAGACCAGCCGCCAAAGTATACGAGCCCGGATCAAGCACAATAGACCCTCGCCCGGTTTCATCCGTCACCACCCACTCGTCGGTCTGCTCGACATGGACCGGTATCCAGGCCAGGATGGCGTCGTTGCGATTCACGGTCAGGATTTCCACCAACCCCGCATCGTAGTATTGATCCGATCCGGGGTCCGCCGGGTTGTCCCGATCAGGATCGTCCGTGCATCCAGGCAGCAGCCAACCCGAGACTATCGGAAGAGCCAGGAAAATCAGCATCAACCAACGTCCCCTCTTCGTGTTCATCTTTCCCCCTTATCGCAACGTCATGCTGCAAGCCAACTCAGCAGTACACAGAGCAATTACGCAAATTATGCACAGTTTGTTCACTTTGCAATGCTAAACAGGCTGTTGCAGAATTCTGATGTCTCTCATTCCAGCGAAGGCTGGAACCGGAACGAAGTGAAGCTT
>CAZYOC010000030.1:0-23466 GCA_964648415.1 uncultured bacterium | reverse complement strand
TCCAACTCGCCCGTGACAAGCAGAACCTATCATAGCTGGCGCAATGGACCACTAAGTAGATTCCCGTTGTGCACTACTGGATTGATCCACGACAAGCTGTCCGTGGCAAAGAGAGCTTTTATCGGTTACTCCGCATCCGCTTCTCGCTTCAGACCGAACTGGTCGACGAAGCGGAAGGCGGTGGCGCGGCCGATGCCCAGTTTCTCAGCGGCCAGGGTCGAATTGCCCTCGCAGACCTCCCACGCCCGGCGAAAGACCGCTTCTTTCACGTCATCCAAGGGAACAATGTCGTCCGGCGAATCGAACTGCGGCACCAGCGCCCTATCCCTCGCGGTGATCACCAGCTCGCTGATGGGAATCTCAGTCCCGTCATCCGGCAAGGACATCTCGTCACTAACCGCCACACCCGCGATCTCTTTCGGCAGATCTCCCACCTCCAGCCGGTCGTTGTCGGTGATGACCAGCGCCCGGGCGATCACGTTTTCCAGTTGACGCACATTGCCCGGCCAGTCGAATTGCACCAACCGCCGCAGCGCTTCCGGGGCAATCCCCGTTAAGCGAGGCCGTCCCAGAGCCTCACGGTGTTTGTCGATGAAATGGTTGACCAGCACCGGGATGTCTTCCCGCCTCTCTTTCAACGGCGGCAGGTCAATGGTGAAAGCGTTGATGCGGTAATACAGATCCTCACGAAACCTGCCCTCTTCAACCATGTCCGCCAGGTTGCGTTTCGTGGCGGTCACCACCCGGACGTCCACGGCGATCGGGCGTGTTCCGCCCACTCGCTCGATCTCGCGTTCCTGCAACGCCCGCAGCAGTTTCGCCTGCACCGGCATGGCCAGTTCGCCGATCTCATCGAGGAACAACGTGCCGCCGTCCGCCTGTTCGAACTTCCCGATCTTCCGGTTGATCGCGCCGGTAAAGGAGCCCTTCTCATGACCGAACAGTTCAGACTCGACCAGCTCTTTTGGGATAGCGGCGCAGTTGACGACCACAAACGGCTTCATGGCGCGGAGGCCGAACTGGTGAATCGCCCGTGCGACCAGCTCCTTGCCCGTGCCGGATTGGCCAAGAATCAGCACCGTGATGTCGTTACGGAGGGTTTTTTCAAGGAGGGAGAACACGTTTTTCATCGCCGCCGAACGTCCGATCATGCGGTCGAACGCCCCGGCGCGGCGCACCTGTTTGCGCAAACGGGACAGTTCGAGCGACATCCGCCGGCGTTCCATGGCGTTGCGCAGGAGAATCTCCAGCTCGCTCGCCTGGATCGGTTTGACGATATAGTCAAACGCCCCCAGCCGCATCACCCGCACCGCCACATCCACTTTTTCCTGGGCGCTGGCGATGATCACCGGCACGTCGGGGTCGATCTTGTTCAAGCGCTTGAGCGTCTCTTCCCCGCCGATGCCCGGCATCTTCAGGTCCAGAATGATGCACCCCGCGGTGAGCCCGCTGCTCATGCGCTCCAGCAGATCCTCCCCCGACTCGAAGGTCTCAGTCTCGTAGCCAAGGCGCTTCACATGGTGTGCGATCAAATGCACCTGGGCGGGATCGTCATCCGTGATGACAACCGGACCGGCGGTTTCCGGCAATGCTGAGTCCGTCATTTTCCCCTCCTTGCATGTACACCAACCTACAAAATATCTCGTTCCATGTGAAGTGAGGATTGTCAGTTGGATCCTTTTTCAGCGCCTGTCGCGCCTCACGCAGACTGTATCAGAACGTCACATAGATCTCACTCCCGCGCAGACTGTATCAGAACGTCACATAGATCTCACTCCCGCGCAGGCGGGAATGAGGGTGGGCTCGTTTGTGCGACTGTCTGCACGGCAGGAACATGCGGATCCGCGCTGAATTTGGCGGCTCAAAGTCGTATATTGCCACTCAAACAGGAATCCGATATGAGCACCGAACTACAGCACCCGTCGTGCCCCATCGATCCCGGCAGCGACGACTTGATCTTCGCGCACGCCGTGCTCGACTCCCAAGTCTCCCGTATCGCGGTCGTGGACCGCAACGGCGTTATCATCGCCGTCAACGAGCCCTGGAAACAGTACGCCAGGGACAATGGCGCCTCTGAGGCCATCGCACATGGTATTGGTGTAGATTACCTGGCGATCACAAGCAAGGCCGCCGAAGCGGGAGATGAGGACGCTCTGAAGGCTCAGCAGGGCATCGAGGCCGTCTTGGCGGGCGAACGCGAGCTGTTCAAGCTCGAATACCACTTCGACCTTCCCGGCGGCAAGCTCTGGTTTGAGATGTTCGTGACGCCGTTGCAATGGGACGACGGCGGCGCGGTCATCGTCCATCACGCCATCGACGACCGCAAACGCGCCGAGATGCTGATCCTCCAGCAACGGGCGCACCTCAACGCCATCTTCCAGGGAGTCGACATTGGCGTGGCCGCCATCACCGGCAGCGGACAGATCGCCCGGATCAACGATCCCGGCCTGGAAGTGCTGGGCCTCAGCCGGCAGCAGTGTATCGGAAAACGCTTCGACGAACTTTACAGCGGAGTGCTCCGCCTGGTTCAGGACTTCGTACAGGCGACGCTCGACGCCGGCACGGTCACACGTGACCACCTCGCCGAAGTCGACCTGCCGCACGGCCACAAGGTGCTGCTGATCAATGTCCGGCCGCTGCCGCTCGAAGGCGGCGAGACCCACGAGGCGCTGGTGCTGCTGCGTGATGTTACCCAGCTCTACACCTTGCAGCGGGAACGCGAGGAGCACGCCCTGGGCGAAATGATCGGCCGCAGCCCACGCATGCGCGAGCTTTCCACATTGGTCAAACAGGTCGCCCCGGCGCGCACCACGGCGCTGATTCTGGGCGAGAGCGGTGTGGGGAAAGGTGTCGTCGCCTCCCTGCTGCACCAATACTCCGAACGAAATGAGGGGCCGTTCATCGCTGTCAACTGCGCGGCGCTGTCCGACACCCTGCTGCAGAGCGAATTGTTCGGCCATGTCAAGGGCGCGTTTACCGGGGCCGTGAATGACCGCGTGGGACGTTTCCAGCGAGCCGCCGGGGGGACGCTGTTCCTCGACGAGATCGGCGACATCTCCCCCGCCATGCAGGTGGCGCTGCTGCGCGTGCTCGAGGAACGGCAGTTCGAACGGCTGGGCGACACCCGGACCTTCACCACCAACGCCCGCGTGGTCACCGCCACCAACCGCAACCTCTTCGAGAAGGTGCAGGCGGGTGAATTCCGCGAAGACCTGTTCTACCGGCTGAACGTGGTCACGCTGCATGTCCCGGCGTTGAGGGAGCGTAAGGAGGACATCCCCCTGCTGGTCAATCACTTCCGCCTCCAGTTCAACCGGGAGATGGGCTCGCACGTCGAGGAGGTCGCCCCTGAAACCATGCGGCGGCTGACCGAACGTGACTGGCCGGGCAATGTGCGTGAACTGCGCAATACCATCGAGCGGGCGTTTATCCTCTGCAACGACAGCGTGTTGCTGCCCGCGCACCTGCCGCCCGCCACGCCGTCGGTAGCGGTTGAACCGAGCCGGACCGCTCCGCTTCCCCAACAGGCCAAACCGAAATCCCGCCGCCGACGGCGGCCCATGCCGGAAGCTGAACTGCGCGCGTCACTGGAAGAGCACGACTGGAACATCACCCACACCGCCGAGACCCTGGGCTACACGCGCCAGTATATCCACCACCTGATGCGAAAGTACGGGATTGAACGGGAATAGCATGGCTAGCCTCATCCCGATTTGACACTCCCCTGTAAAACAACCGTAAACTACACACGCTTTACTGTCATATTACGGGACACTTGACAGTTGTTTTACAGTTGACCAAGCTACTGTTTCGATAGGTCTCCCCACCTCCCGTCAAGCTTAAAACCATTCTTAACAACATTTTGACAACACATCAACCCGAAAAAGTTCGGCTTACCAAAAACTGGCACACCCGTTGCAATTAGGCAAGCCAAACAGCAACAACACACAACGTGTTACACACAACAAAGACTCAAAGGAGAACATCATGAGCGCATCCAACAGCAAGCTTGGCAACGGCATCCATCGTCCCAGCAGCCGTCCCATGGAGACGGTCGTCGACAACAGCGGTTCCTACTGGATCTGTGACAGCGGCGTGGACAAGAACGGCAACCTGAGCGCACAGGGCTGTGTGAACTTCGACGACATGCCCCTGAAGCCGGAAGATTGATCATCCCCCAGGTGATTCCCGGGATTCCGGGATCACCGCGCGCATCCCGCCGGTGGAGGCGGGATGCGCGAATGTTTTAAGACATCGAGTCAAACCAAAGCACATGGAGATGAAAATCATGCTGGAACTCTACCTGAACGCTGGCCTGGCGATCCTGGGATTTGTGACCGGTGTCTGGGTCCTCAGCCTCATCCTGAAGGATTCCGGCATCATGGACATTTTCTGGGGCCTGGGCTTCATCCTGGTAACTGTCGTCTATTACATGTACGGCAGCGGCAATGATGATCGCATGCTGCTGATGCTGGCGCTGGTCGTCCTGTGGGGGATTCGGCTGGCGGCGCACATCCTGGTCCGCAACTGGGGCCAAGACGAAGACGCCCGCTACAACAACTGGCGCAACGAAGCCGGCAAAGCCTGGTGGTGGAAGAGCTATCTGAAGGTCTTCCTCCTGCAGGGCGTGGTTATGTGGATCGTCAGCCTGCCGTTGCTTGCCGCGCACAGCCAGGGCGGGCCGCTCGGACTGCTTGACTGGATAGGAACCGGAGTATTTGCATTCGGCTTCCTGTTCGAATCCATCGCAGACATGCACCTGCTTCTGTTCAAGAAGAACCCGGCCAACAAGGGCAAGGTTCTCGACACGGGCCTGTGGAGCCTGAGCCGTCACCCGAACTACTTCGGCGAAGCCACCCTCTGGTGGGGCTTCGGCCTGATTGCCCTGTCCACCGGCGCGTGGTGGACGCTGGTCAGCCCGCTCCTCATGACCTGGCTGCTGCTGAAAGTGTCCGGTGTGAAGATGCTGGACGACCTGCTCAGCAACACCAAGCCGCAGTACCGTGACTACATCAAGCGTACGCCGGCGTTCCTGCCGCTGGGGAGAAAAGCGGCATGAAGAACCACTGGCGCACCCATCGCTACAGCCTGGTGATGGCGTTTCTGATTGCGATCATTCTTGCCGGAGGCGGTATGTTTCTCAATGGTTGCTCCCACCACCCGCCGCTCAACGCAGTGGACAACGTGGATCTGGAGCGTTACATGGGCGACTGGTACGTGATCGCGTTCATCCCGATCTTCGCCGAGAAGCACGCCACCAACGCCATCGAGCACTACGAGCTGGTGGACTCGACTGAAGTCGCCATCACCTACACGTTTTACAAGCATTCGCCGGACGGCGAGTTCAAGGAATACACCGCCAGGGGGTTTGTGCAGGACGACACGGGCGACGCCCGCTGGAAGGTACAGTTCTTCTGGCCGCTGAAGTTTCCGTATATCGTCATCGACCTTGCGGACGACTACAGCTATACCGTGATCGGCGTTCCCAACCGGAACTACCTGTGGATCATGGCGCGCGAGCCGCAGATCGCCCCGGATGTGTATGAGGGCATTGTGCAGCGCGTGAAGGACCAGGGCTACGACATCACACAAATCCGCGAGGCGCCCCAGCAGTGGGACACCACCGCGGAATCCAACCAAGGGGGCGAGTAACATGGAACGGAAACGCATTGCCATTGTCGGCACAGGCATCAGCGGCTTGACCGCGGCCTGGAAGCTGCACGAGCAGCACGACATCACTGTCTACGAAGCCGGCGACTACATCGGCGGCCATACCAATACCATCGACGTGGAACTGGACGGCGAACACCAGGCGATCGACACCGGGTTCATCGTCCACAACGACCGCACCTATCCCAACTTCATCAAGATGATGGACGAGTTGGGCGTGGAGACTCAATACACCGAGATGAGCTTCAGCGTCAAGGACGAGAAGACCGGCCTGGAATACAACGGCGGCGGGTTGAACAAGCTGTTCGCCCAGCGGCGCAACCTTTTTCGTCCATCGTTCCACACGATGATCCGCGACATCCTGCGGTTCAACAAGGAAGCGCGGGCGTTGCTGGAAGAGGAGAATGACGGCCTTACCCTCGGCGAGTACCTGAAAGCTGAGGGTTATTCCCGACAGTTCGTCGAACAGTACATCACCCCAATGGGCTCGGCGATCTGGTCCACTCAGCCGGACCGGATGCTGGAGTTCCCGGCGCGAACCTTCGTGCTGTTCTTCCGCAACCACGGCCTGCTGGACCTGAAGGACCGGCCCCGCTGGAAGACCATCGTGGGCGGGTCGCGTGAATATGTCAAGAAGATGACCGCCGCCTTCCGGGATACTATCCTGCTGAACACCCCGGTGGATAGCATTCGTCGGATGAATGGCCAGGTGTATGTAAAGGCGCATGGACGCGAGATCGAGACCTTCGACGAGATCATCATCGCCGCCCACAGCAACCAGGCGCTGGCCATGCTGGCGGATCCCAGCGAGGACGAGAAACGCCTGCTCAGAGCCATTCCCTTCCAGGAAAACATCGCCGTGCTGCACACCGATACGTCGGTGCTGCCGAAGCGCAAACTGGCCTGGGCGAGCTGGAACTACCACATTACCGAGGCACAGGAGAACTGTGTCGCGCTGACCTATAACATGAACATTCTTCAGCGGTTGCAGTCGAAGTACGTGTTCAACGTGACCCTCAACCGGCAGGATGTGATCAATCCCGACAAAGTGATCAAGGCGATCCGTTACGAGCACCCGTTGTTTACGCCGGAAGGCATGGCCGCGCAGGCAAACAAGCACTTGATCAGCGGCGTAAACCACACCTGGTATGCCGGCGCGTACTGGCGGTATGGTTTCCACGAGGACGGCGTGGTGAGCGCGCTGGACGTGGTCGACGGCCTCACCCGGGGAGGTGTCGCATGGGCCGCATAACCCACAGCAGACTGTTCACCGGGACCGTGGCGCACAAACGGTTCAAGCCCGTCCACGGGTTCAAGTACAACATTGCCATGGCCTACATCGACCTGGACGAGTTGGACAGCCTCCTGCCCCGTTCTCCGCTCTGGGGTGTCAACCGCCGGGCGCTGGTGGAGTTTCGCCGCAGCGATTATCTGGGCGATCCGGACGCGCCGCTGGATACGGCCGTGAGGGATCGTGTCGAGCAGCACACCGGCAAACGTCCTGAAGGCCCGATCCGGATGCTCACTCATCTGCGGACCTTCGGCTACGTCTTCAACCCGGTGACGTTCTACTATTGCTACGACAAAGAGGATCAGCAGGTCGAGGTCATCGTCGCCGAGATCACCAACACGCCCTGGAAACAGCGTCACGCCTACATCCTCACTCCAGAGGAGAATATGGCCGGCGATAAGGGCTGGCATCGCTACCTGATTGACAAGACATTTCATGTATCCCCTTTTATGGACATGGATTATCAATACGACATGCGTTTCACCGAGCCGGGCGACAAGCTGACCGTACAGATCGACAACCTGCGCGACCGGCAACGGCATTTCACCGCTGTGCTGAACATGCAGGCGAAACCGTTCACGCTGGGCAATCTGGTGAAAACACTGCTGGGGTTCCCGTTGATGACCTTCCAGGTGGTCGCCGGGATCTACTGGCAGGCGTTGAAGCTGAAGCTGAAAGGGGCGAAATACGTCCCCCACCCCGGCAGGAAAAAAGACCAGCCGGATTTGCAAAAGGCAGCTTGAGATTTGTCCCGGGCAGTGATCACACAGCATGAAATATGGGCATAATGGCGTTAATCGTCATCTTCTTCAGGATGTCCCGTTCAGAACACCAAGCTGCCCGGGGCAAAGAACGAACCACGAAGGGGTTTCTTCATGCATACACAACCCAGCACCATCGCCCTGGACGCCCCGCGCAGCGGAAGACGGTTCCAGACGGGCTATTTTACCAGCCTGCTGCGCAGCGCGTTGCTTTCACGGCTGGCGAAGATAGAAAAGGGCGGCGTTACGCTCCACGAAGGCAGTCGGATGTACTTTTACGGCGACTCGACGCACCCATTGCAGACCACGCTGCATGTCCGCGACGCGCGGTTCTACGCCGCCGCCACGCTGGGCGGATCCACCGGCGCGGGCGAAGCCTATATGCAGGGCTGGTGGGACGCCGACAACATCCCCGCGCTGTTCCGCATCTTCCTGAAGAACCGGGATCAGCTCGCCGGACTGGAGAAATCCCTTGGCTGGCTGACCGGCGTCAAGGACAAGCTCTGGGACATGAGCCGCGCCAACACCCTGTCCGGCAGCAAAAAGAACATCCTGGCGCATTACGACCTGAGCAACGACTTCTACCGGCTCTGGCTGGACCCGACCATGACCTATTCCAGCGGCGTGTTCCCTTATGAGGGCGCCAGCATGGAAGAAGCCTCGGTGGAGAAGCTGGACCGCATCTGCCGAAAGCTGGACCTGCAACCCGGCGACCACGTGCTGGAGATCGGAACCGGCTGGGGCGGCTTTGCCTTGCATGCGGCGTCGAAGTATGGCGTAAAGGTCACTACTACGACCATCTCCGACGAGCAGTACACGCTGGCGGTCCGGCGGGTGCGTGAGGCGGGCCTGGAGGACCGGATCACGCTACTGAATCAGGATTACCGTTCCCTGGAAGGCCAGTACGACAAGCTCGTCTCCATCGAGATGATCGAGGCGGTGGGCCACAAGTTCATCCCGGAATACGTGCGCACCCTGAACCGGCTGGTCAAACCCGGCGGAAAAGTGGCGATCCAGGGAATTACCATCAATGACCGTCACTACGACCGCTACCGTAAGTCGGTGGATTTCATCAAGAAATACATCTTCCCCGGCGGCAACCTGGTGTCCATGGACTACCTGTTCCGTACGATGAAAGCCGAGAGCACATTTCAGGTGATCGACACCAGCGAGATCGGTCTGCATTACGCCGAAACATTGCGGCGCTGGCGGGACTCGTTTGAATCGGTGCTCGATGACGTACGCGAGTTGGGCTTCAACGAGCGCTTTATCCGGATGTGGCGCTTCTACCTGACTTACTGCGAGGCCGGCTTCATGGAAAAGCATATTGGCGCGAAGCAGCTGGTGTTCGAGAAAGCTTAGAGAGCCGATCCAATGAATCGAGTTGATCAGTGATCCATTTGCCCCGGGCAGCGATGAACCGACATGGGAACATCACCCTTCTTGTGTTCATCGTTATGGGCTGACAGTAAATCTTACTACTCACACCAAGCTGCCCGGGGCAAATTGAAGTTGGTATTCGGGGTGAGTAGTGAATTGGAAAACCAGCATTTCCTGTCGCGGCCGTGTAAACAGTGTGACGCATAACCACACTGAGATACGGTCATCTTTTAGTTGTTGCGTACCGAATACCGCGTGATCCACTCGCACTTCAGATTGTTTCCCCGTACTCACTACAGGATGCCTAACCCGGATATTTCACGAGCAGTCATTTTCTTTCAATGTAACCGGTGATATATACTTGCGTTGAACTGTTTCTGGTCAACAATGACGTGATCACAGTTTGTCACCGCCCTATACAACCCGCTTCCGGGGTTGTCAAAGAGGACAAACCTGTCTCCCAAGGTGCGCGCCAAACTGACAGCGCGAACCTTGGGCTATGACAGCGAACCACTACCGTGGTTCCTTCGTGAAATATCCGGGCTATTCGTAACGGATTCGAGTTACGGCAGCACGGCCTTGACCACATCGGCGGCTTTGACATGCAGCAGGCAACCGTCACGGCCGCAGTTGCCTTTGCATGTTGAGGGGCAGGCGTCTTTCGGGGGATTGACGAGAGTATAGTTGGCTTTTGGCGCCCAGGGTCGCCAGCGACGCGCGGAAACAGGTGAATAGTGGCCGAAGTAAGAGACCACTCGGGTCCCCGCAGCAGCGGCCAGATGCAACGGCCCGGTCGAGGACGCCACGACACATTCCGCCCCCGCCAGCAAGCCGATCAACGCCCGGATGGTGGTCTTCCCCGCCAGGTTGAACACTCCCAGCCCGCCCTCATCGGAGAGGCCCAACAGTTCCAATAGAGGCGCAACCTCCTCCTCACTGCCGGTGAGCACCACTGGCGCATGTCGAGTAAGCTGGCTGACCACGGTGGCATAAGTCCGGTACGACAGGTTCGGCGCGGAACCACGTGATCCCGGATGCACGACCACGTACGGATGCTTCGGCCCCAGCCCTTCCGCCATCAGCAGCTCAGACGCCTGCCGGGTATCCTCTTCGCCGACAAACACCCTGGCCGGCGGAGGCTCACCGGACCAACCGAACGGTTTCAACAGGTCCAGGTTGTATTCCGCCTCATGGCGATCCCCCTGGCGCTTTCGCAGTGTCACCCGTTCATTAAACAACCGTGAGTAATACCGCCGAGACGGTCCGATCCGGCGGGCAATCCCTGCGGCCAGCAAGCTCCAGGCGAGACGTGGATACGGCTTCACAGCAACTGCGGCGCTGAACTGATAGTACTTCAACAGGGAAATCAGCGCCCGGCTGTCGTTGGGATCGACATGCACCTTGTGGAGGAACGGGTTGTTCTGCAGGATGGGCTCGGTACGCGCGGAGACCAGTACGTGCAGCTCCACATCGGGCCATAGCGAATGGAGAGCCTCGAAGATGGGGGTGGTCAGCACCAGGTCGCAGATGGCGTCCGTGCGACACACCAGGACCCGTCCCCGAGGCGGCTCACCGGTCACCGCCGAGTCGTCTCCGTCCCGGAGGTGGAATCCGTGGCCTCTTCCACGAGCCGTGATGCGGTTAATACGTCCTCCTCGCACGTCGAATCAGGGCGGCCTTCAGGTAAGCCAGAAGGGATTCCGCCAGCGTAACTCGTCCATCCGTCCATCCCGTGTCGCATACCGCCTCTCGTCGGCGAACCCCACAGGACACAGGCAATTCTATGCAACCCGCTGCCGGGGTTGTCAAAGAGGGCGAAACTGTCTCCCAGGGTGCGCGCCAAACGGACGGCGCGAACCTTGGGCTATGGCAGAGAACCACTGCCGTGGTTCGTTCGTGAAATATGCGGGACAGTCAGTTTCTTTTTTCACTTTTTTCACTTTCTTTACCTTTTTCACTGGACTATGGCAGAGAACCACTGCCGTGGTTCGTTGGCGAAATATCTGGGGGAGCCCGGGGACAAAGTGCTGCCAGGTGAACGTCTCCTCAGAAGCCTCCATATCTGCAATACGCTATGTCTGCAATATACGAAGACGGGAGGCATGGGACCATGGTGACAGGATACGAAAATTAGGTTCGCCTAACTATACGCGAGCGCAGCACACTGGTTTAGAATGGTTCTTCCCTGTGCGGCTTTGCGCACAAATAATCAACAACTTGGGCTGAACTGTATAGTTTTCTTGACTACACATCGGTACAATCAGGGAGCACAATTTTCACCAAATTGCTTTCAGGGGTTAGCAGAACCCTCATAAAGGGCCTAAATTCTTTATTGGGTTGTTATTCGAGAACATGCCTACCAACGAGGACGAAATGCGACGGACACTGCTGGGGCTGCTGGCCCTGATGATTGCGACGACCTTGCATGCACGAGCTGCTTTTGATCCGCTTACCCCGCAAACCCCTGTTAACGTTTTTGAGTTTCAACGAACCCCGGTCGGCGCGCAGCTTTGGTTTGACGCGCCGGAGCTAGCCTGGGAATCGCTCGCCGATGGCGATATGCCCGTGCTGGCGGGCGCCGGCGAGGAATACATCGCAAGCGCCCCGCGATTACCGGTCTATTCACGGCTGATCGCGGTCCCCGACGGGATGGATCTGCGCTTGAAGGATGTCCGTGCAAGGTGGGTCGATAAAGGAGCACGGCAACTTGCCTGGAACAACGGCGCGAAGGAAGACGCCACACTTGATGAAGCAGCCTACGAGCGGTACTCGCAAGAGCTTCAGGAAGTGGTGGAAGTCAGCGAAACCGGCCGTTGGCGTGACCTGCGCATCGCCCATGTCATTGTTCGCCCCATGCAATACGACGCCTCGACGTCACAGGTCCTGCTTGCTGAAGACCTGGAAATCGAGTTCGACTTTGTCCCCTCGATGGATGACGACGGTTACGATCCGCCGGGAGTCAGCGAAGCCTTGCTGCCGCTGTACCGTGGGTATGTCCTGGGCGCGGAAGATGAGCTGGACGAAGACCTCGATGAAATCGGGGCGCCGCAACGCGGCACGTACCTGATCATCGCACCCTCCGCCTTTGCCTCCCTTACCGACGAGTATGTCGCCTGGAAGACACAGCTCGGCTACAACGTGGTGGTCGCCAATACCGGTGTGACCGGCACCAGTTACAGCGATATTCATGATTACCTGGATGAGCAGTACGAGACCCTGGACCCGCCGCTGGATTACGTGCTTCTGCTGGGCGACGAGGACACTCCGTCGAACATCACCGCTCCCACGGTTCCGGGCAGCCCCTTCTACAATCAGTATGTCGCCGCGGACCACAAGTATACCTATGAAACCGGCCAGACCTCCATCGCGGGAGTAATGCCCCGCTACCTGGTGGGGCGGCTTTCGGTGGACAACATCACACAGGCGAACACCGTCCTGACCAAGACCCTCTTCTACGAGAAAACACCCGGGGATGAGGGGGTCGGTCTGGACCGCTTTGAAAACGCCATGTTCATCGCATGCCTGAACCCGGGCATCTCCACGGGGATGACGAAGCGCTGGGTGGCGTCCAAGATGCTGGCCGACGGCGGCATCACCGACGTGGAAGATCTCTACGATTCCTATTCCAATCCTCTGTCACTCACGACGGTAACCAACACGATCAACAGCGGTGTGTCCTGGATCAATTACCGGGGATACGGCTCGTATACAGGCTGGTCCGGTCCTTATTGGGGCAACAGTCAGATGAACGGGCTGCAAAACGATTTTGAAAACCCGATCGTTACCAGCATGGTCTGCGGCGGTACGGCGTTTGACCGTTCCCAGGCCGATCCCTGTTTCGCGGAGAACTTCGTTCGCTTTGGTTCGCCCAGCGCCCCCAAGGGTGCGGTCGCGTTTGCCGGGCCTTCCGAGCTGGACACTCACACCCGGTGGAACAATGCCATGGACGGCGGCTGGTACCAGTCCATGTACGAGTTTGACCTGGAAACCCTGGGTCAGTGTATGTTCGGTGCGAAACTGGAGATGCTTCGTTGCTATCCTAACAGTTGGAACGCCAACGGCAACGCGACCAACAGCGTATGGTTCTACTGGCATACCTACAACATCATCGGTGATCCGGGCTTGCAGGTGCGGCGTGAAATCCCGATGGAACTGGATGTGGATCACCCGGCGGGGCTGGCGGATCAGGACTCCTACTTCCCTGTACACGTTACCAACAGCCAGCATCAACCGCTGGCCGATATGCGCGTGGTGATCACGGAGGATGAGACGGGTATTGTGGCGACCGGTCTCACTGACGCCAACGGTAACCTGAACCTGGAACTTCCGGGCGGGCCGTACGGCGACGACCTCACTGTAGCCGTCACCCGGCGCGATGTTGTCCCGTACGTCGAGGAGCTGGACGGCTTGGGCAGTGTCGGCCTGGAGATGGAATCCATCACCCTGGTTGAGGATCCCGACCATAACAACAACAACGGCGACGGCCAGGTCAATCCCGGCGAAGTCGCGTTCGTGGAAGGTGAATTCACCGTACAACAAACCGGCGGTATCGACAATTTGTCGGTTACGGTATCCCTCCCGATCGGCGGCGGTGAAGTCATCGACACGGTGCAGACCTTCGGCGATGTCGCACAGGGCGCCACGGTGGACCTGACGGACATCGTCATGTCCTTCGATCCGGAGATCCAGTACCAGCAGCCGATTGAACTGGAGTTTGCCTTTGAGGGGGATGATTTCGCCCAGTCGCACCTCTACGTCTACGACGACATCGCGGCGCCGGGCCTGGAGATCAGCGACTTCGCCTTCGCCGGAGAATGGCATCCGGGCGATGTGGGTGAACTGACCATCGAGCTGACCAACCTGAACCCGTCCCTGGCGTCCGGCGAAGTTACCGGAACACTGGTATCCCTCAACCCCTTCGCCATCCCGATTCAGGCCAACGTTACCTGGAACAACATTCCCGGCGGCGGCAGCGCCACGCCCACCTCCGAGTTTACCGTCCTCGCAGCGGACAACGCCTATCCCGGGCGCATGATGCCGTTGACGCTGCAACTGGAGACGGAGGACGGCTACCAGACCTACCTGGACATCGTGTTGTCGGTGGATGGCGGCGACCAACCCGAATCGCCCACAGGCCCCGCCGGTCCCGGGTATTATATGTTCGAGTTCTTCAGCGCGGATGAATTCGACACCGGTACGCCCATGATGATCGAATGGGACTATGAATCGCTGAACGGTGTCGGCAACCAGGTCGGCGGGCTGTCGGACAACGGCAACAACCAGGATAAAGTCACCGATGTCAACCTGCCCTTTGAGTTCCCCTATTGGGGTGAGGATTACGACCAGATCACCATCTGTTCGAACGGCTGGTTGAGCTTTGAGGAAGAGGAAAATCCCTACTTCCGCAACCGGCCCATCCCCGGCCCACTGACTCCGCTGTCGGGTATTTTCCCGCTTTGGGACGACCTGAAACTGGGGCAAGTGTACACGTATCACAACCAGGAAGAAGGCTGGTTCGGCATTGAGTGGTACAACTGGGTTCATTACAACGGGGGCAGCTCGATGCGGTTCCAGGTGCGCTTGCTTGACCCGGAGGAATGGGACACGATTGGCGGGCAGGGCATCATTGTGATGATGTACGACCAGGTGTACAACAACGACGGGTCGGAAAACTACGCCACCGTGGGCATCACCAGTCCCAACGCCAACGAGGGCATCCAGTACACCTTCGCCAACGAGGATGATCCCACGGCGCACGGAATTGAAAACGCCATTTCGATCATTGTCGCCATCGGCGAGGGCGGCGGCCTCGAACCCGCCAACCTGCAAGTGCAGCCGCCTGTGATCCACGCCGCCCTCCAGGAAGGCGACAGCACCGAGGCGGAGATCATCCTTCGGAACGATGGCGATTCAGGCCTCTCCTACAACATGCTGATCGAAGGCATCTGGCCGGACTGGAGCCTGGAGAATCCGGGGATGGATGGCGTACCGGGCGGCAAGGACGGCAATGCTGATGAGCTCGACGAGCGTGGCGGCCCGGACGGCTTCGGCTACCGCTACATCGACAGCGACTCGCGGTTCGGCCCCATCGAAGACTGGCTCGACATCACCATCGACGAGAACCTTGTCGAAATGAGCGGCGAGCCGGAAGAACCGGCGCTTTCCGGTGAAATCGAAATGCCCTTCGAGTTCTCTTTTTATGGCGAGCAGTATACCGGCTTCTGGATCTGTGATGCGGGCTACATGGTCTTCATCGACCCGGAAGGCGAGGGCGAAGTGATCAATACCGATCTGCCGCGCGACTATTCGCCCCTCGCAGGCATCTTCCCCTTCTGGGACAACATCAGCCTGGGTGATGACGGCAGCGTGTACGCCAAAGCCTACACCGATTCCATGGTCGTCACCTGGTCCAGCCTGGAGCACAACATCTGGACCACCAACAACGGTCCGTACACGTTCCAGGTGATGCTCACCTCTGACGGCGCCATTCATATCCGGTACGCCGACGAGATGCACCCCAGCTACCGGAGCTGCACCGTGGGCATCCAAAACCACACCGGCGAGCAGGGCAGCACCGTCCGGTTCGGGCAGGAAGCCGAAACGTACATTCGGAACGACCTTACCATCCGGTTCACACCACCGCCATTCTTCCACCTCACTTATTTGCAAGGCGAGCTGGAGGGACGCGAGGTGCTGCCCCTGTCGATGGACATCTCCGCAGAACATTACAATGTGGGGACCTGTCACAGCCGGATGATCGTCTGGTCCGACGATACCGAACAGGTGTACCTGGTTCCCGGACAGCTTAACGTTACGGAGAATCCGCCCTCCGCCGCGCCACGAATCAGCCACCTGACCGGTGAAGCGGCGCTGATCGGCCAGAACTACCATTCCTTCCCCCTCGATCCCTGCGTATTCGACACGGCGTACGCAGATGACGAGATCACCTGGACAGTTTACGGCGATCCGGCGGTGGACGTAACCATCGACGAAGATCGGATCGCCCACCCCTCCAAAGTGGACACGCTCTGGACGGGACAGGCGACCATCACCTACCGCGCCACGAACCCGGCGCTGGCGTACACGGAAAAGATTGTCACCTACTCCACCGGCGGCGCCAACAACGCCCCGCGGTTTGAAACTGTCACGCCCGGCGATATTCGCGGCCTGGTCAACATTGATTCCACCATTGACTTCTCGGCCACGGTGTCCGACCCGGATGAAGACGAGATTACCCTTACCTGGTATCACGGCGAGGAGAACCTGGGGGAGGGCGACGGCGTCACGGTGTCGTTCGAGGAGATCGGGTACGATTCGGTGTACGTGATCGCCGATGACGGCACCTCGCACCAGACGCATACCTGGTGGGTCAACGTGTGGGATCTGAGCGCGCCGGAAGGCGTGCAGGGGCTGCCGACCGCGTTCGCGCTGGAATCGCTCTATCCAAACCCGTTCAACTCTTCGCTGGTGGTCAGCTATGCGTTGCCGCGGACGGCGGATGTGGAGCTGCGCGTGTTCAACCTGCTGGGGCAGGAAGTCACACGGCAGCAGCTCATCCAGATGCCCGCCGGACGCCACAAGATCGCCCTCGACGGGAAGCTGTGGGCGAGTGGTACCTACTTCCTCGCCTGGAAAGCGGGAGGCGTGTACGAAGTACGCAAGGCGGTGCTGCTCAAGTAGAGCTGGGCGACAACTCAAACATTGCATTGTTCAACCGGCCCGATTCTTCGGGCCGGTTTTTTCATCGTGGCATTTGCCCGGGCATCTTGTTGTGAGCAGCCGGACTACAGATTGTCCATAGCGATGAACACAGGTTGGTCTTACGTGAAAAGGGGACTGTTACCATTTCAAGCCTTGCTATCGGTAAATGGACATACATATGATTCCGAAAAGGTAACTGTACCACTTTTCACAATACAGGCTGTTGCACAATAGGAACCGATCTCATTCCAGCGAAGGCTGGAATCCAGACAAGGTGCAAGAATACAAAATGTTAGCAATTCTGAACCGAAATAGTGTTTAACCCAACATTCGCACTTGCCAGCGTAAGTGGTTGATAAACAAGGACCGAATCGTCGCAGGCACAACGATCCTGTTCAGGCGATGGTTTTTCGTACGGGCAGGTTTACGAGGGGGAGAGTCAAACTGGAGAGGCCGCGAAAGTTGGGTTAGGACTCCAAGCGAAAGCGTGAACCGGACAGTTCTGGCTGGCGTTCTACAGACGCAACAAGAGTCCATGCGATAGAGCGAATTATTAACTCAGGCAGGACACCTTGCATTGTCCATATCACTCAGAAAGATCGTTATCGAGCGTCCGGCGAATCATGAGGACAAGATCTTTGGGGCGGAATGGTTTCTGCAGGAAGGGTAACCCCTCGCGGAGGATTTGTTGTGTGCTGTCTTTCTTGGTATAACCGGACATGAAGATGATTTTCAATGCAGGCCATTGCTGCACGGCCTTCTCGTAGAAATCCACGCCGCTTTGTCCCGGCATGACAATATCCGTCAACACAATATCAATGTTTCCAAAGTCTTCCTCCAGCATTTGCATCGCTTTCTCGACAGAGCTTGCTTCCTTCACAGCATAGCCGAAGTGGGTCAGAGTTTCACGAACCACCACTCGTACTGATTCCTCATCTTCAATGACCAGGATTGTTTCAGAGCCTGTTAACTGTTTGTCTTTACTCGCAACGATTCGACTTGCGACAACTTTGGCGGTCGATTTGCTGATCTTAGGCAGATAGACACGAAAGATCGTCCCACGTCCGGGTTCACTTTCGACTTCGATATCACCCTGTTGCTGTTGTACAACCCCGAAAACCGTCGCCAAGCCAAGACCGGTGCCTTCCCCTTCCGGCTTCGTGGTGAAGAAAGGCTCAAAAATACGTGACCGAACCGTCTCATCCATGCCGTGCCCCGTATCTTCCACCTCCAGCATCACATAGGGTCCTGAACGGATCTCGAGAGCTGGTGACGTGATCACATCTTCACGTTGCCGGTTGGCTGTACGGATGGTCAATGTCCCACCGTCCGGCATTGCCTGCCGGGCATTGACGACCAGGTTGATGAGCACCTGCTCGATCTGGGTAGGATCCGCCTTGATTGCCCACAGTTCTTCTTCAAGCTCGATTTTCAGACGAATGTCTTCTCCAATGATACGTTTCAGCAAGCGAGTCAGGTTTTCGATATTGCGATTCGGGTTGATGGTCTGCATGGAAATAACCTGCCGTCTGCTGAAGGCAAGCAGTTGACGCGTCAGATCACTCGCTTTGTCTGCTGTGAAAAGAATATCATCAAGCACGCTCGCGATGGAAGAATTGTCATCCAGACCGATACGTGTCAGCTCTGCCTTTCCAATGATGGTCGTCAGCAGGTTATTGAAATCATGGGCCACCCCACCCGCCAGACGGCCAACCGCCTCCATCTTCTGGGCCTGCAGCAGTTGCTCCTGCAAGTGTCGTTGCTCTGTGATGTCACGCAAAATGCCCTGGTAAAGAGTTTCCCCCGCGCCTTTGTCATGAATGGAGGCTGTAGCGACTACCCAGATGAGCGAACCATCCTTTCTTAACAGCGATACTTCATAGTTTTGTACATAGCCGGCTTCGGCCATAGCCTTCTCGAACGCGATACGGTCCTTGTCTCGTGCATAGAGCCCCTTGATCGACCTGCCGATCAGCTCTTCCCGGTTGTATCCGAACATGTTTGCCATCGCCCGGTTGCATTCAAGAATGGTCCCCTCGGGAGTCCGGATGTAAATGGCGTCATGCGATTCTTCAAACAGGGCTCTGAATTTCTCCTCGCTCTGCCGTAGTTGTTCTTCCGCTTTTTTTCTGGCGGTAGCATCATGAACAATAAACATCGATCGGGCGGAATCAATCGGTGACAACTTCCCCTCAAACCAGAGAACATCATCACCAATCTGGAGATCGTATTCGATGGTGAGCGTAACAGCGTTATCCAGAGATCTCTGAACCACCTCGAGAAAGAAATCGGCCTTCTCTTTTGGAAAGACATCATGCAGGGTTTGACCAACAAGCTCATGGGCAGGCAGATACAGGAGTTCATGAGAATCCGTGGGGATGCTGAGGTATTTGCCTTCACGGTTGAGGATAATGATCAGGCCGGGCATGGCGGCCATCAGGGCTCTCAGTTCGGCTTCGTTGCGTTTTCGAGCAATCGCTTTTGCCACTTGCACGGAAACGTATTCCAGCATCTGGCGTTCACGTTCTCTATACGCGGCAATATCCTCATAATGCTGAACAGCCATCACGCCGATGGTTTTATCCTCGACTTTCAGTGGCACACCAAGATAGATCTGGCTGCGCCCTCCCAGGATCTCGATTTCACCTGATTCAACCAGCGACGCCTCGACTCTGTCGTCGCAAATCAGCGATCGGCCTGTTCGCAGGATGTATTCGGTGATCCCGCGTCCTATCTGTCTGGGTTGTGGCGGATCATCCACCGCATCAACGAAATACGGGAAACTGATGACATCCTCGACTTCGTCGTACAGAGCGATATAAAAGTTTTCCGCCGGCATAATCCGGCTGATGGTTTTCTGCACCAGGCTGTACAACTGGTTCAGGGTCTCCGCTTGATCGGGCGCCTGGGCGATTGCATACAGCGTTTCCTGCAGAAGTTCAGCCTCCACATGCTCTGAGACATCGCGAATGTAATTGATAAAACCAACCGGGGCGCCGAAGTCATCCCGATAGAGAGTGCTCTTAATTTCAACAGGCACAGTAGCACCATCGGCCTGGCGAAGACTGACTCGAATCCCGGTTACGGCATGTTCCTGAAATAGCTGTTCAATGCTCGCAGCGGCCTTTGCCCGATCCCCAGACATAATAAGATCGAGGCAATCGCGCCCCAGCAGCTGTTCCTCATCATCGATCCCGGATAATTTTACAGCCGCATTGTTGAACATGATGATTCTTCGACTGACATTCGCCACAACGATCCCGTCGGGAGAGATTTCCATCAGTTGACGATACTTTTGCTCGTTTTCGCGTAGTCTTCGCTCAGCGGTCATCTGTTCGGTGATATCCAGCACATAGCCCAGATAGTGTATCGCGTTTCCCTGATTGTCACGCAGAATCGTTGTATAATCGGAAAGCCAGATTGAGGCGCCCTGTTTATGAATAATCCGGTAGGGGGCATGCTGAAAACGGTCCTGCTGGTTCACAGTACTCTGCTTTACCTCGTCATAGACCCGGGGGAGATCATCTTTGTCGATAATCTCGGCGTAACTTACCTTCCCGTCCTGAAACTCCTCCGAGGTGTATCCAAAGACCTGTTCAACATTGGGCGAGACATAGTCAACGGGCCAGCCCGGTTCATTCCGCCACTTGAAGATGACTGCCGGGCCACTGATAAAAATCCTGCGTTCCTGCTGCAAAGCCTTCGTTGTTTGGGAAACCCTCTCTTCAGCTTTCCGGCGGCGCTGCTCCAGGATAAGACTCTGCCAGACAATCATGGCAGCGAACAGCATCAAGAGTACAAATATCAATATAAAGATAGAGTTCAGGCGCGTTATGATAGTCTGAATACGAGCTTCCACATCGTAAATATAAATACCTGTTCCGATGATCCATTGCCATGGCTCAAAGAGTCGCACAAAAGAAACCTTAGGAACTATTTTCGTTGAATCATCTTTCCATTGCCACATATAATCAACATAACCAGAATCTCTTTCCCTTACTGTTTTTACAAATTCAACAAATAGTTTCTTACCGTTAGGGTCTATATAATTAGACACATCTTTATTATTTAATTCCGTACGATAAGGATGCATAATCATTTTCGGTTGCATATCATTAATCCAGAAATAATCCTTCTTTTCAGGCCCATAACGTAAACTGTTAATTTGCTCTTTTGCTCGTTGCTTGGCCTCGGCAAGGTCGATTTCGCCGGCCTGAACACGTTGATGGTAATCATCAAGCAGCTCCCAGACAGTGTTCGTGAGCTGACGAATCATATTTCGTTTGGAATCGAGAAGATGCTCTTCCATGGTGGGAATTGCAATCAGGTAAAACGTAGCAAGGAAGAGAATCATCGTCAGCAACACCGGCAACACCACCCTCAGGAGCGGTGTATACCACTTCTGTGTATAGGAGGATAATGCCATGATCGCACCTGTCAGCCGCTACTGAAAACCGGATATCACTTATGATCGCTCGGGTGCTGGCGAGAAAAGCGACTCGCAGTTCCCGTGAGCAAATATTGACGTGGTCTTATGCTGCTGATTGCCAGGGCAGTCGATGCAGCCATATGTGGGAAGGGAGGTAGAGCAGAAAGCCGTGCTGGTAAAACACGCCTGATAATTAACATACCAAAATCTTCATGGAAATCCAAACGGTTCAGATGGTTTTCATAATCGAATCATTGGAATCCGAACCGGAAAAGCGAGGCGATCAGCAAAAGCCCTCGATGATCCCATCAGAATCCGAATGAAAAAACCGGCGTTAAGCAACGCCGGTTCACACTACATGAAGGTTACCGATCTCGGTCAGGCCTTCTTTTCAGCTTTCTTCTTCCGCGGACCACGCTTACGAGCCTTCTTGTCGCTCTTCTGGTCGGCAAGCTTGGCGTCCAGTTCAGCCGGGTTGAACATGTACACCATGGAGTCGCCCTTGCCACTCGAGAAGAAGGCGATATCCAGACGCTTGATCAGTTTGCGAACCTGCTCAAGGTCCAGCCCCATCTGTTCCGCGTACTTCCGGTCGCTGACATGTTGCATGCTTCCATCTCCCCTATAAAGTTGAATAGTTCAAAAGACAGAGCTAAGATAATCAACCGTAGCGCATTTGTCAATAACACGATATTTGACTTTGCTCGATGTCGTGACGAGCTCGTCTGTCTGCGTATTCATTTCCCTGTTCCGCATTGCTCCTATGATCAAGATCATTCATCTCCACTCCTCTCAAAAAAGGTCCTTACCAGCATCTTCTGTTTCAACGCAGGCTGTATAAGCCTATCGAAAAAATTGATGCTTTTTTGACACAAAGCCTTTTTGACACAACATGCCGACGAAGCTCAACAGTTCCCTCGCACCATCAATAAAAAACCGTCGGAGCGGATAGTCCAGACGGCTTTTCAGCTTTCAATACCTGATGAAAGCAGTTTCAGACACGTTGGCCCGGCAAAATGCCAAACACGGTTATCTGTAAGAATATTCTTTTGTTAGCGGATCAAGGACGATGACGATGCGCCCGTCCCCGGGTCAAATCAATGTAAAACGTGCGCCCATCGGATAATTCCACCAACGCGTACCGGGTTCCATCAAACGTCACCGTGTACTCAATCTCGAAATCCTCGCTACGATCGCCGTTGGGGCCGGACGTACTACGGTGAACTTCACTGGTAACCGTCACCACCCCCTGCAGCGGGAAGGGATAATGAAACCGGTCGATATGAAACTGCATGTCCGTGGCGGTCCAGGCATGATCCACGTTCCACTCCCGCGACAGGTCACGCCAGTTCGCCTGGAACGTCCCTTCCACATGCCGCCGGCCCTCGTCGTTCAGCGTTCGGATTGTATCACCTCGCGCCAGTCCTTCGACCTCGAGAAAACCGGTATGATCGATGATCACACTCCGCCGTGGCCCTTCCACGGTTCCTTCGATCGTCAGATCCCGGGTCATCCTGACGGTCAACGAATCCGGATGCTGGTACTCGTTGCCTTCGGCGTCATAGAACAAGTGGATCATAGTCATGGTCAGGCCGCCGCGTTCGCGAATCAATGTATCCAGCACCGCGTAGTCCTGTGTCACACCCGGCTTGCCGGTGTCACTCGACTGCATGGGCGGGTTGATCGCTTCACCCCACAAAGGAAGCAGTCCCTCTTCCGGGTCCGCCAGTGTGGCCGCGAAGCCGTCCACCGCCATATCCACATCTTCTTCCGAGGCGCCGTCCGTACTTCCGACGAGGCTGTCCCCGTCATCATGACTGCAACCGATGCCCCAGAACACCACGACCAGCAGCATCAATGGCGCTCCCAACATGAAGCGCGTCTTCCGGTTCTTCATCGCGTCTCCCTTCTCGACTCAAGTCGATCTCGGTTCATGCCCACCGTTTTCATAAGATCTGACGCATCGCTTTTCGAGAAGTTTAACCGTAGCGACATGCAGAGTCTCTCGGAGAAAAAAACTGAGACCCGGCTTCCAGGCTATGGACCGGGTCTCATGTAAACAACTGTGCTCCGTTGCACCAGGTATGAACGTTTCTGCTTGTTCTTGATGAGTCAAGTTCAAGGCGATTTCGCGCCAGCATAGTGGTTCTACGTTAAGCGAAATCAACGTAGAAATTGCCCATCAGAAACAAGCCCTTCGGGAGCGCGTCATTTGCCTCATGACTGCGTTACAT
>CAZYOC010000029.1:0-23545 GCA_964648415.1 uncultured bacterium | reverse complement strand
GCTTGCATAGTTAACATATTGTAGTATATAAACATGACTGGATTCACGGCTGTCCTAAACTACAGGACACCGCAAGCTTCACTTCGTTCCGGTTCCAGCCTTCGCTGGAATGAGAGACATCAGAATTCATGCAACAGGCCCTATAGTGATGCTCGCAAATAATGTCCCATGAGGTCATCCCCAGCGAAGGCGGGGATCTCCTCCGTTTCCAACGCGAATGGGACAATACTTCCAAGACTCACTATAAACAAGCCGGGGCAGCCCACCACAGAGGATAGAGAGTCTGGTCAAAGAGGAGGTCGGACGGGTGCGGGAAAAGTGCTTCCGAGTGACTCTTTATGGTCAAAATGGAAGGTTCTGGAGAGATGTCGCCGAACGTATATCTTTAGTAATACCAAGCTTATGCGAGAAATAATTGGAAGTAAAACATGAAGGGTTGTCTACGAAATACGGCGACACTCAGGCGCCGCCGTTAAAAGCTCCCCAGAAAATCGCTTATAAAACTGACTCTATGTTTTATAAAATATTGCTATATATTATGATAGAGACGAGTTGTTTCGGTTTACCCATTACTACGAACAAGAATTGATTCAGGTACCCCATTGTACCAACTTCAACGCTTAGTCCTCTATGAATCTTAGAAGCTGTCTTCTTATCACTTTTGCCTTTGCGCTGAGGTCGACTGTGGCAAATCGAATCTCATGGTTCTGGATCACGACGGCCTCGTTAACCATATCGCCCACCGAAGGATGAAGGAGCAGACCCGAGGCGTTTTCAGCGAGGAGGTCCCCATTACCTTCCTGGGACCTCAAATAGGCGTAAATCTGATAGACGTATCCGCTGCGCAGTGTTTCTTCCCGATACCAGCCACGTGTCACAACGGAGTTGAACTTCGTGTCAATGACGATACGGTGTCCCGTGTCCACGTAGTCGAGGGTGATGTCGGTTCGCATCGAGGGGAGGATCTTGTCGATGCCCAGACTCTTGCTTTCAATCTGCCAGCCAATTGTTTTTCCCGCATCGACGCGCCATCCTCTTTTGGAAAGCACGACATCATAGAAACCGGCGATCCCTTTCTCGTAAAGCTTCCGAATCCAGGTAATTTCTCTGTCCGGCAACGACAATTGCTTTGAGCCTGAAGCCTCTGTAGGTAGGGCAAGATTGAAGGCCAGATGGGCCGCAGCAACCATCGGTTGATCATCTGCATCGTGCCTCCCGAAGCGATCGATGGAAACCTCGCCACGATTCGGGCGCTCCCCGGTTACGCCCATGCGTCTCAAGCTTGCCGCCAACGACCGACATCGGTGTGCCAGCCCACCGCGGAGGACAATTTTGGATATTTCCTCCAGGGCCGTCCGTACATAGCGGTTTCGGGCTGTATCGATGGTCAACTCATGGAAGCGGCAAGCAACCTTTCCGCGATCCAGTAATCGATGCCTCTCAGTGTTGAGTAGGTCGATGCGCCCGCGCACACGGCCAAGAACAGCCTCACGCGATTGGTAGCCATAACTCAAGTTGCGCTGAATACGACGCTCGACGCGAAGGCAAAGCATTTCAGCGACCAGGTCTGGGATGTCATCAGGGTTATCCTCTACGACGACCTTCGCCTTTTCGAGATCCCTGAACAAATCCGATGCGTACAGCATGAGCAGCCAAAGGTTGCGCACTGGGATGCGGCCTATTCGGCCAATTCCTTCATGGGCGTCTGATATTAAGTTGGCTGCAGCAAGTGTCACGATCAGAATCCTTCCAGCAAGCCTTCTCTCGCCTTCTGGGATTTCTCGAGCGCATCGAACCAGTATTCATCAAGCAACGGACCTATCTCGGTATCAACCACCTGACGGAACCATTCCCGGGCATCACTGATGGGAATACCAAACGGCGGTGTGACATAGCTGTGCCCCACTCGGAACTGAGGCCCGAGACCGGTGTCGGCTGAAATATCGCTGTTCAGGGCAATGAGACGCTTCTCAATTTCGACAAGGATTTCTGAATCAATACCGCACTGGGATTGGACCCAATCGTGCCAGGGCTTTCCGAGCGTGGGCTCCAAATCGATGAAGGCAAAACGGCGACGCAACGCCAGATCGACCAAAGCAAGAGAGCGGTCGGCAGTATTCATCGTGCCGATGACATAGAGGTTGTTCGGGATAAAAACACGCTCGCCATCTGACCGTTTATAGGAAAGTTCCAGGGCCTCATTAGGCGTTCTTTTGTCGAACTCGAGGAGCGTCAGCATCTCGCCGAAAATCTGTGCTGGATTCCCGCGATTAATCTCTTCAATGACGACGACATGCCTTGATGTTGGATCTTTCGCGGCTGCCTTCATCATCTCCACAAAAGGCCCGTCTACCAGTGTGAGCTTGCCGTCTCCCACCGGCCGCCAGCCACGGATAAAATCCTCGTAGGAAAGGTTCGGATGAAACTGCACCGCTCGGACTTTGTTGTCGTTTCGCTGCCCCATCAAAGCGAAAGCCAATCGCTTCGCCAGCCATGTCTTTCCCGTGCCCGGCGGTCCCTGGAGAATCAGGTTTTTCTTGGTACGGAGGCGTTCGAGAATCATTTCGAGTTTTTCCCGGGCGATGAAGCATCCATCCGTCAGAATGTCATCGACGGAGTACGGTTCGATGGGTGCAGCCGTGACCTCTGCCTCGGGTGTGGCATCCCCTTCGTCATCCTGCACATCAGGGTCTGAGACATTCGGGTCAGCAGATGTCCCACTATCCTTGAAATGCCTAGCGGCAAGTGACAGCTCCGGGAATGAGTGGACGGGATACGCATCTTCCTGGAAACGAGCCTCAAGGGTGTCCAGTACCGCCAGATAATCAGTGGCGTTACAGCGGCCCTTGGGGCCGTTCATGCCAATCTGAATGCTGAGCTTCTTGCTGATGTAACGCTGGGACTGACTATCAAGGGTCGGGAAATTCCAGGGACGAATCCAGTACAGCCCCATGGTAAGGTTCCACCCCACTCCCCAAGATTCCGTTGTCTTGTCGTAGGCCGCCGCAAATGTCGTCCGATCTTCCGCATCATCCGATTCCGCGAAAGCAATTGCCTGGGCGAAGGCTTCCCAGAGGGTGTCAATGTCATCAGGTTTGCGTCTATAACTGTAACCAAAAAACCATGTTCGCTGATTGTTGAGAACAGGAATCCCTTTAAATGAGTCGGGAACCGGCGCTAAAACACCGAGCAGATTGGCCAACTCGCTCGCTATGGTTTTACGGTTTGCATCAGTAATCCCTCTGTTGAATATGCCCATGACTGTAAATGGACAGATATCCTTAAGTGGGCCGCCTGGAACGTTTTCTTCGTATTGGTCATTGAGAATCGACATGCAGTCGACTTTTTCTGCGATGGCATGAATACCGGCAGTCAGCTCATCTCGCCTATTCCGAAAGGTAAGGAGTTTGTCTGCTACCGCCTCGTAAAAGCGAGTCCAGTTGAAACGGCGCTTGTCGACAGCGCCATCACCGAAGCGTTCACGCCAGGAAGGGGCATTGCGGAACCGGTTAATGTCTTGCGCCTTATCCTCGAATGTGAATCCGATCAAAGCATCTGTGGTCCAGTCGCCAGGTAAAACCCGCCAGACAGTGCTTCGATTGGTGTAGAAGTACCACTCACGTGGAGGATCGAAAGGTTTCCAGTCAACCTTTAAAGTGCGACCGTCGCCGAGGTTTTCTTCTACCGTGCCAATGGCTTTGATCGCCATGACGGACACGGTTTGGCCCCGGTTATCAAAGGGGAGATCGTGCTTCCGCGTATAGGACGACTTGATCGCAATGCGGTCCCCCACCTGGATAGACTTCACTGCGTCGAGGTATTTGTCCTGATACCCATTTTTCCAAATGCCATTTCTTAGAAAACGCTTGGTTTGATCTTCTGTTGGTCCGTAAGATGCTCCGACAAACCAACACGCTCGGGCTCCAGCTCCTTCAGGTCTTGAATCCATCATCGGGCTCCTTTGCGACCTACGGCCGTTTTGGTGCTGCCACCATTCTGCGTGTTGCGAGGACGGCACTTGACTTCACCGCTGGCTCTCTTGGGCACGATGAAAGCGGCTGTCTCGAGCTTCACCTGTCCCTCGTCAAAATCCCATCCGTCGCATCAGCATTGAATATCAGCGGTTTTACTGATACCTTGGTCTTATGACTAACTCACTCAAAACCTTGGTACGGTCAATCCGAAATTGGTTTCAATCTCGAGTCAATTTGTGATGGAGAATCTGCTGCTGCTTCAGCGGTCGCGTTCCGAAATTTGGTAGAAATTGCGATCCACCGTTCGGATTGTTGAAAGCTACGCTGCTTCCAGATAGTTGTCAACGGCTTTGATGGTCAGCCGCTTTTTTCTGCTGCGGTCATTTTCGCTTCGTCAATCTCTCCCCGCAATTCATCGTCCATCCGCAGCCTGCGCCGCGAGGGGAACTTCATCGGTGGAGAGAATGTCCAGTCCGGCCTCATACAGTTCGCGGTACATCTGCGGACCTTCCTCCCGCGCCCGGGCGTCTACCTGCCGCATCGTGCCCAGGATGCAGGAAATCCGCTTGTCGTGCAGCCAACTCACCAACTCCAGGTCGGTCTTGTCCACCCCGCAAAACGCCACCATGCGGTCAGCGGGGACGCCCTCTGCGCGCAGCGCCTGATAATCCTCACGGTCAAAGATGCCCACCGACAGCACCAGCGCGGGGTCCAGCGCATGGTAGGTCGCCGCCTGCTGCGTGTTGTAGGTAATAATCACGGCATGGCCCTGCGCATCCGCATTCTGCACCGCGAAAACGACCTGCTCCGGCGGCACTTCCCGTTTCACATCCACCGTCAGCACGGCGTGGCCCACCGCCCACCGCAGCACGTCATCAAAACGCGGAATCCGGTAGTCGGTGGTGTCGCCCTCGTTGTCGATCAACAGCAGCGCTTGCAGCTCGGCCCAGGTGTGCTCCGACACCTCCCCGGAACCGGTGGTGGTGCGGTCCAGGGACTCGTCGTGCATCATCACCAGCACGCTGTCCGCGGTCATCTGTACATCGCACTCGATGATGCAGGGGGCGCAGGTCAGCGCGTGCTCGAAGGTCTCGATGGCATTTTCCGGGTAGCCGGGTTCCGGCCCGCCGCGGTGGGCGCTGATCCGGTCCGGCAGCGCCGGGTTCCAGCGGGTGTAGGCGCTGAGCGCGTCGGCCGACTCCAGCGTGACCGTATGCAGCTCTTGAGCAACACTTCCCAACGGAAGAACGAGGCACAGCAGAACGAACAGACCAGTAATGCGGGTGTTGTTCTTCACGACAAACTCCTACTTGACCGTGTCAAAGCAGAATCGGAACGAGACACACATTCCCAAAGCGGACGCTCTTCATATGTTTGAGGGATAGCCCGGATGTTTCACGAGTATTCATGCTTCGTTAACATAACCCTTGATATATAGTGAGTCTTGAAAGTATTGTCTCGTTCGCGCAGGAAACGGAGGAGATCCCCGCCTTCGCTGGAATGAGAGACATCAGAATTCGTGCAACAGGCCCTATAGAATCGGTTTAAACGGTTTTCGGGGTTAAATCACTTGACGACAGTTTGTTGTTGTTTTATACAACCCGCTGCCGGGGTTGTCAAAGAGGGCGAAATTGACTCCCAAGGTGCGCGCCAAACGGACGGCGCGTACCTTGGGCTATGGCAGAAAACCACTACCGTGGTTCCTGGGCTATGGCAGAGAACCACTGCCGTGGTTCCTTCGTGAAATATCCAGGATAGACGAGTTGCAAAGGGCGAGTTCCTGCCGCTGAATACCGCCTTATTCATCAAGGGAAGCGATTCCTACAGCTCAAACTTACTCACCTGGTCTTGCAGGTTCCTCGCCTCTTTGTTCAGTTCGTCCACCGACACCTTGGTCTGTGCGGCGCCCTGGGCGATCTCGCCGGTGGCCTGGCTCATACCCTGCACGTTCTGCGTCACATCGCCCACCCCCGTCGCCGCCTCGTTGATCATCCGGGCGATGTCCTGCGACGCCTGCAACGCTTCGTTGATATTCCGCGCCACCTCCTCCACCGTCGCCGAAGTCTCGTTCGACGACTTCGCGATACTGATCACCTTGTCCGACATGTTCTGTGACAGACGGTTCACGTTGCCGGCGTTATGAGACACCCGGCTGACAATCTCCGCCGTTTCGCCAACGGTCCGGTACTGCTCCGAGGTCGCTCCGGCGATGAACTGGTTGATCTCCGCGAGGCTCTGGATGATCTCGTTGACCTGGGCGATGCTGGCGTCGACATCGTCCTTCGTGGTCAGCATGGCGGTGATCTTGTCGTTGATCATGTCGGCCGCTTCGGCGCTCTGGCGGGCCAGTTCCTTGACCTCGGCAGCCACCACGGCGAAGCCTTTGCCGGCCTCACCCGCGCCCGCCGCTTCAATCGTGGCGTTCAGAGCCAGCATATTGGTCTGGTCGGCGATGTGTTTGATGGTGTCCACGATCTTCGCGACTTCTTTCACCACAGCGTCGAACTTACCCAGCGTGTCGGTGGCGTAAGTGCTCCGCTGGGTGGCGTCGTCGGCGATCGTGCTCGCCTTGGAGGTATTGCTCTCGACCTCACGGGTCGAGGCGCTCAGCTCCTCGATGGCCGCCGCGATGTTCTGCACACCGCGAGTCACCTCGTCGATGGAGTCGGTGACTTCCGTCAGGCCGGCGGAGGTCTCGCCCACATTGCCCGCAATGCCGTGCATTGAGGTCGACATGGTCTCGGTCATACGATTGATGTTCTGCGCCAGCGAGCTGCTCTCTTCGGCGGAGGCCGCCACGTTGGTGACGTTGGTGGAGATCTCCTCGGACGCCCCGGCGACGGTCTGCGCCTGCACGTTCATCTCTTCCGCACTCGCCGCAGTGGTCGCCGACACCGAAGACAGCGTACCGGTGGTCTCGCCGATAGTATTGCTTGCTTTGATAATTTCGCCGATCATCACACGCAGATCGTTGGCCATCGCTCTGAAGGAGGAGGCCAGTTTGCCGATCTCATCGTTGCTGGTGACCTCCACCTCGTGGTTCAGTTTGCCGGATGCGATCGCGTCGGCGTCGGTCCCCAGCCGTTGCAAGGGGGTCACCACGGTGCGGGTAATCATAAAGGCCAGGATGATGAACATCACCGCACCGATCAGCAGGTTCAGCGCGATGTTCTTGGTCGTGAAACTCGCCACCGCCGCATCCATCTCATCAAGCGGCATGATGACCTCGAATGCGCCCCGGAGTTGCCCGGGCCGCCAGTTCTCCATCTTGAAGCCCAGCAAGTCGGTCCCGTCACCGTTGGGGCTGGTCGCCGGGGCGCCGTGGCACAGCATGCAGGTCTCGTTGAGGTGGATCGGGCGCATGTAATGGATAGCGTTGGTCTGTTCGTTCACGCCCCAGACGAAATCCTTGTCACCCTTGGACAGAGACGTGAGTTGTGCAGCGCGGAACTCGCCGGTAATCGGGTCCGGGTCATTGCGGGGATCGTGCTTGGGGTTGCGTGCGTTGAACGCGGTCACTTGAAAATCAATGTTTTCAAGCTGAGCGGCGGCGTCGGTGGCGAGCCAGGCCGCCACCACCGGAATGGTCTTGAACAGACGTGTCTCGGAATAGTCGCCCCCGGCGGCCAAGGTCTCCCGGACTTCATTCACCAGCCAGAGATCGTCAAACACCTCCTCTTCCTGCAAGGTGGAGACGTGGTTCATAGTGGAGAGACTGGACGCGGTAAACGCCGAAGCTTTCTGGACCCGGGTGCTCATGGCGTTGGTCTTGAAGTTGTTGACAAACATGACGGTGTTGACCGCAATCAGCAGCACCACCACGAGCGCGGCGACCGCCAGCAGCTTGACGCGAATCCCCAGCGACGCCCACCAGCCAAACTTCTGATCCTCGTCATACAATGCGGCCATGCTTCACCTCTCCCTGTGTTTGTCCTCAATAGTTAAGAATGTGGCAGGAATTCCGGCCGCATACAATGAAGGGGCGCAGAGAAAGGCGGAATCAGGAGACATGGGACAACAAGCACAACATCGGCAATAATGAGGGAAAGACCTACCGTGGAAGGCTTTATAGGGCCTGTTGCACGAATTCTGATGTCTCTCATTCCAGCGAAGAGCCTGCCCTCGAATGCTGTGATCGGGGGGCTGGAATGAGATTGGTTCCTATTGTGCAACAGTCTGTATAGTTCACTGGTTACAGTGAGAGAGCACGACTACTCGTCAACGATCCGGGCTACCTCACCTCGCGCCGGATGCGCTTGCAGTGTTCGAGCGGAAGAAATCAGCCAAGTTCCGGCGGTTGCAACACTTCTCCCTCTTGCGCCTTGCTCAGCTCCAGCCGGATGAACTGGGTCTTCAGCCCCTGGTACAACGGTTTGAAGAATTCCCATTCTTCCGGGTGGTAGTCTTCCACGAAATACACCCGGGCGATGCCGCAGGCGGCGATCATCTTGGCGCAGTTCCAGCAGGGCATGACGGTGCAATACATGTCGCACTCGTCCACAGAAGGCCCGTACCGCGCCGCCTGCGCGATGGCGTTCATCTCCGCATGCACCGTGCGTACGCAATGGTTCTGAAACATGGCGTGGCCGACCTCTTCGCAGGTTTTCGACCCCGACGGCGCGCCGCCGTAGCCCGACGCGATCACACGTTTTTCGCGCACAATCACCGCGCCGACCGCTGCACGGTCACAGGTCATGAACTGCGACCAGAACCGGGCCAGTTCAATGAAACGACGTTGCCACTTGTACGGGATCACCGGTTCGCTGGCAATCACGAGACTCCCTCCTGGTTAAGCTGTGTATTCCGGTAACTCTGCGTCTTTCAGCAATGGGGCGATCTGATCTTTCTCGGACAAAACGGGATCCTTGACGGGCCAGTCGATACCGATGGCCGGGTCGTTCCAAAGGATCTCCCGCTCCCCACGGGGGAAGTAAATGTCGGTGCACTTATAGAAAAACTCGGCGAAGTCGGAGATGACACAGAAACCGTGCGCAAAGCCGGGCGGCACGTAAAACGCGTTGCGCTTCTCCGCACTGAGGAGTGCATGGGTCCATTTGCCGAACGTGGGGCTGCCCCTGCGAATGTCCACGGCCACATCGAACACTTCCCCGCTGAACACGGTAACCAGTTTTCCCTGGGCATGTTCAAGCTGGTAGTGCAGCCCGCGGATCACACCCTGCTGGGAGCTGCTTAAATTATCCTGGACAAAGTCTTCCGTGATCCCCGCCACGGCGAACTTGTCACGGTGATACAGCTCCATAAAGAAACCGCGTTGATCACCAAATACCTGTGGTTGCAGTTCGATCACACCAGGCAGATCACGTTTGATGAACTCCATCCTGCCTCCTCTACTTCTATTTGGGCGCACGCATGTAAAGTATGGACCCGATCACGAAGAACACGAAGTTACCCAGCCAGGCGGCGGGCAGAGGGTCGAGGATCTCCTTGTACCCCAGCACCTTGCCCACCTGTAAAAGTCCGAAGTAGATAAACGCCACCGCAATGCTTAACCCGAACCCGATGACCATGCCGCTTCGGCGGAAGGTCGAGGAAATCGGCAACCCGAACAGCACGATGATCACGCCGGCGAACGGCAACGCGATCTTCGATTGCAAGTCCACCAGCCACTTTTCCGTCTGGCCGCCGGTGAGCCGGATACGTTCGACGAAACGCTTCAGCTCCTCGTAGCCCATCTCCTCCGGCTCCACCTGCAGCTCGATGAAGTCGTCCGGCACCAGCTTGAAGTGCATGTCCAGCCGTTGCAGGTGGTCGATGTACTCGCCCTTGTCGGTGAATTCCCTCCGCATCACGCCGCTGGCGATCCAGTTCTTCCCGTTCCAGGCCAGCGTTTTCGCGGAAAAGCGTTCCTTCAGCCGGTTGTCCTCGAACACGAACAAATCCATCCCGTGCCCGATTTGATGACGGGGCTGGTACAGATCCAGGTGCAAGACTTCCTGTTTGGCTACCTGTAAATAGACCTGCCCCTGGTCGAGCAGCCGCCAGTCCACTTTCTTTTTCACCTGCTCCCGCCAGATGCCCATGCGCTCCTTGTTGGTATAGGGCACCAGGGTCTCGCCCCAGTAAAACGCCAGCGCGCTCATGATGAGGGCGATGGTCAACAGGTTAATGAGGTGACGGTGCAGCGGGATGCCCGAGGCGGTCATGGCCAGGAGCTCACGCTTGGCGTTGAGCCCCCCGATACTGATCAGCGTCGCCAGCAGCATCGCCACCGGGTACGTCAGGTAAATGATGTAGGGGACGTACAAGATGTAATAGCGGATGATGTCTTTCTGCGGGACGCCCTTGTCCAGGAACTTGTCCAGATTCTCGATAGGGTCCACGATCAGGTAGATCACCAGCGCCACGAAGATGGAGAGGGCGAAGTAGGTGAAGAAGCTGCCCGCGACATAGCGGTCGATCTTCTTCATCATGAGCCGTCTCCCCGCTCATCGGGTGAGCTGTCGCCGTTCTGCCTCTCCTGCTGCCGCTGCCGCTCCTTGTCCGCCAGCGCTTCGATCTCGTCGCGGGAGATGTCCCAGCTTTCACGAGGATCTTCCGGTTCTTCCACCGCCTTCCGTTGCCAGGGCAAGCGGATGCTCCGGTGAGACCGGATCTCCATCCGGATCAGCCAGACGCCAAGCAGGCCAAGAAGCACATTGGGCGCCCACATGGCCACCGCCGGATGAACCACGTTCCGGTCCGCCAGATCCTCGCCGCCGATCAGGAAAATCCAGTAGACAAGGAAGAAGGTCACCGCGAGCACCACACTGCTGCCCGCGCCGCCCTTCCGGAGCTTGATCCCCAAGGGCGCGCCGATTAACACGAACACCACCGTCGCGGCCGGAATCGCGTACTTCTTATGGTACTCCACCCGGTAGCGGTTGATCTGTTTGACAAGCTGGTCGGCGTTGGGACGGTTGCGCAACTCCTCGATCCGCCGGCTCAGCCCCTCCAGGCCGAGCTCGCGATCGCCGCGATACCCCCTTTCACGCAAATGCAGCATCTGCTCCGGGGAGTTGATCCGGAAGATGGACTCCACGAATTCCAGCGTTTCGTAAGCCTCCGGCTCCTCCGTCTTCATCTGGTGGATTTCACCGCTGTAGAGGTGGTACTGGTACATGCCCAGCGTGTCGATGTAGGTGAGCATGGCCGAGTCCGCGACCACCGTGGCCGGCTGAGCCGGGTTGGTGTCGTCGAAAATCTTCACCTGGTACTGCATTCCGCTGACGTTGTTGATTTCCCGCACCAGGATGGTCTGTTTGCTCAGCTCTTTCGTGAAAATACCTTCCTTCACCGCAATGTTGGGTTTTTTCCTGCGAATGGAGATCGTCAACAGCTTGTTTCGGTAATTGAAGTCCGGCAACACCTGGTCCATGAAGTAAAAGGTGAACAGGCCGATGATAATCCCGACAAACAGCATGGGCCGCATCAACCGGATGACGCTGACCCCCGAGGCTTTCAAGGCGACAATCTCCATGTCGCCCGCCATCCGGCCATAGGCGATCAGGCAAGCCATCAGCACCGCCATGGGCACGGCCAGCGTCAGAATCCACGCCAGGTTCAGGAAGAAAAATTCCCCGATCACGTTGAGAGGGAGCCCCTGCCCCACAATCCGCCGCAACATCCTGAACAGCAGATTCAGGATGAAGATGAGCATGATCATGGAGATGCTCATGATGAAGGGAGCAATGTGCTCTCGAACGATGTAACGATCCAGCAGGTTCATCATCCAACCGGTTTAGCGACAGGGCCTCGAAACAAAGAGCTGCATCAGGTCAATATAAGCAACCGCCGGGCTCCCATGAAGATGACTCTCTCTGCCTCCTCAAGATTAGCGGCCCCCTTGAATCCTTTAACAATGCTGCTTATAATTAGGGCGACCTAACTACATGGAGGATAACCATGGCGTCACATCTACCCCGCATCTCGCATTCAGCGGAGGAATATCTCCTGGCGCTGTTCCGCTTTGAACATGAAGGCAAGCGTCCGGGCACCAGCAAGCTGGCCGCCCTGTTCGGCGTGAAGGCTCCCTCGGTGACCGGCATGCTGCGCCGGCTGCATTACCGTGGCTGGATTCGTTACCGCCGGTACCGTCCGCCGGAGCTGACCGACCAGGGACGCAAGTTGGCGGTCGGGCTGATCCGTCGGCACCGCATCCTCGAGACTTTCCTGGTTCAGCATCTCAACTACAACCTCGACGAGGTGCATGAAGAAGTGCAGATGCTCGAGCATACAGTGAGTGATAAGTTGCTGGAGAAGATCGACGAGAAACTGGGCCATCCGGCGTTCGGTCCCCACGGCGACCCGATTCCCGATGAAGACGGCAACATGCCGGACAAGCAGCTGATCCCGTTGACGGACCTGGAGGAAGGTGGCCGCGCCATTTTGAGCCGCGTGGACCACCGTCGCCACAAGCAACTCATGGGGCTCAGCGAGATCGGCGCTTACCCGGGACGTCCCATTTCGCGCCTGCGCGACCCGATCTCCGGCAAGCTGGAGGTCTCCGTGGGCGAGAACACCATGTGCATCGACCGTGATGTGGCGCGCCATATCCTGGTCGCACGGGCAATGGGCATGCGGCAGTAAACAGTAAAAGGTTGCTGAGCTTTTCAACGGAGTGAACGACTACTGAAGATGTGGCCCCACCGGCTTGCCCGGTGGGGTTATTGTAATGAGATCTCGTTGCCAACAACCACCTTTTCTGAGACATTTTACAACTGCTCTCCGCTTTTCGACCAGGTCACAGAGGCGAAGATCCTCTCTACTCCAATCGCATCCAACCTGCCAGACAACACTTGAATTCCCATCAGGGCGAGTGTTTCTTAAGGGTAAGAAAGCACAAACAATACACGGGAGACAGCATGAAGAGCATCGCCAAAGCGAAGCTGGAAGATGTCGGCAAGATGCGGTTCGCCGCCGATACGGGTAGCGGGCATACGGTATACATGGACAGCGTGGCGAACGTGGGCGGCGAGGACAGCGCAGCGCGTCCGGCTGAGCTGCCGTTCGCCGGGCTGGCGGGGTGCACCGGCATGGACACCATTTCCATCCTGCGCAAGATGAAACAGGACGTCACCCGTTTCGAGGTGGAAGTGGAAGGCGTGGAGCGCACCGAAGAACACCCCAAGTATTGGAAAGAGATCAACGTGGTGTTTCATGTCGACGGCGACGTGGACGCGAAGAAGCTGACCCGCGCCATTGACCTTAGCCGGGAACGCTACTGCGGGGTGTCCGCCATTATGAAGGGCGGGGTGACGTTTCATTATTTCTACGTGCTGAACGGCGACCGTGTCGAGCTCGGAGAGGCGGACTCGTAGGCCGTTTTTGTTGTAGTTTAATGGAGTGGGCGCTTGGTTGGAGGAGACGAGCGCCCATTTTCTGTCTCCGGGCTGCATCCAGCCATAGAATAATGACAGTTTTTATACATTACTGGACTATTCGTGGTCCAAACGACTTGATCTCGATCTGGTAGAGGTGATGCTATGATGAAGAGGGAGACTGTATGAGAATTGGCATTCAGTACTATTTTAACGGCGCGGCCGCTTGTAAAGTCTCTCGAAAACAATGTCCCATCGTATCATCCACAGAAATAACATCATAGGACACTTTCTAGAGTGAAGGGTGGGGCGTTCAGAAGTACGGAGAACGATCATGCAGGCAAAACGGTTTACCAGTGTTGTCGTGTGGGCGATGGTAGTGTTGTTAAGTGTATTTGTGTCCGCCGTTCGGGCGGCGGGGACCGGCGAGATCCGGGGGGAGGTGCTCGACGCGACCACCCGTGAGCCCATCCCGGCGGCCAACGTCGTGCTGGAAGGAACCAACCGGGGTGCGGCGGCGGATCTGGACGGCGACTTCGTGGTCGCCAACCTCGAGCCGGGCACCTACCATGTGACCGCGTCGGCGCTCGGTTACGAAGCCCGGACCGTCTCGGAGGTGGTCGTACGCCCCAACCGGAGCGCGGAGGTCCAGTTCCGTTTGCAGCCGTCGGCGGTGCAGGCGGAGGAGGTGGTGGTCACGGCGGGATACTTCACCCTGCCCGCCTCCGACATGCCCACCTCCGCGCGGGCTCTACGGTATGAAGAAGTCCGGCGCGCGCCGGGGGCGGCGGAAGATGTGCAGCGCATGATCCAGGCCCTGCCCGGCGTGGCGGGGGAATCGGATCAGAACAACGAGATCGTGGTCCGGGGCGGCAGTCCCAGCGAGAACCTGATCGTGCTTGACGGCATTGAAGTGGAAAACATCAACCACTTCGGGTATCCCGGGGCGAGCGGCGGGCCGATCAACGCCGTCAACGCCGAGTTCCTCAACGAAGTCACCTTCGCTTCCGGCGGGTTTTCGGCACGCTACGGCGACAAACTCTCCAGCGTGCTGGACCTGGACCTGCGGGAAGGCAGCCGGCAGCGAGTGGCGGGCAGCCTCGACCTGAATATGGCCGGCGCGGGCGGCAGCCTGGAAGGACCGATCAACGAGGGCAAAGGCAGCTTCCTGCTTACCGGCCACCGCAGCTACCTGGACCTGATGCACAACTCCATCGGCCTGACCGCCGTCCCCCAGTATTGGAGCACTCAGGGCAAAGTCGCCTACGACCTGTCGGACCGCCACAAGCTGGATATCAACGCTCTTTACGCCGACGATTGGATCAACATCAGCGGCGAAAACAAGGAAGAAGGCGGCTACAGCCGGGGAGCGGAGCGGGTGAAGAACAAGAACCGTAAGCTGATCACCGGCCTGCGGTTGCGCAGCCTGTGGGGCGTGGGCTACACCGACCTGGTCCTGGCGAGGAGCAGCTCGTTTTACACTGTGGACGTGGACAAGGTGTACATCGACTCGCTGAACAACCGCACTTTCGCCCCCTGGGTGACAAACACCCACGATGAGATCACGTACCAGGCGAGCCTGAGCTGGACCGGCCGGGTGCGTGAACAGGATGAATGGTCGTTCGGGATCGGCGCGAAACCGTTGACAGTCAACGAGAAGGTCTGGATCGCACCGGACAGCGTGGTGTTCGACGACGGGACCCTGGGGCCGCCCGACGGCAGCCCGGACAGCACCGTGTTCAGCAACCAGGATTTCGAGAAGGTGGCTGAGACGGTGAAGACCTCCGCCTTCGCGCAGTACACCTGGCGGCCCTCGAAGCCGCTGGCGGTGGTCGCCGGCGTGAGGTACGACGGCTTCGACTATACCGGCAATCATGTGGTCGGGCCGCGCCTGTCGATGAAGTACGATTTCCTGCCGGCGTGGCGGTTGAGCCTGGCTTACGGGATCTACTACCAGACGCACCCCTTCTTCACGTATGATTTCGGATACACGTACGACGGTGCGCCGGAAAACGCCGATCTGCCCTACGCCCGCGCGGATCAATACATCGCCGGGCTCAGCTTCCTGCCCAGACCTTCGACCAAACTCAGTGTCGAGGCGTACTACAAGGATTACAGCGACCTGCTGGTATCGAAGCAATCCATCATACGCGAACAGACCCGCGACTTCACCTACCGAAGCGAGATCCTGCTGCCGGAAGCGACAAAGGAAGCGTGGGGCGTGGAGTTCTTCGCCCACCAGAAGATGGCGCGCAACTGGTACGGAACCTTCAGCTATTCCTACGGCATCGCGGACGCCACCACCCCGGCCTACGGGACGTTCCCCACCTCGTACGATTACCGTCATGTGGCCACCGTCGTACTGGGCTACTCCACCAGCCTGATCCAACGGAGCTGGTATCGTAATCTGCTCCGGAAACCGTACCTGATGTGGATGAACGCCCTGCCGATCAACGGCGACGAGCTGACGCTTTCCACCCGCTACCGGTACATCTCCGGCCGCCCCTGCACCGGGCAGGTGTGGCTTCCGGAGGGCGTCCCCTCCACTCAACCGTACTACGAAGGGCACTGGGAGCGCTCCGGCGATGTCAACAATCGACGCTATCCCGCCTATTCGCGCTGGGATATCCGTGTGGACAACAAGCACTACTTCACCCACTCCTCGCTGGTGTTCTACCTGGAGGTGCAGAACGTGCTGGACGAGCCCAATGTGGCGTCGTATTCCTACGCCGAAGATGGCGAACGGGATACGATTTACCAGTTCCGCTTCTTTTTCGTGGGTGGTGTAAGGTTTGAGTTTTAGTCGAGGGAGTAAAAAAGTGTAATAAGTAAAGAACGCAAAAAGAGGATTGCTGAAAAAGGGGACTGTTACCTTTTCAATATGCACCGTCATTAAATATTTATGATTCACTGTCCGAAAAGGTAACTGTCCCACTTTTTCTGAGATTGTACGCTATTCGTAAGTGCGCATTCTGACTCAAGATCTCCAGAAAATCGGTACAGCTACCTTTTCCGCTTATCTATTGGCAACTTTTGTCAGGAACAAGGGTGGTATAGCAGCGATTACCTTTTCGAAAGCTTCCCACAGCGGAAAAGAGTAGCAGTCCCATTTTCTGCGCCCACCAAGATAAAAGAGTAGCGGTCCCATTTTCTGTTCCCACTATCGTAAAAGAGTAGCAGTTCTGTTTTGTGCATTTTCAGATCAGCCCGAACCTTCAAAACTGAACCCCAACTCGCACCAGATGCAGCTGCGCACGGGCTTCGGGCGGGAGGTTCAACGAGCGGCTCAGGAAATAGGTCTCGGGCGATACCTGGACACGTATAGCTGGCGACGTGGAGGAGTTGTCTGCGGACTGGACCGCGGTATCTCCCCGGACGCCATACCAGGTGAAGCCGAAGCCGGCCAGTGCGCCGAGCGTCATCGTGGTCATGTAGCCCTTGACGTCAAGACGATCGTCGGGGGTGGCCAGGTAATACAGACCGGTGGTGGTCAGTCCGCCGGCAGCAGTTCCCAGGGCGACGATCCAGCTCTGACCCGTGGATACATCATACCCGCGCAGTAACCGTTCCGCCACACCGATCCCGACCGCCGATCCCGCCATGGCACCCAGCACCACAGGCTTGGCGTCCTCCGCCTCCGCGACAACTCCAATGGTCACGGGGACCAGCGCGCCCAGCAGCTCAGTCGTCTGCAACACGCCCACATCGCCGCGTGTATACAGGTTCGCCGTCTTCCACCGTTGCCCCAGGTAGAAGCCCGCGCCCGCACCGGCCAAGGCGAGGGCCGCTGTGGGACGATACGGGTCCTCGAGCTCGGTCAACCCGGTGACATACGCCAGCCCGCCGCCCAAGGCCAATCCGGTGTTGCTGAATGCGCCGGCCAGAGTCGCCTGCCCCTCCGTGATGCGGCTTGTGTTGGCGTAATGGTACAGCAACGTCCCTTCCAGCACACTGGTCGCGATGGCGACGCCTGCGAGAGGCCGTGGGTTGTCCTCGGCGTCCTCGCCCAGCAGAAGGAAGCCCAGCCCGTACCCATGAGCGATGCCGTAGCGTGAGCCGAAGATGCCCAGCTCGGCGGCTTTGTTCGTGACCTCCGTGTCCCGTGTCCTCCAGTAGGGGACAAAGAACGACGCGCCGCTGGTGAGCATGGAAGTGGCGACCAGTGTGCGGCCGTCCTGCACGCCCAGCGCCATGGGCACGGCCCAGCTGTAGAATCCCAGCGACAGCCCGAGGTTGTTCCACAGGAGCCTTGGACGGCCTTCCTGGTTCATACGCTGTTTCTGCCGGGACGCTTCCCGGATCACTCGCGCCACCTCAGCCCGCAGCAAGTCGACTTCTTTGGAGGAAAGCGACACCTCGTTTCGGTATTCCGCCCCCTGCTCCGTGTAATGCACTTCAACGATGTAGGCGCCGTCGGGTGTCTGGAACAGGATGGCGCGCAAGAAACCGGGGTAGGGGTTGAACAGTGCGATGTCTTTGGCGATATCCGGTGGCAGTGTCGTGAGGCTGGAGTCCTCGTTGAAGGCGACCCTGCGGTCCTGGGCCGTGGCGAGTAGCGGGGGCAGCACCAGCGCGATGCACAGAAAAAGGACAGTCGTATGCCGGAAAAGTGTCAACACAGCGCCCCCAGATTTGTTTGCTCCTCGTAAACTAGAGAATGCTGTTGCATTTGACAAGCATTGCATGGAACAAGTATCCGAAATGGGATGATCCAGGCATTGTCCTCCACGGCGGCCTAGATTCTGCGCCCTCTGATCTCCCCACTTTTGTGCGGAAAGGCGTTCTCTCGAGCGGCCTGCTCATATACATTTAGTATTCAGCAAAACGTAACCAGGAAACCGATCAGACGATGCCGCCGAAGAAATCGACCACAGACAAGCCGCGTAGCGAGATCCTGGAGCTGAAGCAACGCATCCGGGAGCTGGAGGTGGCCTCCTCCGCCAGGACGAAGCATGCCGCCCAATCCGGCGAGACCTCAGATGCTGCTTCATGGTCCCGGTTCATGTACGAGCATGCTCCGGTGATGATGCATTCCATCGACGAGCAAGGCCGGTTGCTGAATGCCAATAAGAAGTGGCTGGAGACGACCGGCTTCTCGCGTGACGAGGTGATCGGCCGGAATGCCTGTGACTTCATGGATCCGGAATCGAAACAACGGTTTCGCGAGGTCATCCTACCGAAATTCTGGCGGGATGGATATGTCCGGGATGTCCATTACCGGTTCGTTCGCAAAGACGGCGAGCTGCTGGATGTGGTGCTGGACGGCATCGCGGCGACAGACCCGGACGGGTGTAAAATCAGTTTGTCGGTGGTGCGGGATGTGACCGAATCACGGCGGATCGAGAAGGAGTTGTATGACAGCGAGAGTCGCTACCGCATGCTGTTCGACAGCGCCCCTGACGCCATTTTCCTCGCCGATGCTTCTACACGGCGTCTCGTGGACGCGAATCTGGCTGCACAGCATCTTGTGCAAATGCCCCGTGAGGAACTGGTCGGCAAGGATCTGCTGACGCTCCACCCTGAAGACGAGTACATGAAGCTGCTGCCCCTGGTCAAGCGGCTGGTGGAGGAGCAGGTCCAGGTGGACACACCGGCCGTAACCGAAATGATCCGGTCCGATGGTTCCCGGGCGCCGGTCGAGTTCATCGCCAAACTGATCGACATCCAGGGGAAACAGGTCATCCAGGGCTTTTTCAGGGATATTACCGCACGGATTGAAACCGAACGGGTGCTGCGTGAGAGCGAAGAACGCTACCGTATGACGGTGGATCACCTGGTCGACATCTTCTTCGTGGTGGACCGCGACTTGCGCATCCAACTTTACAACCGCGCCTTTCTGGACCAGATGGAGCGTTATCAGCTCGATACGGATCCGCATCACCGCTACCTGTTTGATGTAGCGCCGTTCCTGCCCGGCACAAGCCAGCAGGATTATTCCGAAGTATTCAAGAACGGCGAACTGCTGATCACGGAAGAGAAAACCCAGATCGAGGATCAGCCGCGCTGGTATGAAATCCACAAGATTCCTGTCCCTCGCAATGACCGGCTGGACCAGGTGGCCACTCTTATCCGGGACATCACCGAGCGCAAGCAGGTGGAGGCGGAGATCCGGAAGGCGAAGGACGCCGCCGAAGCATCCAACCAGGCGAAAAGCCAGTTTCTGGCCAACATGAGCCATGAAATCCGGACGCCCATGAACGCTATTCTGGGCTTCACCGACCTCCTTAAGGAACGGATCCAGAGCGATCCGGAAATTGGCTACCTGGGTTCCATTTCCACCAGCGGCAAGCACCTGCTGACCCTGATCAACGATATTCTGGACTTGTCCAAGATCGAAGCCGATGCGTTGCGGCTCGAGCCGCGCCCGATCAATCCCCATTCCATTCTGAATGAAGTGCGCGAGTTTTTCCGGCATCGTACGGACGAGAAGGGGATCGACCTGCAACTCACTGTGGATCCCGATCTGCCAAAGGCTCTGCTGATGGACGAAACCCGGATTCACCAGGTGCTGATCAACCTGGTCGGGAATGCCGTCAAGTTTACCGATACCGGGCACGTGAAGATCAGTGTTACCAGCCGGAAAGAGGATGAAAACGGGAGCGAGTACCTGGTGCGCTTCCAGGTGGAGGACACCGGTATCGGGATCGCGGAAGACAAACGCGAGGAGGTCTTCTCCGCCTTTGTACAGAGCGATTCCAAGGCGACGCGAAAGTACGGCGGCACCGGCCTCGGCCTCGCGATCAGCAAGCGGTTGGTGCAGATGATGGACGGTTCCATCTGGGTGCAGGGCAATGAATACAACGGCAGCACGTTTGTTGTCGAACTGAGGAGCGTACCCGCTCCCCTGCTTGACGCGGAAGCGGTCAAAGCGCACACAGACGCGGCGACCGGGCGATACCTGTTCGACGATGCAGTGATCCTGCTGGCGGAAGACAACCGGGTCAACCGTGCGCTGGTCCGGGAATACCTGATGGACTCGCCGAACCTGAAGCTGATTGAAGCGTTTAATGGCCGGGAGGCGGTGGAGCTGGCGCAAAACCACAAGCCGACCTTGATTCTTATGGATATTGAGATGCCGGTGATGGACGGAATCGAGGCGATGTGGCAGATCCGTAGCCAGGCGTCCATGAAACAGGTCCCCATCGTGGCCCTCACCGCCTATGCCATGGAGTCGGACCGTATCCGCTGCCTGAACGCCGGGGCGGACTCCTTTCTCAGCAAGCCCATCTCCAAGAACAAGCTGACGCGGACTCTGGCCAAATACCTGCCCCACACCCGCGGCGAGAGCGAAACAGACGCACCGGAGGACTCGAAGCGGGAAGAGGTGGAGGAGAAACCGGCGGCGGCGTATACAGAAACCGAGAAAAAACTGCTGCCCACCCTGGCCAAAGAACTCAAGGGCAGCTACGAGGAGACCTGGCAACGCCTGAACCGGGCCACCAACATCTCGGAAGTGAAGCGTTTCGGGCATTCTCTCAAAGGCATTGGCAGGCAATTCCGAATCTCCATCCTCACCGACTGGGGAAAGAAGCTGGAAAGCGCCGCCGAGCGTATGGATCTTGAAGAAATGATGAAACACTTCAAGACCTATCCTCAGTTGGCTGAGAATGTACGAAGCATTCTCCGTGATCGGGGTGTCAGGGTAGAAGACTGACAGGATTTGAAAGAGATATTAACTTGTGCCCAGGGGGGCCTTTTCGGATAATCCTCTCGAAAGTCATCTCCCGGTTTCGTATCTTGTCGCCATGGACAAACCGGTTTCCATTCTCTACCTCAGCTCCAAACCCGACCTCAGCCGTGGCGGACAGCGCAGTCTGCTGCACCTGCTGGAGCGGCTCGACCGGTCGCGTTTCACCCCTGTCGTCATCGTACCGGGCCCCGGCTCGCTGGCGAGGGCGGCGTTCAAGCTGAAATGCCGGGTGTTTTACCTGGACTGGCCGGCGCTGCATCCCGGGCAGCTTCCCCGGCTTCTCGACGCGGCCCGGCGGTTTCGCCATATCCTGAAGGAAGTCAAGCCGGCGATCATCCACGCCGATGCGCCCCGGAACGCCCATTTCACCGCCTGGCTGCGCGGTCCCGTAAAACTGGTGATGCATCTGCGAGTCTCCACGCCTGATGGGTTCTCCGACAAGCTGCTGGCTCTCGAAGCCGACCGTCTCATCGCTGTCAGTCGCGGCGTGGCGCAACGATTCACCGGTATCCCCATGGCGCACCGAAAGCTTCGCGTCATCCACAACGCGGTCAACCCGGACGTATTCACTCCCGCAAGCACACAAAAGATGAAGCTCGAGCTACGGCGTGAGTTTGACCTGCCGCGCAAAAAGGTGCTGGTCGGCTTCCTGGCCGGATTTGTCCCGTTGAAGCGCCACGATTTCATTCTGGATCTGTGGCCGGAGGTGATCGAGAAAGCGCCGGACATCTGCCTTATCCTGGCGGGTGATCAACCCGTGGAAGAACGCAACCGCATCGCGCAGAGGATCCAGAATGAGGGCTTGGAACGATGGGTGAAAATGATTGACTTTGTCGAGCATCCGGACCGTCTGCTGCCGGCGCTGGATCTTGTGCTGCTGCCTTCGACCGAAGAGGGCTTTAACCGTGTGCTGCTGGAGGCGGGAGCGTGTGGACTGCCCGCCGTGGCGTCGAACATCCCCGCTATCGAAGAGGCCGTCCGTCACGAACACACCGGCGCACTGGTGGAACTCAACGACCGCGCGACCTGGATCAACACCATCGCCAGGTTCGCTAATGACAGGGAGATGCGGCATCGCATGGGAACTCAAGCACGGCAGTATGTGGAGCAGAGGTTCTCGCTGGAGCGGCAAGTGCGCTTGATTATGACCCTGTATGATCGCATGCTCGAGGGACGGCGATGAGTGACACACTACCGGATTTCGGCGACTCCATGCCGCCGCCGCCATCGGACACGCGTACTCGCGACTCTTCGCACTGGCGCGGCCGTGTCTTCTACGGGCTGCGAAAAAAATGGCTGCGGTTACTACACCATCCCGAACAACCGGGTACGCTGATCCCACCGGACCTGGTCTCATCTCTCCTGGTGATCCAACTGGAACGGCTGGGTGACCTGATCCTGGCGGAGCCGGCGTTACGCGCCCTGCGCCGTCACTATCCCAACGCCAAACGCACCCTGATCGCTCCTCCCTTCGCCAGAGAGTTGTTCGCCGGAGCGGGGTGGGGAGAAGTTGCGCCGCCCGACGCCATTATCGGGATCAGGAAAAAATACGGCGGCTTCGACCTGGCGGTGGACCTGACCGGCCGGGTTGAGCTGAAGATCGCACGACTGCTGGCGAAGTCAGACATCCCATTCCGGGTGGGCATGGACCGAGGCGGACGCGGTGTCTATTTCACCCACCCGGTTCCCCCGCCGGCGGTTACGGTTCCCACTCGCGAAGTTTACCTGGCGTTGACCAACGCCATCGGCGCGACAGCGGAGGATTCCATCCCGCGTCTGCCGTGCGGCGAAGACAGATTGGAGCGTGGCCGGAAGCACTGGGAAAAGCAGAACCTGGAAGATCCGGTCGTCATCATGCCGGGCGCGCATTTCCCCGCGCAGCGCTGGTCGCTGCAAGCCTTCGCTACCGTGTCCCGTGTCCTTCAGCGCAAGGGGATCGATATTGCGGTTATTGTCGGCCCGGGCGAAGAGGACATGGGCAAACGCCTGATCGAATTGGAACCGGCCGCGCTGATCGCCGCGCCCTCCATGACCACATTTATGGACTTGTTGGCCGCTTCGAGTGTGGTGGCATGCAACAACACGGGACCGTTGCATCTTGCCGCATCGCTGGGAGTTCCCACCGTGTCGATCATGGGACCTACCGTGCCCTGGAGATGGTGGCCGGCGTCGGACGCTCCTGCCATCGTGTTCCGGGGCGGCTCCGACGGTCCCTATGGCCACATGCACGAAATCGACCCGATGGAGGTCGCCGCCGCCGCTCTGCACTTGTATGAGCAACAAATGGAATTGCCGAGGGAATAGGTTTATTGTTAACCCAGCTTTCGCACTTTCCGGCGTAAGTGGTTGATAAACAAAGACAGCGTTGTCGAAGGCACAACGATCCTGTTCAGGTTTGGCCTGGCGCTTATAGCCCGGATATTTCGCGAACGAACCACGGCAGTGGTTCTCTGCCATAGCCCGGGGTTCGCGCCGTCCGTTTGGCGCGCACCTTGGGTACGGGTTATAGAAGCCTGGCCGGAAAGTGTAATTCGGACGTTTTTGCAGGAGTCGTCGGTTCTCAT
>CAZYOC010000028.1:0-23950 GCA_964648415.1 uncultured bacterium | reverse complement strand
TCAGCACCAGAATAGGATTCAACGTTCAGTTTCCATAACTAACATGATGTAGTGTATGAACTTACCTGGATTCCTGCTTCCGCAGGAATAACACTCGTTACGCACTGCGATGCAGTCTACCGCAGGAATAACACTCGATGCGCACTGTAATGCCGTCTACCCGCAGGAATGATACTCCTCGTCAATGCGCGAATGGCAGTGTTCAATATAATTGTATCGCCAATTTCGCCTGAGCGCCAAAGGCATAGAGTAATTCTCGAATGAAATGTCCCATGATGTCATTCCTGCGAAAGCAGGAATCCAGAATAAACAAGTACTTAAGAATCTTAGTATGTTCGATTCTTTGCAAGAACCACTATAAGCAATTGATCCATCATGCCGAAAGAAGAAATGGAACCATACGCGGGAACCAGACACTGCGCCGGCGCCGCGCAACATGATAAACTCAACAACCGCAACACAGAGCCTGCGGTTTCGGTGCATCATTTGCATCAAATTCCGGAGCACGAACTGTTTGACGCATGATTCCTGTGGCGGCGGGAAAGCGGGCGACCGCTCTCTCGGTGTGTTGTATCCATAGGAATATGAAGCAGTTAATCGTAGTATTGTACTATTGTTTGCACCGGACCATCGCCCCTGGACCAGGCGTTGTTACGGGGAAACAAACGGTTAGCGATGCGTCAAACACGGTAACTCTTGCCGTAGCATGGACGAGCTGCGGCGCTACCGGTCTCTCGGAGCGGGAGGACGTATGAAGGTTGCGAAAGGACTTGTGGCCCTGCTGATCCTTGGATCAGTGTTTGCCGCACCTGTTCGCGCACAGCAGACCCTGTCGGCGGCGGATTTCGCCCAATGGGAAGATCTGCCCAAGGGGAGCGCGGAAGGGGACGGCCTGGGGGTGGGGCCGGACGAACTGGATGACTGGGGCGGCCCTGATTTCTGGGGCTACCGCTGGAGGGATTCCAACGAACTCAACGGCCCGAACTACGCATGGGTCGACATCACCGGCGTCGGCCAGCTCTCCACCATTACCGACACCGACGACGGTACTCAGCTCATCACCCTCGATTTCGGCTTCTGGTATTACGGTATCTACTACAACCAGGTCAACCTTTCCGCCAACGGTAACATTCATTTTGGTACGTCCGACTCCGACTGGTCCAACTCCTTCATCCCGTCCACCGATGGTCCCGCGGCCATGATCGCGCCGTGGTGGGACGATCTCGCGCCCCACTACGCCGACGGCGGCGACGTCTACTACTACAGCACGCCCGACTCCTTCATCGTCCAGTGGGAGCAGGTGCGCCACCACATTACCAACGGCATTGATCCGGCCTCCAACTACACCTTCGAAGTTATCATCTACCCGAACAGCCGGATCAAGTTCCAGTACGAAACTATGACCGGTACGGTCAACTCGGCCACCATCGGCATCGAGAACATGGCCCAGACCGGCGGCCTGTTGATCCTGTACAACGACGGGTATGTGGAAGACGGCCTGGCCATTGAGATCTACGGTCGCCCGCTCCCCTTTGACCTGGGAGCCCCGGCCGATGGGTTCGTGTCCGATGTCACCGACGTCCAACTGACCTGGGACCAAAGCCTCAATCCCGACCCGACCGAAAACCTGACCTATAACGTCTACGTCTCCACCGATCAGAACAACCTGGGAACCCCGGTCGCAACCGGTGTGAGCGATACGTTCTACACGTTCGCCGGTTCAGATGACCAGACCTACTACTGGAGTGTGCTGGCCAACGACGCCGATTCGCCCGGGACCTGGGCCGGCGACACCTTGAGTTTCCATATCACCGTGCCGGAACCGCCCAATCCCTTCGACCTGCAAAGCCCCATCGACGGCGGAACCATCGCCACCACAACCCCGACCCTGACCTGGGATGCGACGACTGACCCGGATGTTGGCGATGTGGTGACGTACAACGTGATCTACTCCATTGATGACGTCAACTTCAACGATCCCGACTCCATCGAAGGATTGACTACCAACAGCTACACCTTCCCGGCGGGAGTGTTGCCGGATGATGTCACTATCCACTGGTATGTCCGGGCGGTGGACACCAACACCAACGGGACTCTGTCCACTCGTAACCCGAACGACAATTTCGCGTTCCGGTTCGAGATCTATGTCACCGAACAGCCCCTGCCGTTCGACCTGATCGGCCCGGCAGACCGTGTCACGGTATTCGACACCGATACGACTCTGAGCTGGCAAGCAACAACGGAACCCGACCCCGACGACGCGATCACCGGCTACATGCTCTGGGTCGCAACCAATGAAGCCTTTACCCAGAACCTCGACTCTGTGGCCTTTACTCCGCTCCAGACCAGCTACACCATCGGCGGATTGACTAACAACACCACCTATTGGTGGAAAGTGCGAGCTCTGGACGCCAACACCGACGGGACCTGGTCCAATCAGACCTGGCGTTTCCATTACTATGAACCGACCGTTCCGGCGGCGTTCACCCCCAGCAGTCCGCCCAACCACTCGAACCATACCACGTCAAACGTGACAGTCGAGTGGAACAGCTCGAGCGACACCAACCCCGGCAACGGCCTGGGGATTCACGGCCCGGACATTTTCGGCTACTTCTGGCTCAGCAACAACGAGCCCGGCGGACCGAACTACGCCTGGACCGACATTTCAGGCACAGGCACACCGTCCACTGCCGGCAACGGCCCGGAACAGCAGGAAACGGTCGCGCTGCCGTTTGATTTCCCCTTCTACGGGATCGACTACACCGACATCACCATTGACAATAATGGCTACCTGTCCTTCGGTGGAGCCAGCGACTTCTCCAACAGCGGCATCCCGGGCATTGACGGCCCAGAAGGTATGATCGCCGCCTTCTGGGATGATCTCCAGCCGGAAGCACTGGGCGACATCTATTACCAGGCCGTGGGCGGACGCTTTATCGTGCAGTACGAGGGCGTCCAGCGCTTCGCCGACGCCGGATCAGTCGAGACCTTCCAGATCATCCTCCACGAGGATGGCCGGATTCTCTATCAGTACGAAGATCTATCCGGTACGCTGAACTCCTGCACCGTCGGCATCGAGAACCCCGACGAGAACGACGGCCTGGAAGTCGCATTTAACAGCGCCTATCTGGACAACGGACTGGCGATTGAGTTCTACCCGTACCCGGTGACCTACGAAGTCGAGTGGGATACACAGTCGAACTATTCCACATCCAGCACTCAGCCAACAGTGGACGAGGTCAGTTATCAACTGACCGGGCTGCCCGACGATCAGACCATTTACTGGCGTTCTCACGCCACCAACATCTACAACCAGACCACGACCATCACGCCCAACAGCGGGTGGGATTTCACCACCAGCCAGCCGGACCCGCCCAACGGGTTCGACCTGAGTTCGCCGGCGGACGGCTACGTGTCGCCCTCTACCGAGGTGATCCTGGAGTGGGACGCCGCCACCGATCCGGATTTCGGTGACAATATCACCTATGAGGTTTACGTTACCGATACCGATGGCGTCTGGGGCACTCCCCTGGCCACCGGCTTGACCAACACTCAATACATGTATACCGGCGCTTACGGAACCCAGTACTGGTGGAGAATCCGCGCGGTCGACAGCGACAATCTGGGCACGTATTCCAACCAGACCTGGACGTTTGAGATCATCAGCCCCCATCCCCCGGAGCCGTTCAACGTCAGCAGCCCGGCCAACGGCAGCGAGCAGACCACACTGACACCGACCATCTCCTGGCGGCAGACGACGGACGTGGATCCGGGCGACGCGGTCACCTACAACGCCATCTGGTCTCTCAACGACGCCAACTTCACCAATGCAGACAGCGCGACCGGCCTGACGGACACCGTGTACACCTTCCAGCCCGGCGACCTTCAGGACGATGCGACCGTCTACTGGTATGTCCGCGCGGTGGACACCAACACCAACGGCCGCAACTCGAACCAGAACCCGAACAACGGCAATACCTACAGCTTTACGACGAACGCGCCGGACGCGCCCAACGGCTTCAACCTGGTCTCCCCCGCCGACGGGGCGACTCCCGGCGCGGTGGATGTGGTCCTGCAGTGGCAGGCGGCCACCGACCCGGACCCCGGCGACAATATCACCTATGAGGTCTACGTCGCCACCACGCCCGGGGGCTTCGGCGGCCCCACGGCCTCCGGCCTGAATAACACGCAATACACTTTCACCGGTGTGGACAACCAGCAATATTACTGGAAGGTGAAGGCAGTCGACTCCAACTCGCCGGGAACCTGGTCCAACCAGACCTGGAGCTTCACCATCGTGGCGCCGGACCCACCCAGCGCCTTTGACCTGACCGGACCCGCCAACGGGGCGACCCTGCAAACCACCACGCCGACACTGACTTGGGACGCCACGACCGACCCCGACGCCGGCGATGTTGTGACGTATAATGTGATCTATTCAGTCAACGACACAAACTTCAACAATCCCGACTCGGCCACAGGGCTGAGCAATGCGACCTACACCTTCCCGAACGGAACGCTCAGCGACGACATTACTCTGTACTGGTACGTCCGCGCGGTGGATACCAACACGAACGGGACACTCTCCAGCCAGAACCCGAACAACGGCAATGCCTGGTCCTTCGACATCGCCGTCGAGGAGTTTCCCAACGCCTTCAATTTGCTGACCCCGGCCGACGGCAGCACGTCGGTCAATCCGACCGTCACCCTGACCTGGGAAGCGACCACAGATCCCGACCCGGGCGACAATGTCACCTATGATGTGTACGTTGCCACCGACCCGGGAGCGGTGCAAAACCTGGCGTCGCGTGTGGCGCAGGGGCTTACCGTCACCAACCTGGACTTCACCGGTTCCGACAACCAGGTGTACTACTGGCAGGTGCAGGCGGTGGATAACGACGGCGACGGAACCTGGTCGACCCAGCAGTGGAACTTCAGCATCGGTGTGCCTGATCCGCCTAACGCCTTCAACCTGACGGGGCCGGTGGACAACGCCACAGTGACCAGCTCCACGCCGACCCTGACCTGGGAATCCACCACCGATCCCGATGCGGGCGACAATGTCACCTACAATGTCATCTGGGCGGTGAACGATCCGACTTTCGCCAACCCCGATTCAGCGGTCGGGCTGGCCTCGCCGACCTATACCTTCAGCGCGGGTGTGCTGCCGGATGATCTGCCGGTGTACTGGTATGTCCGCGCGGTGGACACGAACACCGATGGTCGCCTGTCAACGCAGAACCCGAATGACGGGACCACGTGGCACTTCGACATGAACGTCCCCGAGCCGCCGGCGGCCTTCGACCTGGACAGTCCCGCAGACGGCAGCGATATAGAAGGCCTGACCGCCACACTGACCTGGAACGCGACCACCGATCCCGATCCGGGCGATATCGTCAATTACGAGGTCTACGTTTCCACCAGCCAGGGCGATGTGCAGGACATCGGCAACCGGGTCGCACAGAGCCTGTCCACGGTGACTTACGACTTCACCGGCAACGAGGACCAGACCTATTACTGGACCATCCGCGCCGTGGATACCGGCAACAACGCCACCTGGGCCAATCAGACCTGGAGCTTCACATTCGGAGTGGCGGAACCGCCCAACGCCTTCAACCTGATGAGCCCGACCGACGGCCAGGTGGTGTCGACCGCCACGCCAACCGTGACCTGGCAGACCGCCACCGACCCGGACCCGGGCGACAACATCACCTACAACCTGATCTGGTCGCTCAACGACGCCAACTTCAGCAATCCCGATTCAGCAACCGGCCTTACCAATACCACCTACACCTTCCCCGGCGGGGCGATGAATGACGGCGACATGGTGTACTGGTACGTTCGCGCTGTGGATACGAACAGCCCGGGCGGGCGTCTTTCCACGCAGAACCCCAACGACGGCACCACCTGGTCGTTCGAGGTGCTCATCGCCGACGCACCAGCCGCATTTGACCTCACCGCCCCGGCCAACGGCGGAACCATCGCCGCAACCACGGTGGACCTGCAGTGGGAAGCCACTACGGACCCCGACCCCGGCGACAATGTGACCTATGATGTTTACGTGTCAACCGACCAGGGGACCGTGCAGGACCCGGGCAACCGTGTCGCGCAGGGGCTCACGAACAATTTTCACGAGTTCACGGGGGCGGAAGATGAGACCTATTACTGGCGCGTGAAGGCCATTGACGCCAACTCGCCGGGAACCTGGTCCAACCAGTCGTGGAGCTTCAGCTTCTCCATTCCCGAGCAGCCCACCGCCTTCAACCTGCTCACCCCCATCAACATGGCGACCATCAACGACCTGACGCCGACCCTGGAATGGGAGAGCAGCACCGATCCGGACCCGGGCGACGCCGTCAGCTATACCCTTTACTACTCCATCAACGATGCCGGCTTCACGTCGCCAACGTCCGTCAGCGGACTCAACGACACAACATATACCATCCCCAACGGAACCCTGTCGGACGCCGATGTGGTACACTGGTACGTCCATGCGGTGGACAACAATACTGCCGGTACTCTGTCCACCCCGAACCCGGTAGATGGTACAGCGCGGCAATTCGAGATCCTGATTGTCGACGCCCCCAGCGCGTTCAGCCTGCTAAGCCCGGCCGACGGCGCGGTGCAGAACGCCTCGACCAGTGTCGACCTCGTCTGGCAGACCAGCACCGACTCCGATGTGGGCGACAATGTGACATATGATGTCTATGTGTCGCAGGATCTGGGGACGCTTCAGGATCCGGCCAATCGTGTCGCGCAAGACCTGACCGATACGACCTACACCTTCACCGGCCAGGACGACAATTCCTACTTCTGGCAGGTCAAGGCGATTGACCAGAATTCGCCGGGTACGTGGTCCACGCAGCAGTGGGACTTCTCTATCGCCATCCCCGAGCAGCCGACGGCGTTTGATGTGGTGAACCCGTCCGACGGCATCACGGTAAACACTACCACCCCCACCCTGCGCTGGGACGAGAGCACCGACCCGGACGCCGGCGACAATGTGACCTACCGCGTGATCTGGTCCATCGGCGATGCCACCTTCGCCGACCCGGATTCGGTGACGGGACTGACAGACACATCGTACACCTTCCCGTCAGGAATCCTGCCCGACGACAACACGATTCACTGGTACGTCCGGGCCATCGACACCAACACCAACGGCCGCCTGTCCACGCGCAACCCGCGCGACAATTCGGCCTTCGCGTTCAACATCTACGTGCCCGAGCAGCCGAACTCCTTCGCGCTGTCGTCCCCCGCCGACGGCTACGCCAGCCCGAGCACCACGGTTACACTGGAGTGGAACACCGCGGTGGAGCCCGACCCGGGCGACAACGTCACCTACGAGGTCTACGTTTCCAACGATCAGGCCACAGTCACCGACCCGGCCAATCGTGTCGCCCAGAACCTGACCACCACGTCTTACACGTACAACGGCTCGGACAATACGCTGAATTACTGGCGCATCAAGGCTGTAGACACCAATTCCAGCGGCCGCTGGTCCACGCAGACCTGGAACTTCACTATCGGCGTGGCGGACCCGCCGAACCCGTTCGCCCTGCTGTCGCCCACAGACGGCCTGACCATCAACGGCACTACGACCGTGGATTTCGTCTGGGAAGAAGCTACCGACCCGGACGCGGGCGATGTCATCACCTATCAGCTCTACTATTCGATCGACGATATCAACTTCACCAACCCCTCTATCATTGCCGGTATTTCGGATACGACCTACACCCTGCCGGAAGGTGTCCTGAGTGACGGTGACCAGGTGTACTGGTACATCCGCGCCTACGATACCAATTCAGGAACCTACACCGCCTCCACCCCGTCACCCGGGAACGGCCAGCCCTGGAAATTCGATATTTACATCGCGGACCCGCCGGCCACCTTCAACCTGGTATCACCCACGGACGGCGCGACAGTGGGCAACAACATCGTCACGCTGACCTGGCGCGAAAGCCTCGATCCCGACGGCGACCATCTGCCCGAGTACGAGGTCTATGTCGCCACCGATCCGGCGAATTTGCAGGATGTCGGCAACCGTGTCGTGTCCGGCTGGGGCGATACGACCTACACTTTCATAGGCGACGACGACAGCACCTATTACTGGACCGTATTCTCCGCGGATAACAATTCATCGGGGACCTGGGCGAACCAGGAGTGGAGTTTCACCATCAACGAGGCGGAAGCGCCCAGCTCCTTCGATCTGGTCAGTCCGACCAACGGAGCCACCAGCGGTACAACCACGCCCACGTTGATCTGGCGAACCTCAATTGATCCCGACCCGGGCGACAACGTCACCTACCGGGTGTACTGGTCCAATAACGATCCCACATTCGCCAACCCATCCTTTGTGTCAAACATCACGGACACCAGCTACACGTTCCCGTCCGGGGTGTTGAGCGACAACTCGACATACTATTGGTATGTACGCGCGATGGACGGCAATACTCCAGGTACTGCCTCAAATCAAAGCCCTGAAACCGGGAATCCATACAGCTTTAATGTGTACGTTGTCGATTCCCCCGCGGCATTCAGCCTGCTCTCGCCGGTCGACGGTCATATCTCCCCAACCGAATCCGTGACCCTGACCTGGGAAGCCACCACCGACCCGGACCCGGGCGATAACGTAACCTACAGCGTGTATGTAGCCACAGACCAGAATGACCTGGGGCAGCCGTTTACCCGTGTCGCCCAGGGATTGGCCGGCACATCGCACACCTTGTCCCTCGACGATGACAGCACCTATTACTGGCAAGTCAAAGCGGTGGATACCAATTCAGCAGGGACGGTGTCCAACGAAACCTGGACCTTCAGTATCGGCGTACCCGACGCGCCCAGCGCCTTTGACCTGGTAGCCCCCACCGACGGCGACCAGGTGACGACAACAACGCCCACCCTCCGTTGGGAACGCAGCACCGATCCCGATCCGGGCGACAACCTGACTTACACCGTCTACTGGTCCATCAGCGACCCGAACTTCAGTTCGCCGGCGTTCGCCGCGGGCTTGACGGATACGTCGTATACCTTCCCGGACGGCATCCTGGCAGACCACAACATCGTATACTGGTACGTGAAAGCCGTCGACACCAACACAGCCGGAACCCTTTCCACACCCAATCCGGTGGATGGAACAGCCCGCAATTTCGAGATCTATATTGTGGACACGCCCAGCGCCTTCAACCTGCTTGATCCGGCGCAGGGCGATACGGTGGAATCGCTGGACGCGAACCTGTCGTGGGAGACCAGCACCGATCCGGATCCAGGCGACAGCGTGCTGTACGAGGTCTATGTGTCGCTGGACGCCGGAACCCTGGGCGACCCTTCCACCCTGGTCGCCTCGGACCTCGACACGACCGGCTACTTATTCCATGGCGTCGAGGACACGGTCTATTACTGGACCGTCCGAGCGCGCGACACCAATTCACCCGGTATCTGGGCCGATGAGATCCGCAACTTCAGGATCGCCATCCCCGAGCCGCCCACACCGTTCAACCTGGGCAGCCCGGCCAACAATATCGTGCTGGAAACCATCACCCCGACCCTGACCTGGAATCCCTCCAGCGATCCGGACCCGGGCGATGTGCTGACTTATACCGTGTATTATACCATCGGCGACCCGTTGTTCACCTCGCCCACAGAGGTAACGGGCCTGGCTGACACGTCGTACACCTTCCCCGACGGGGCGTTGAGCGACAACAATACCGTCTATTGGTATGTCAAAGCGGTGGACACCAACACGTCGGGCACACGTTCCAACCAGAACCCGATCGACAACACCGCTTACCGGTTCCACCTGGTGGTGCCGCAGCCGCCCAATACATTCGATCTGCTCTCGCCTCCGGATGGTACGGTGTTCGAGACGCAGAACGTCACCCTGACCTGGGAAGCCACCACCGATCCGGACCCGGGCGATGTCGTGGAATATGAACTCTACGTGTCCACCACCCGCAACAGCCTGGGAACGCCCGTCATCAGCGGTTACACGGGAACAAGCTATGTCTTCAGCGGCGATGACGATTCCACCTATTACTGGGCGGTAAAAGCCACCGACGGCAACACAACCGGGCAGTGGTCAAACGATACCCTGAGCTTCTCCTATTCGATCCCGGAGCAACCCGCGGCGTTCCAGTTGCTGACACCGGTGAACACAAGTATCGTCAACGATACCCTGCCGACACTGACCTGGCAGCAGGCCATTGATCCGGACCCGGGCGATGTGGTCACCTACACGCTGCAATACGACTTCAACGCGGATTTTTCTACCGCAACCGAGATAACGGGGCTTGACACAACCGCCTACACGTTCCAAACGCCGCTTTACGACGGCGCGGTGGTGTTCTGGCGCGTACTCGCTGTCGATACCAACACCGGCGGGACCTGGGCCGGTCCGCCGGCGTATCACCAGTTTACCGTATTCGTGCAGGATGTCCCCAACCCCTTCAGCCTGCTCTCGCCGGTGAACGATGGCTTCTCGAACCCGGACGGTTCGGTAACACTGACCTGGGAGAACAACGGCGACCCGGACCCGAACCAGGATGTCACCTACACCGTGTATGTCGCCAGCCGGCAGGACATGAGCGATCAGGTCAGTTTCGGACCGTACCCGGAAGGGACTTTCCCCACCCTGAACCAGTTCTGGATGCAGGACGACAGCACCTATTACTGGCGCGTCTGGGCGCAGGATGAAGTATTGGGAGATGGCCGCTGGTCCAACGAGACATGGGCGTTCACGATTCATGAACCCGAACTGCCCGCGGCGTTCGACCTGCTGACCCCGGCCAACGGCGACACCTCATTTGACGGCAACCCGACCTTCACCTGGGAGAACAACGGCGATCCCGACCCGAACCAGCCGGTGACCTACACGCTGCACATCGGACAGGATCCGGCGTTCAGCGCAAGGAGCGTCTACGGCCCCTACGATGAAGGCGTCTTCCCGGCCATTTCCGAGCCGTGGATGGTCGACGGCGGCCAATATTGGTGGAAGGTGTACGCGCACGACAGCGAGCAGGGCGATTCAGTGCAGTCGAACCAGACCTGGTCCTACCGGGTGTATATCGCCGAACCGCCCAACGCATTCAACCGCGTCCTCCCGGTTGACAACGCACAGGTAGAAGAAGTCACGCCGACGCTGACCTGGGAACGGGCGGTTGATCCCGATCCCGATGACTATGTGACCTACACGCTTGAATGGTCGTTCAACAGCGACTTCTCGAACCTGAACACCGTGTCCGGCATTGCGGATACGTTCTACACCTTCCCGGTAGGGCAGCTCTTCGACGACGCCCAGGTGTTCTGGCGGGTGCAGGCGGTGGATCAGAACAGCGGAACCGGAACCTGGGCGGGGCCGACACCCTCCTGGTCGTTTACCGTGTTCATCCATGAACTGCCCTACGCTTTCGATCTGTTGAATCCCGCCGACGGCAGCGTGGTCGATCCCGGTCCCGGCATCGCCCTTCAATGGGAGAACAACGGCGATCCCGACCCCGGTCACCAGGTCACCTACGAGGTCCAGGTCGCTGCGAACCCGAGCTTCAACGCATCTGTCGGCTACGGCCCGTTTGACGAGGGCGAGTTCCCTACCATGGACCAGCTTGTGCTGAATGACGATACTGAGTACTGGTGGCGCGTGGTGGCGACCGACGAACACACCGGCGGCCATGTCTGGTCCAACCAGACCTGGACCTTCAATGTGTCGCAGCCCGAAGCGCCCCGCCCCTTCGACCTGGTCAGCCCGGACAGCGGAGCCACCCTGGCAACCCTGGGGCCGACACTCATCTGGGAGGCCACCACCGATCCCGACCCCGGCGAAACGGTCACCTATACCCTGGAATGGTCCTATAACGAAGCGTTTGTGCCGTCTACCACCGCTGAAGGCTTGACAGATCCGCTCTATACCTTCACCGAAGAGGAACTGATCGGCGGCTTGCGGGAGATGATGGGGCTCGACGAGCTCGATGACCTTCTCCCGGACGATGTCACCGTCTACTGGCGGGTGCGCGCCATCGACGACAACAACCAGGGAACCTGGAGCGGACCGTCGGCCTACTGGACCTTTAACATTTTCGTGCAGGATCCCCCCAACGCCTTCTCCCTGGTCAGTCCGCTTGACGATGACACCAGCACCAGCGGTTCGGTCACCTTCATCTGGGAAAACCAGAACGATCCGGACCCCGGGCAGAATGTGACCTATACCTTGCACCTGTCGGAGAACCCGTACTTCTCCAACCCGGACATCATGGGGCCTTACGCGGAAAACGATTTCCCGACACTGACCACACCGTTCCTTTCGGATGATACGAGGTACTGGTGGAAGGTCTACGCCCGTGATGAGGTCACCGGCGACAGCGTGGTCTCCAACCAGGCGTGGAGCTTCCGTATCGCCATCCCCGAGCCCCCGGGCGCATTCAACATGCTGGCGCCTCTGAATATGTCGATCCTGGACACCCTGGGACCGACACTCTACTGGTCGCAGTCTGTGGAGCCTGACGCCGATGACAGCCTGACCTATACCCTGGAATGGGCGTTCCTGGAAGACTTCACAGGGTCTACGCTGGTAGAGGGTTTGACGGATACCTTCTACACGTTTGAAGAGGAAGCGATCCTCAACAGCTACCAGGAGCAATTCGGCGATCAGAACGGCGATGAACTGGATGAACTGCTGCCCGACGATGTTCGCGTCTATTGGCGTGTCCAGGCGCTGGACACAAACTCGCCGGGAACCTGGGCCGGGCCGGATCCTTATTGGGCCTTCAACATCTTCCATCAGCAGTTGCCCAACCCGTTCTCGCTGATCAGCCCCGTTCCGGGCGACACCACAACGACCGGTTTTGTCACCTTCGAGTGGGAGAACAACGGCGATCCCGATCCCGGCCATGCGGTAACCTATACGGTGCACGTGTGCGACGACATCACGTTTGACGAAGATGTCCACGTGCTCGGCCCTTACAGCGAAGGCGAAACGCCTACCATCACCGCGCCCTGGCTGGAAGACGACAAACAGTTCTGGTGGCTGGTGTACGCGCATGACGAGATCCTCAGCGACAGCGTCGCGTCCATTGACACGTCCAGTTTCCGGACCTATTACCCGGACCGGCCGGAGCCGTTTGATCTGATCAGTCCTGTCGACAGCGCGGTTGTGGACACCCTTGGCCCCACGCTCGTCTGGCATCCCAGCAGCGATCCCGACCCGGATGATGTGTTGACTTACGAGATCATCTGGGGGCTGACGCCCACGATTCCGGGTTCCAATGTCATCCCGGGGCTGACGGATACTACCTACATTTTCACAGAAGACGACATCCTCAGCGCCATTGAGCAGCACGTGGCCGAGAACGGTGATGAGCTGGACGAGCTGCTTCCGGACGATGTGACCATTTACTGGCGTGTGCGCGCGGCGGACCGGAACACCGAAGGACGACTATCCGGACCGGATGACTACTGGCAGTTCGACGTCTACGTCCCCCAGCGTCCGGCCCCGTTCACGCTCCTCAGCCCGGCAAACGAGGATACCGCCTGGGTGGATACCGTGCAGCTCGTATGGGAGCAGAGTGTGGATCCCGACCCGGACAACCTGGTCACCTACGATGTCTATGTCCAATCGGACCTCGACACGGTATTTACGCTGGTGGCTTCCGGTGTGCTGGATACGACCTTTGTGCTGGATTCGCTGGATGATGACCGCCAGTACCGATGGACCGTGCAAGCGGTTGATCAGAACACCATGGGAACCTGGGCCTCGGATACCTTGAGCTTCCGCAGCTACTTCCCGGAGCCGCCGGCCGACTTCTCCCTGATCCAGCCATTGGATTCGTCGGAAGTGCATACGCCGCAGGTGATCCTCAGGTGGCAGCCCGCGCCGGATCCCGACCCGGACAATACGGTAACCTATGACGTTTACGTGGAGCTTGACGGCGGCCACGGCGGCATGATCGCCGAAGCGCTGGATACCACCGCGTTTACCTGGACGCTTCCCGCCGACGACACCGAACTGACCTGGCGGGTGTACGCACGGGATGTCAACACGGAAGGAACCTGGTGCTCCGAAAGCTTCCATATGTTTGTCAGCATTCGCGAACGGCCAAGTCCCTTCGCTCTGCTAAGCCCCGACAGCGCTCAGCGACTGGATACCCATTCGCCGACCGTGGTCTGGCAGTCGTCAACCGATCCGGACCCCTACGACTGGGTGAGTTATACGCTGGTATGGTCGGTGAACGATCCCATGTTCGAGTTCGCCGATTCGGTCGCCAATCTGGACGACACGACCTACACCTTCACATCGTCTATGCTGGCCGCAGGGTTGCAGAGAAGCGGCCAGTTGCCGGGAGAAGTGCGACCGGATGAGCTGGGTTCCACGTCGGGTGGCCCGGGAGCTCGCTCTCGGGTATCGGTTGGAAGCTCGCTCCCACCGGGTGGCCCGGGAACTTATTCTGAGCTGGGTGGCGCGCCGGGTGGCCCGGGAGCTCGCTCTCGGGTGTCGGTTGGCAGCTCTTTCGCGGGTGGCCCGGGCGACGAGCTGGACAGCTTCACCGACGATGTCACCGTGTACTGGTACGTCCGCGCGGTGGACCGGAACACCTCCGGCCGCTTGTCCGATCAGAACCCGGTGGACAGCACCCTGACCTGGTTCCGCATCAACGTCTCCGAGCCGCCGCAACCGTTTAACCTGGTCTATCCCTCGAACAACCGGATCATTACCACCCGGGATGTAACCTTGCGCTGGGAGCCGACCGAGGATCCCGACCCGGACGATCCGGTGACCTACGAAGTGTACGTCGCCCGCAACCCCAACGACTTGGGCGACCCGATCGCAACGGGACTGCGCAGCACCCAGTACACCTGGTCGCTGGGGCAGGATGACCGGGACTATTACTGGAGCGTTCGGGCCGTCGACAGCAACACCGACGGCCGCTGGGCGACACAGACCTGGACCTTCACCATGCGACTGCCCGACGCGCCGCTTGAGTTCTCGCTGGTGGCGCCGGACAGCGGCAGCCTGCTGTACCATCGCACCCCCACCCTGGTCTGGCGGTCCACCGCGGATGAAGATCCCGGCTCGTCGGTCTTCTACCTCGTCTACCTGGCGGACAACCCGGAGTTCGCCGATGCCGATACGCTATTCACCTTCGCAGATACATCGGTAACCATCCCCGAAGACTTCCCGCTGTTCGAGCGTCTGCTGGGAGGCGGTGGCCAATTGCAGGGCGGACAACCGGACGGCGAACTTGTTTCCTTGCAGCCAAAACAGAGGCACAACCCGAAGCAGACTGGAAAGTCAGCCCAGACCAAGACGCGCGTGAAACGCGAGAAGGTCTCCCCACTTGCACCGGCCATGGGGATGCAGGGTGAGCTGGACGACGGGATCGAAAACGTCACCATCTATTGGCGCGTTCTGGCAATGGATGACAATACCGAGGGGACCTGGTGTACGCCGGAAACCGGCTGGACGTTTGACCTGTTCATCCTCCAGCCGCCGGAAGCGTTCAACCTGCTCAGTCCGCCGTTTGGAGTGACGTTGTCCAGCAGCGAGGTCACGTTCCAGTGGAGCGCCGCTCACGACAGCCTGAACGCGGACTCCATCACGTACATCCTGGAGATCGCTGAGACCGGCGGATTTGTCAACGCCAGTCGTTACGAAGTCGGCAACGCCCTGTCACACCGTGTCACCGGCCTGGAAGACGACAACAATTACTGGTGGCGTGTCAAGGCACTCGACACCTACAACCGTCAGCAACGCTCCAATCAGGTGTGGACCGTGGCGACCTCCTTCCCGAATCCACCGACCGAGTTTGCTTTACAGGAACCTGCGGACAGTGCTCGCGTCCCCTGGACCGTACCGCATGAGATCGTGTTTGAGTGGGAACAAAGTGTGGATCCCGATCCGGAGGAAGCCGGCGGATTGAGCTACCGGATCACGTTTGACCTGTACCATCCCGATGTGATCGACACGACAGTGCAGTTCGCCAACCTGCCGGCCAACCGTTCCCTGATCAACCTGGTGGACAGCCTGAGCCTGCCTGCCTGGACAGGGACTATGGATGTGAATTGGTACGTGGAAGCCATTTCGAGCGGTGACACGGTGCTGTGTGCGGCGGATTGGTTCTTCGCTATGGCCGGTGCGCGTACGGAAAACCAGTGGGGCTATGGTGAGCTTCCGAACGAGTACATGGTCGCCGCGACCTATCCGAACCCGTTCAACGCCACCCTGACCATCATTGTGGCGGCGCCGCAGAGTGGACACGTCAGCTTCGACCTGTACAACACACTGGGCCAGAAAGTGACGACCATACCCGGACGTGACCTGGGTGAGGGCTTCCACCGGATCAGTTGGAACGCCGGCAACATGGCGGCGGGCATGTACTTCCTGAAGATGCGCGCCCCCGGCGGCAAAACCACCGTGCGGCGCATCATTTACGCACCGTAGTAGTACAAAGATGGAGAAGACTGAGATTTGGCCCGGGCAGCTTGCTGCGAGCAGTTGGAAAGCGATTAGCCTACAACGATGAAAGCTGAGAGATCGTGTTCGTATATTGGTTCATCACTGCCCGGGTTTATACTATGTTGGATCCGGCGAACAGTGGTTCAGGTTAGACCCGGGCAGCAATTCCACGATGTTTTAGTCGAACCCGTTGATGTTCATTGCCAACAGACAAAAGGTCGTCCACCGGAATCACACCAAGCTGCCCGGGGCAAAGTCGTTCTTGAGATGGAACAACCCGTAAATGAGGGCCTTCAGGCCCTCGTTTCATTCTCAGCCACCGCGTTCCGAATTGTTCCCCTCACGGCAGCATCGTATCTTTGAGTCGTCAACAGGGAACTGCCATGACCACATCAGCCCGCTTCAACCCCCTCGACCTGGTCCTCAGCCTCGCGGCTACGGTGGACCTGGTCAGCCCAAAGGTCTCCAACCACCATCTCCGTGTGGCATATATCGTCAACCGGATCGGAGGCGAACTGGGTCTGGGCGGCCAGCCAATCTATCCCGTGATCATCGCCGCCGCCATGCACGACATCGGCGCGCTGACCGTACGTGAAAAGCTGGACACCATGGCCTTTGAGCTGGAAAACCCTTTCCAGCACTGCGAACTGGGCTACCGTCTCCTCAGCAAATTCGAGCCGTTCCAGCCCATCGCCGAGATCGTGCGCTATCACCATGTGCGCTGGGCCAATGGCAACGGTGAGGTGTTCCGTGGCGAGTCGGTTCCCCGCGACAGTTTCCTGCTCCACCTCGCCGACCGCGTCGAGGTCTTGATCGACAAAAGCAGACCGGCGCTGGATCAGACTCCGTATGTCCTCGACTCCATCGAGCAGGTGAGCGGCAAATGGTTCGTCCCGGACCATGTGGAAGCGTTCGCAAAGGTTGCCCGGCAGGAGAGCTTCTGGCTCGACCTGTATTCCACGAGGCTGGAGGATATTCTTCGACGGCAGGCTCCGAATGTGGATCTGCCCCGTGACCTGGACACCCTCTCCAGCCTGACGAGGATGCTGTCCTATGTGATCGACTTTCAGAGCCGCTTCACAGCGACCCACTCCTCCGGCGTCGCCGCAGTCGCGCGGGCGCTGGCGGCTTTCAAGGGGTACGACGAAAGCAAACAGGTGACCATCGAAATGGCGGGTCATCTGCACGATTTAGGGAAAATGGTCATCCCGGATTCCATCCTGGAGAAACCGGACAAGCTGGACGCCGACCAGAGCCGGATGATGCGGACCCACACCTACTACACCCTGCGCGCCCTGGAACGCATCGAGGGGTTCGAAGAGATCAGCCGCTGGGCCGCATACCACCACGAGCGGCTGGACGGCAACGGTTATCCCTTTCACATCCCCGGCGACCAGATTCCCGAAGAAGCGCGTCTGATGGCGGTGGCGGATTTCTTCACCGCCCTTACCGAGGAGCGCCCCTATCGGAAAGGTATGGCGCCCCAAGCCGCACAGGGCATTATGAACACGATGGTGAACAACGGAGGTCTGGATGGGGACATGGTTGCCCTGGCGGCGGCGCATCTTGAGGAACTCGACCATATTCGAGATGATGCTCAGCAGCGGGCGCTCGAAGAATACAAGGAGTTCAATGCGGGGATCATGTAAAAGAACCCCCGAATCGTGAATAAAACGGGGGTTGTTGTGAGCGTGCTGGGACTCGAACCCAGGACCTTGGGCTTAAAAGGCCCCTGCTCTACCAGCTGAGCTACACGCTCGCCCCGGCGATGAGCCGGAAAGACCAAGAAGATACAACGCGGCTCGCTCTTCTCCAAATCTACTAGCGTTAACGAAGAGACTCCAGAACAGGAAATCTGCTTTTTCTCCCGGGTGGCTCTTGCGCTGCTATTTCCAAACTTAACAACTTGATGACGTCAACCTGAAGCTTGTGAAGAAGAAGAACCCACTGATGGAGCCTTTGCAAAAGGAGTATCGAAGACAACACGAACAGGCTGATAGCAGCATCCCCACTATCACAGTCACCCACAAAGGAGGTTTAAGATGCGGAGCCGAAATCTGCTGACCATCCTGTTGTGCCTGTTTCTCGCTCTGCCCGCCCTGGCGTTCGAGGACGATTTTGAAGATGGGCTCGGCAACTGGACGGGCAACTGGCAGCTCACCACCGAACAAAACCACAGCGCGACACATTCCATCACCGACAGTCCCGGTACGGACTATTCGCCCAACACGACCTACAGCATCGCCATGAGTACAGGTGAAGACCTGACTGACGCGTTCGGCGCAGAGCTGACCTACTGGGTGCGCACCGACACCGAGGAGGACTTCGACTACTGGTATGTCGATGTTTCCACTGACGGTGGCGACACCTGGACCAACCTGTATGTTGAGAGTGGGCAAGACTTGACCTGGCGAGAGATGAGCATCGACCTCGGCGGCTATGTCGGTAACGACGATGTCCGTATACGTTATCGGCTCATCTCCGACGGCGGTGTGGAGGAAGACGGCCTCTGGATCGACGATGTCGCCATCACCTCCTCCGATGTCGATGAGAGCCCGCCGCTGGTGGTGCATACGCCGGTCGCTGAAGACGAAGGCATTACCGGATCGCATGAGGCGACGTTTACCATCACCGACGTCAGCGGGGTCGGAGATGTCAGCCTGGCCTACACCGCCGATGACGACGACGAAGTCGAGGTCGCTGATTACACCCAGGACGGTGATGAGTACACCTTTACCATCCCCGGCTTTTCCGCTGGAACCCATGTCGCTTATACGATCACCGCTTCCGATGAGGCCGATCCGGAAAACGAGGGTGAATACGGCTCCTGGGAATACTACTGCGGGACTATCCTCTGCTACGACGACCTCGAGGTGGACTACATCAACAGTCCCTCGGCAGACTACTCGTACGCCACACGCTTCACCACCGAAGAGGCGCTTTACCTGGCCGGGCTCCAGCTACGCTTCTACATTGACCCCAGTCACGGCCTGGATACGGTGGATGTGAAGGTCTGGGAAGACAACGGCGGATCGCCCGGTGATGAAATCCATGAAGTCGCAAAGTACCCGGACAACGAAGCCGGGCAACCTTACCGGCTCACCTTCGTGGACCTGCGTAACGCCATGATTGAGGTGGACGGCGACTTTCACGCCGGCTACACCCACCGCTCCAGCCTGCCGGTGATCGGCTATACCTCACCTGCGGTCGCGAACCGCAGCAAGCAGAACATGTCGGGAACCTGGACTGCTTTTTCCGGCGATCTGCACATTCGCGCTATTGTCGGCCAGTTGGAGCCCGAAGATGTCACCTGCGAACAGCTCCAGACCGATTCCACACTGGCAGGCGCATACGTCCGCACACGCGGTATCGTAACCCTCGCCCCCAACTCGATCTACACCACCCGGACCGAGGCCTGGCTGCAGGATACTACCGGCTACGCAGTAAAGCTGTTCAGCCTTCAACCCACAGCGGGCGTCGTCCGAGGAGATGAGATCGAGGTCGTAGGCACGGTGAACGAGTTCATGGGCACGACACGAATCGAAGAGTTCACCCTCGAAGTATTGTCCAACGACAACCCTTTGCCGGAACCGATCACCGGTACAACCGCTGAAATCGCCGCTATGACCGCCATGGAAGGCTCCTGGGCGGAGATCACCGGCATCCTGCAGGAGCAGCCTCCCGACGAGCCCGGGAACTTCGAGCTGACGGTGGATGATGGTTCCGGAGCCTGCGCCGCGCGTTTCCATGCCGTGGCCGCCCTGGATCTGTCGGAGTATGACCAGTACGACGGCATCACCATTCGCGGGCCGCTCTGGTACGATAATGGCGTCTGCCAGGTAGCGCCTTCAACAGACGATGACCTCGAACCCGCCGACGGCTTGGATATGCCCACCGACTTCACCGGCGCCATCACGGACAGCATTTCCGGCGAAGTTGAGCTGAGCTGGGTGTACGGCGCTCTGGACGAGTACCTCTACGTCAACGTGTACCGTGACGACGAATTGCTGGCAAGCGTTGAAGAGGCGGCCTACACCGATACACTGCCGGATCTTGGTGAGTATGTCTACACGGTACGCGCTGCATACGATGAAGGCCTGTCCGACCCGGCAGATCCGGTCACCATCAACTGGGAGGGCAGCGGTGTCACTGAAGGTGTGTTCGCCGGCATTCCGGACGAGTTCGGCATCTCCGCCCTCTACCCCAACCCGTTCAACAGCACGGTGAACGTCGTCATCGGCGTTCCCGACGCGATGGGTGTGCAGGCTCAGGTGTTCGACCTGCTGGGACGGTCGGTGGCGACGATCCATTCCGGCAGGCTCACGCCCGGCTATCACCGTTTTGTCTGGCGCGCCGAGGGTTTGCCGACCGGTGTCTATTTCGTGCGTTCAACAGCTTCAACTGGTGAAAAAGTGATTCGGAAGGTGACATTCATCAAGTGAAGGACAGCCAGTCAGCAACCTCCTTCTCCCCCGGAGTGCTTGTCATTGCGGGGGAGTTTTTATTGAAGCTCGATAGAATTGTCCCATCGTGTCATTCCTGCGAAAGCAGGCCGTCGCAGGATAGACCCCACTCGCATTCCCGGGAAGCAGACTGTCGCAGAATGCGAGAGGAATCTCATTCCAGCGAAGGCTGGAACCGGAACGAAGTGAAGCTTGCGGTGTCCTGTAGTTTAGGACAGCCGTGAATCCAGTCATGTTTATATACTACAATATGTTAACTGTGAAAACGTCCTATTGAACACAACACTGGTTCTGGATTGCTAACTTATTATTTTCTTGCACCTTGCCTGGATTCCCGCCTACGCGGGAATGAGAGTGTTTCCTATTGTGATACAGTCTGGAAGGCAGGAATGAGATCCATTGAACATTCTGATACAGTCTGGAAGGCGGGAATCAGCGCGCCGATTTCTTTCGAGCCCGCCCCCTTCCTCTTGTCCCGCGTGGGGGAGAATCCTATCTTCTACCCAGTGGAGTGCGAGCCGGAGCCGGCGCCGCCCTGATCGTGAACAGTCTGAAGCAGCGAAAGCAACCAGCGAAGTGCATAGGAGAACGTGGCATGAAGATCAAGTCGAAGGTGTACGAGAACGTCGTGGTCATCGAGCTGAAGGGCAAGATCATGGGCGGCCCGGAAGCCAAGGAGTTTCGCGACGAGCTGCAGAAGCACCTTGACGACGGCATTAAGCGAGTCGTCGTGGACCTGGGCAAGGTCAACTGGATGAACTCCTCGGGCCTTGGCATCCTGATCGGCGGTCTGACCACCGTGCGCAACAATCTGGGCGACATGAAACTCGCACGGGTGACCGACAAGATCAAATCGCTACTCATGATCACGAAGCTGGTGCAGGTTTTCGATTCGCATGATACGGTCGAAGGCGCGATTGCATCGTTCAATCTGTAGTGTGCTCGGGGAAAGGCGGCCGGCTCATACTCCTGCCGTAACTGCTTGTGAACGCTGACTATCTACACCAGGTCGAGCAGGTTCTCGCCTCGTTGCGAGAGCTATTGGACCGGATCGATACACGATCGAACGAGTCCGGCGCCACGGCCGAAGATCCCACCCCGCAAACGTTCCACGATCTTCGTGACAACCTGGCACAAATCCTGCACCATCTTCAGAGTGAGCAGGAGCTTGTGCTCTTGAGTGAAATCTCGGACCTGCTGGCCCGGGCGGTTGACACAAAGCAGGTACTCGAAGCGATTGTGGACGGGCTGAAAAAGCTGCGCGCCTATGACGCGGCCGGCATCTTCCTGCTGGACGAGACCGGCTCTATCGAAGCGGAAGTACTGAGGGGGTATTCGCCCGAGCGGCATGACCTGGTGCATGTCAAGGTCAACGAGGGCATAATCGGCTGGGTGGTCGCCAATGCCACCCCCGCTATTGTTCCGGATGTATCGAAGGACTCGAGGTATGTCAATGCGCGGCGCCGGACAAACAGCGAAATGGCGGTACCCATCATCAGCGGCGGCGATGTCGTCGGCTGCATGAACCTGGAAGCGGATACTCCTGGACTATACACGGAAGCGGATCTTCCCCTGATGGAAGACCTGGCGGCTCAGGCGGCGGTGGCCATTGCACGCGCCAAGACGCACAGCGAACTGGTCCGAGCGCATGAGCGAGAGCGCGAGCTGAACATCGCCAGGCGCATTCAGCGAACCCTGCTCCCTTCCAAGCCGCCTGTGTTTGACGGATTTGACATCTTCGGTCACAACAAATCATCCACGGAAGTCGGCGGTGATTATTTCGATTTCATTCCCATTACAGCGAACGATCTGGGGATTGTGATCGCCGATGTCTCCGGCAAAGGGGTGCCCGCCGGACTGATCATGTCCGGTCTGAGGGGCGCTTTACGATCCCGGGTGGAAACGACCTATTCGATCCATACCATCATCGAACAAATTAACCGATTCCTTTTTGAATCCACTGGGCCGGAAGCCTTTGTAACGGCGTTTTACAGCGTACTGAACCGTGCAACCGCTACCCTGACATATGTAAATGCCGGACACAATCCGCCGTTGTGGATATGCGCGGATGATACGCATCAGGTATTGGGAATTGGCGGCCCGCTGCTGGGAGTCTTTGAAAAAGGACACTTTACCGAAGGGGCTGTTGAACTGGCCGCCGGTGATATTGTGGTGATGTTCACCGACGGGATCGAGGAGGCCGGGGCTGAATCCGACGAGGAATTTGGCGAAGATCGAGTGATCGACTATGTCAAGCGACACCGATCCGAATCCGCGAAAGCGCTGGCGGAGGGCATTGAACGAGCTGCGAAAGAGTGGAACTTCAACCGTGGCGGCGCTGACGACCGAACCGTAGTCGTGGTGAAACGCACATGAACACATTCGACGAAAAACTGGTGATCCCCTCCCGGCAGGACCGACTCGTGGAAGTCGACGAGCTGGTGGGGAGCATCGTCAAACAGCTCCCCTTCAGTGAAGACGCCTGCGACGACATCGCCATCGCTGTCTCAGAGGGAGTCAACAACGCCATCATACACGGCAACAAATTCGCTGATGACAAAACTGTAGGGATTTCCATCCGCACCAACGACACTTCCATTACCATCACCATAACAGATCAGGGCGAGGGCTTCGTTGAAGAAGAAGTGCCCGACCCCACCAACCCCGAAAACATGCTGTCCCTCAGCGGACGAGGGCTGTTTATCATCCGGCACTTGATGGATAAGGTGGAAGTTGAATCCAGCAATGGCGGTACGACGATACACATGACCAAATACTTCAAGCCCCAGGAACAGACTCAGTAGGAAGTCTGTTGCACTTTACGACAGACCAGCCAGGAACCCAACAACGACTTTCTCGCTTACCAGCCAGGAACCCAACAACGACTTTCTAGCTTACCAGCCGGTTTCAAAACAGCTCCCGCTCTCATCCAAGCCTTCCAGTACCATACTGTCCCAGTCCTCCAGTTCTGATCCAAACGGTATATAGACTCGGTTTATGCGAAAGTCGGCCTAAGTGCCTTGGAATTAAAGAAATAGGTGGA
>CAZYOC010000027.1:0-24178 GCA_964648415.1 uncultured bacterium | reverse complement strand
CTGAACGATAATGCGCAGCTCAGAACGATTCATAGCTGGCGCAATGGACCACGAGTGTGGATGTACTGCGTTTCAGGAGACAGGGTTTCGTATGCCTTCTGATGAACGAAGTGTATGCCAGGCGGGTATGCCATAATGACATGCGTCAATGTGTCATTATGGCAGCGATTGTCTATATAACTCTTCCTTTGATGGCGCCCTGCAGCATCTTGTAACGGATGTTCAGCACCTTGGCGGTTGCTTCGAAGTGGATGCCGTTGGAGGCCATGGCGGTCATTTCCTTCTCGATGTCCACATTGTTCACGCCGTTGAAGAACGGTTCCACGCTGTCCTTTTCAATCTGTGGGTGTACGCGCTCCATTTCGCGCATCGCACGCTGATGGGGCATATGGCTGTGGCTGGTCTGCGACAACCCGGTATCGTTGATTCGAAGCACCTTTTGCAATTGATCTTCGAAGGTAACACGCTGGGCGCGATACCCGGGTGTTTCGGCATTGGCGATGTTGGATGAGATGATCTTCTGACGGGTGGAGAAAACGTCCAGCCCTTTATGCAAGGCCGGCAGTCCGTCCATCCGTTTGAACAGGAAATCAAAGGTGGTGTTGTCGAGCATGGTTCACCTCACGTTTGTCAAGTGGTGAAGCAAGGATTGTGCCCGGGGGGCGACTGCGAAGCATGTGCAGGATCGAGTCGGCTTGATGCCGGTTTACGGGGCGTGGAAAATGGTGTTAAATCATTGTAATTGTATGGTTTCGTGGCATTTTCAAAATGGCCGGCAGGACTTCAGGGCGGAGGGCCGGATTTTTCGCAACGAACCCCATGACGGGAAACGGGGAACACAGGCTTCCTGTCGATGAGAAAAAAATGCCGGGATGGAACCCCATCCCGGCGCAGAGGTCGTCACATCGGGTTATTCGTTGGCGGTTTTCGCTTTGCCTTTGCCCTTGCCCTTTTTACGCCTGCGCGGGCCACGCTTCCGGTCCTTCTTGGCCGTCTTCTGAGAGGCCAAGGCATCATTCATGTCGTTCGGATCAAACATGTACACCATGCTGTCGCCCTTGCCGCTGGAGAAAAACTCAATATCAAGCCGTTTGATCATCTTCCGGACTTGTTCCACCGACAGGCCCATGTCCTGAGCGTATTTGCGATCGCTTACGTGCTGCATCTGTTTCCTCCTTAAAAAATTAACTTTGTTTTGCGAACCCTGTAAAGATAGCTTTATTCAATCCGGGTTGTCAAGAAGCATATGTAGATTTTTCTCTTGGCAGAATATGATCACTACAATAATGACATCTTTTTCAGTTCTCTTGGATTGCTTAATGTCCTTCTGTATCTGACTCGAAACACTGCTGTTGATACGCCGCGAGGATGTCGGCGGAGAACAACGCCTGGTCATAAGAATACCGTCCACCGTTGGCCGAACTTGCATGCAGTATTGTACACAGGGACGCAATTTCTTAATTAACAAGATGTTGAGTTGAGCGTGTAGCAAAAAGGACTACAAAACTTTTCCCAGTTTACTGATACCGCTCACCACTTTCATGTTGTAGGTTATAAGCAGTCAGGCAGGCTCAGGGTTGGAAAGCCCACTGAATACGTGGAATGAACCCTTCTGGATATCAGTCTGATTTGCGAGCCAATACTATCATTCCATGAACCTCCTTTGGGAGGGTGCTCCACGCCTTGCGCCTGGAGCAGTGATAAGGCCAATGCCGCCGGTCGCTGCCAATGCCCGCACGGGGATGGCCCCGATGGAGCCGCACCGATAAGACCAATGAAAGAGGAATCACTGCGGCGTCGTTCCTTCGGGAGCGACGCCTTCTTTTCGATGTGCGGAATGTTGGATGCGAGGCTGTTCAGAATACTCCACGAGTCGCCTTCGCGGGATGAAGGTAGCACGCGCGTCCCGCCCGGGATTCGATTCGATCAGCAACAGGCTTAGCCCGGATATTTCACGAAACAGGTGGCATGGCCCGGTTTGCTGTGCGCTTGAGGGTGGTCTGAAATCATAATCTGCGATGGATAACGCCGGACGAATCTGCAGTGAACGTAGTAGAGCAAGCCGGGATAAAGACTTCCGGAAAAAGGGACTGTTACCTTTTTGCCGCGAGAAGTTTTATGTTTAATACAGTGCGAATTAAAAAGGTAACTGTACCATTTTTCCGGAAATTGATCGTGAGACAGCCCGTAAAAAGTGGTACAGTTACCTTTTCGGACACATCGTTGCAAATATTAGTTGATAGCAAGATTTGAAAAGGTAACAGTCCCCTTTTCACGGGCGAGACGGCCGTGCTGCAAGCAGGAGCAGTCTGAAAACTGCGGCTGTCTACAGGACGAGTTCCACCCTTGGCCGTTCATCAATGGACAGGTCCACTTTGAATGGCTCCACTCGTTTCCGGTAGGGGTTATGGGTCACCACCACCAGGGGCGCCAGGGGGTTGGTCTCGTTGGTCTCCACCACGACACCGAAATGACCGGCGGCTTCAGGAAACTCGGTCCGGGCGATGCGTACCCGCGCCCCTATCGGCAGCACAGACACCACGCTGACCAACGCTCTCACCGCAAACGTATTCCATGCTGTTCCGGATTCACGGATCACCTGCACCAGCGCCAGTTCCGGCGTCAGGATCTGTCCCGTGGCCGCGCCGGAGACCAGGTTGTCGAAGCGGTTGGCCACGGCGAGCACCTGGGCCAGGCGGTAGATCTGGTTCTCGCCTCGCAGCCGCCGTCGCTCCAGGGGCAGGTCCTGCGCAACCAGGCCGTTGGGATACCCGTTGCCGTCGAGTTGTTCGTGGTGAGCTTCAATGGTAAGCTGCTCTTTGAAACTGGCCGGGTCGCTGGACTTCAGGATCATGGTGGAGAACAGCGGGTGCTGGCGATACAGGGAAAAACGTTCCTTGGGGCTGACATGATCTTCCAGGTTGCGGGCGTCCAGGATCTCTTTGCCGATGTCGTGGATCAGGGCGGATGACGCCAGCGAGCCCAGGTCGCGCCAGTCAAACCCCAGCTCCTGGCCGACCAGGATGGCGAGCAGGGCGGTGTCGATGGCGTGTTCGGTGGATTTTGAATTGGTCGAGCGGAAGGGCAGAGAGGAAAACATGCGGACATGGCTGTCCAGCAGGTCTTCCAGCAGATCGCCAGCCTGACGCCGGACATCGGTCACCCGCAACATCCGCTTCAGCTTGGGATCATGATGCAGCCGTCCGCGAATCTCAGAAGGATGGATGGAGCGGAACACGCGATGATGTGCGACTTCCTGGAAGGTATGCCGAAGACTCCGGGAGACACTGCGGCGCGTGGTGTCTTGAATGATGTCGACCGGCTGCGCGTAATCCGTGACGCCATCCTTCACATGGACGAACGCGTAGCCGCGCCGGCGCAGCTTTTCGATGATGTCCTGGTCCAGACGGAACCCTTCGGCCACCAGCAGTCGCTGCTGTTCATCGTAGATCGGCCGGCCGATCAGCAGGCCTGGTTTGAGACGATCAATACTGACCAACGGCATGGCGCACAACCAGGTTGAGGTTCATGTCAGAGGATCCTGACACATCATTCAATCGCCGGAACACAAAATATAAGGCGAAAAGCTCCGCTGGAGTGATCCAGCGCCGGAGAAGAGCCGCTCGGGCTCCCCCCTTATTTACTTCGGCCCCCCGCCGGTTGAATTGACTCCACTACCTCCGGAGCCTACTTTATTAAATGGGGGAGAGCCGAAAAAGAGTATCACGACGGGTGGAGGCATGATGCGCACGGTTTCTTTGGCATGGTTTACCCTCTTTCTTCTGACCCTCGCAACCCATGTTCAGGCGGCCGCGTCTGTTCGTTTCGTGCAAGAGGGCATGGAGATAGAACGGACCTACGAGGCGGGCCGCTCGGTGCTGACGGTTCACCCCGCCCCCGACCTGGCGGATGCGCTCGCTGAGTACGCGCACTCCCTGAAAACCGGTTCGAAGGAGGCGCCCGCCCGGTCCCTGACCTACCAGACCGTGTTGCCCGGCCCGCGAGGAACGCGTTGGGAGGTGTCGGATGTCAACCTCCAGCCAGGACGTCCTCTGACCGATCCCGACGTGATCGGCTTGCTGGAGCGGGTCCTTCCTGATGGCGGCCAGCCGGTGAGTCTGGGACAGCGAGGCGTGTTCCGCGATCTCAGCATGACCGAAGTCGCGCTGCTGCCGTATCAGCGGGTCGACGGGCAGTGGCATGTGCTCGATGAAATCCGGCTTACCGTTCAGCGGCGCCGGGATTCGGCCGCCGAACCGCTTGCGCAGCCCATTTCGCCCGCGTTCCGTGAAGTATACCGCAGTCTGCTGACCGAAGACGAGCTGGACGAACTGGGGCAAGCCGCCGCTCAGACCAGTTACATCCTGGTCGCGCATCCCATGATGGTCAACCAGCTGCAGAACTGGATCGACTGGCGCGAGCAGACCGGCTCGGTCGTACATATCCTTGAAACGGACAACAACCCCGCCTATGCCACGGTCAAGTTCCAGGTGCAAACTTTGTGGAACACCCTGGATGTGAAGCCGGATTACATCCTTCTGGTGGGAGATCCGGTTTTCGGAAACGCCATGAGCATGCCGGGTGATCACATCGAAAGCGAGTTTTCCGGCGAGGTGATTACCGATTACGATTACGTTCTGCTTGAGGGGAACGATTACTGGCCGGAAGCCTGGGTGGGCCGGTTCTCGGTGACCAACCTGATCGAGGCGCAGCGTGTCGGGAACAAGACGGTGCTGTATGAACAGGGCGCTGGACTGGAAGAGGACAGCGACTGGTTGACCGAGGGCCTGGTCATTTGTGACAACACCTACAGCTCCACGGGATTGACCAGTAGTTGGATCCGGCGGGAAATGCTGGAGAACGGGTTCAGCGATGTGGACAGCGTCTGGTTTCCTCCCACGCAAACGCCGGGGCCGATCAGCACTATTTTAAACCAGGGCGTGAGCTGGGTGAATTACCGGGGGTTCGGCAACCCGACCGCCTGGACCTTCCCGGTGTTCACTGTGAACGATGTGATCGCCCTGACCAATGCGCATCAGCTCCCGGTCGTGACCAGCATTGTCTGCGGCGGCGGGGATTTTGAGAGCGCCAGCGATCCCTGTCTGGGCGAAGCCTTCCTCCGGGCGGGCAGCCTCAACGAGCCCACCGGCGGCGTGGCCTTCATCGGACCCAGTGAACACAACACCCACACTCGCTGGAACAATTGCCTCAGCATGAACCTCTACACCGGATTGCTGCACGAAGGCTACACTCTGCTGGGGCCCTTGATGTTTCGCGGCAAGATGGGGATTTACAACGGTTTCCCCAACAACCGCTATTTCGGCACAGAAGAAGAATCGGTCTTTTTCTATTTCTTCACCTACAACCTGCTGGGCGATCCGGGCCTGCGCTTCCGGACTGGCGACGCGGTGGCGTTGAGCATGACAGCCGCCGACACCTTGCCCCTGGGAACCAACGACCTGCCGGTGCTGGTGACCGACACCGATGACCAACCGCAGGAGAACATTCCGGTTACGCTGGTGGGCGATGGCTTTGGTCCCGTAACCCGTACGACCGACGCTACGGGCCATGTACGTTTTGACTTCACCAACAACCTCCCGGAAGCGGGAACGATGACCGTAACTGCGGCCGGCTTCAACACCATTCCGGCGCAGGACAGCATTGTCGTGGCGCAAACCGGCCTGGCGGTGGCGTTGGAAAACCTGGCCCTCAGCGAGGATTTGACACCGGACGCCATGGTGACCCTGGCCCCGACCCTGCAAAACGTCGGAACCAGTACACTCGGGTCGTTTTCCGGTGTGCTGACCGCGCTGGAAGAGGGCGTTACGGTCACACAGGCCGAACAGGATTACAACGCCCTGGGCGCGCCGGGCAACCTGTCGCAGGCGCTGAACTACCAGGTCCAGGTGGCGCAGGATGTGACCGACGGGTTTGACCCCGGACTGGTGCTGGAGCTGGAATTTGACGAGAACCAGACAGCGAGCGTACGCATCCCGGTGACCATCTCAGCGCCGCGTCTGGTGGTGCTCGATCCGGTGATTGAAGGGGACGGGCCGGGTGCGGAAGAAACCGTTTCCTTCACGGTGCGCAACGACGGCAGCGCCGGGATCGAAGCGACCACCGTACGGCTGGCCGCCGAGCACCCCTGGATCACGATGACCGACAGTTCCGCCACGCTCCCGTCGTTGAACCCCGGCAACCAGGCGCCGATTTCCAGCCAGATGACGTTCAGCATCGGACCGGGAGCCTATCGGGGTTGGGAGCTCCCCCTGGAATGGACCGCAGCCACCCAGGCGGGCCGTGTGGAGAGCGGCCGCCTCCAGCTTCACATCGGCGAAGCGGATTCCACAAACCCCTTGCAGCCGGACGCCTATGGGTATGCGGCCTTCGACAATCTGGACACGTCCTGCTGGCAGCATCCCACCTTCAGTTGGTTCGAGGTCGATCCGGAATACGGCGGCGACGGGAACGATTTCGGTTTTACCGACAACTGGGACGAACAGGACGAGAGCGCCGCGCTGGAGTTGCCTTTTGATTTCTCGTTTTACGGGCAGCCATTTGACACCATCACCGTATGCACCAATGGCTGGCTGCAATTCGGCGACACCGGCGAAGTTCAGTTCCGAAATTGGAATCTGGAAGGCGGTCCCTGCCCGAACAACCTGGTCGCGCCGTTCTGGGACGACCTGGTGATGGCGGGCGGGCGCGTGGTATGGCTGTACCAGGAGGAACTGGGCCGTTTCATCGTGCAGTGGTCACACATGAAGCTCCTGCCCCATTTCAACCAGGACATCCACCAGACCTTCCAGGCGATTTTGTACGACCCGGAGGTGTATCCGACGGCTTCCGGCGATGGCGTCATCGAGTTTCACTACCTGGATGTGATGGACGGCGACCAGTCGGAGAACTATTCAACCGTGGGCATTCGCAACGCCGACGGCAGGATCGCCACGCAGCTCTCCTATGCAAGTCAACAGCCCGTTGCGGTGAGCAGCCTGACCGACGGCCGCGCGTACCGACTGACCACGGACCGGCGCCCAGAAGGCCCCGCCATTCGGGTGCGGGAACTGGAAATCGTGGATGACGGCAGCCAGGGGTCGGAGGGAGACGGCGACGGCAACGTGGACAACAACGAGACCATCGCGCTGAACCTTACAGCGGTGAACCTGGGCGGGCAGGTCGGCGAGGCGGTGACCGTAACGCTGAATTCGCCGGATCCCTATATCACGATCGAGCAGGCGACCGCGTCCTTTGGAGCGGTGGATGTGTTCGAGACGGAACAGGCGGACCAGGCGGTGACGTTCTCCGTCAGCCGGATCGCCCCGGATCGGCATCGCGCCGTGCTGCAATTCGAGTTCAGCGACGCGGACGACGCGAGCTGGACCGAGTGGCGGATAGTCGAGATTTATTCGTCCCTGCTACGTGTTGAGACGGTCACGGTGTATGATCCTGCTCCGGGAGGCAACGGCAACAACTGGGCGGAGGCGGGCGAGACGGTCGAGCTGGCGGTGCGGCTGCGCAACGACGGCCGCAATGGCATCGGCGAAACGACGGTGTTGGTCGAGCCGGACGCCAACGGGTACGCTGTCATCGACGAGGGCGAACGGGTGCTCCAGCAGCTCAACCCGGGCCAGGAGGTGACCCTGCCGGACCGGTTTGTCATCACCATCGCCAATGACTGCCCGGAATACACCTTCCTGCGTCTGCCCATCCGTTTTGTACAGGAGGGCGAGGAATACCTGGCGGACACGGTGACGGTAACCGTGGGAGAATACCGCTTTTACGACGATTTCGAGGTGGAGAACAACGGAACCTGGGGGCTGATCCAGGGCCAGTGGCATGTATCGTCGCTCTCCTCCTACTCCCCGTCCCATTCCCTGTACTGGGGCGCGGAAGACGGCGGCGAATATATGCCCAATCGCCGGGATCGTGTCTACAGCAATATGTTCAGCATCCATGAAGGCGTGATTGTCAATTTTGCCGCGAAATGGAACCTGGGGATGGGGGACACAGTCGTAGTGGCGCTCGTGGAGGTCGGCGCGGACAGCTTCCCGCTGCTTACCTGTACAGGCATTCAGGAGGAGTGGGAGACGTTTGAAATCGAGCAGCATTTCTCCAACCGGACCCGCAATATCGTGGTCTGGCTGAGCGCGACATCGAACCCCTTCGGGGCGGGGACCGGCTTCTACATTGATGATTTCCGCATTCGCGAGGGCGGCCTGGACGTTGAAGAAAATCAGGCAGATGGCTTGCCGCGAGAGTTCGCGTTGACCGGGCCGTATCCCAATCCGTTCAACCCGCAGGCGACCCTGCAGCTGGAGCTGCCGCATGCGGCCGAGGTGCAGGTGGAGGTGTTCGATGTGCTGGGACGACGGGTGGATGTCCTCATGGAAAACCGCCTCGCCGCCGGGAGGCATGAGCTGGTCTGGAGGGCTGAGAATTTTGCCAGCGGGGTCTATTTCATTCGCATGAGGGCCGGGAACGTTCGTATAATACGGAAGGCGACCGTGCTGAAGTAGCACTTGTGTGAGTCCGTCCGGGTTGTGCGAACTGCGCAAGAGTGCTGCAAACACCCGAAAAAGGGCCTGGTCGCGAACGTAACAACTTGTTTTTCAGGACAGAAAAGGTGTCGTGGATGTGGCGAGTGGTTTGCATCCTTGAGAAGCTCACGTGTACGAGGCGCCGGAACTGACGTCCATATAGCGAAACGACACCAGCATGGAGGCGCGCAACCCGAAACTTTGTGCGGTGGGTTTACGATATGAAGGTACACGCTTTCCTCTTGAGGGCGGGTGTAGCGGCTGTGGTGGTCCTGCTGGTAGCGGCAGGGAGCGTCCCGGTCCAGGCACGCGCGAGCTACGATGGCGGTCTCGAAGATGTACTGCGGCAGGCCGAACCGGACAGCATGATTCCTCTCCTGGTGTTGTTCAACAAACCCCTGAGTTCCTCGGAAGTCAGGCTCGAGATCAAAGGCATGAGCCTGCCGGAACGACGGGTGCATGTGGTTGATCGCTTGAAGAACCACCTGCAGCAGGTGGCCGCTCGTCCCATCCGCTGGATCGAAGACGAGTACGTGGAAGGCCGGGCGGAAGACCTGCAGCCGCTCTGGATCGCCAATGGGTACGTGTTCAAGCTTCGGGCCGACCGTGTCGAGGAGCTGGCTCAGCTCAGAGAAGTGCGTACCATCTGCTACGACCGTCCTATCTCCTTTGAAGAAGCGACAGACGAGGCCCCATGGACCGATCCCGGCGATGTGGAACTCGACGAGATCGGCTGGGGCGTTGAATACATGGGCGCAACCGCTCTGTGGAGCCTGGGGTATTACGGCCGGGGCGCGCTGGTGGCTGTCATCGACACAGGCATCGACACAGACCATACCGACTTGAGCGGCCAGCTCTGGACCAACGAAGACGAGATCCCTGACAACAACATTGATGATGACGGCAACGGGTATATCGATGATATCCATGGCTGGAACTTTTACGATGACAACCACGATCTGGACGATGTGCAGGGACACGGCACCAAGAGCGCGGGGGTGTTGGTAGGCAACGGGACCGCCGGCGACACCACCGGCGTGGCTCCCCATGCAAAGCTGATGGTCATTCGCAACTGGAACAGCGGCTGGTCCAGCGAAGCCACTCATCCCCTCGCCGTACAGTACGCCCTCGATAACGGCGCCCTGGTGATCAGTTGCTCCATGTCCTACCAGCACGATTTCGACGCGATGGATGTCACCCACCGCACCACGCAGGAATTCTCCCTGCTGGGCGGGATGATCCATGCGAATTCCATGGGCAACAACGGCGACGGCAACGAGCCGTTGAACATCAACGCGCCCGCTCGCTGTCCGCATCCCTGGCTGCCGGAAGAACAGACGCTGATCGGGGGGACCGCGGCGCTGATGAGTATCGGCGCGCACACCTCCGGCGGGCAACCGTACTACTACAGCACCGTCGGGCCGACCGAGTGGTACGAGAACACCTATCCCGACAACTACCGGGATTATCCCTATGAAGACGGCGACCAGATGGGCCTGATGAAGCCGACGGTTCTGGCGCCCGCGAGTACGCCGACCACCTCCTGGACGGGTGGTTATACGACCTACACCGGCGAGTCGTCGGCCACGCCTCACGCCGCCGGCGCGCTCACACTGCTTCGTTCCATTCATCCCCAGGCCACACCGGAGGAACTGTGCGAAGCCATTATCGGAAGCGCGGAAGATGTGGGCGAAGCGGGGTTTGATAACGAAAGCGGCGCGGGGCTGCTCAAGGTCCACCTGGCGCATGATTACCTGGACAACATGTTCGATTATTCCTCCTTGCAGGTGCTGGTGACGGATACCGCCGGGACAGTCATTGAGGATGCGCGGGTCGTGCTGGGATCCAACGAGATCACAGCTTTCACCGATGAAGACGGCTATGCGGTGATGCCTCGAGTGTTGCCGGGAACCTATGAGGTCTTCGTCATCGCCGCCGAGTTCAACCCCTGGATGCAATCCGATGTCGAATTTGATGAGAATGAACAGGTCGAGCTGACGGCCGAGCTGGAACCGTCCACACCCGGAGGCGGCATTCTGATCCAACCCGAAGAGGTTATGGAAACCATCCAGCACGGCGATACGCTGGAGCAGAACTTCCTCGTCACCAACCTGGGCGAAGACGCCATCGAGCTTATTCCGGTTGTGCGCAGTACACTTGAGATGGATTGGGAGATGGACGGCGAAATCCTGTTACCGGCGCATTTCGCCGATGCAGTGGATCTCGTCGGTTTCACCCTGCGGGACTCCAGTGTCTTTTTATGGGGCTCCCACCTGACCGACAACCACCATATCTGGGAAGTGGATCATGAAGGCGTGGTGGTGGATTCCTTCCCCATGCCCGAGGTGTTTGTGGATCAGGAGGTCGTGGATCTCGCACCCGACGGCGCGGACGGGTTCTACGCCGCACTGGCGGACACGGTATACCATATGAACGCCCTGTGGGAGATTGACGAAGCGCTGGCGGTGATGGTGACTGACGGGGGAGCCTACGGATTGGCCTTTGATCCCGATCTTCACCGGTTCTATATCGGCGCGGGCGACTCCACCGTGGTCATGTGTGACAGCATGGGAGCTCAGATTGGGGTTGTCCCGTTGCTGGAGATTGCCCGTACGCTGACCTTCAACCCCGATGATGAAACCGGGGAGTGCCTGTATTATCAGAGTTTAGACAACGAGCCCACTTCGCGAGTAATGCGGTTGAACCTGCATGAGGCCATCTGGGACACCCTGGTCGTGCTCGATGAAACGCAGCAGAACCCCATGGTCGGCCTTGCGCTGGACGCCTCCTTTGATACGCCCTACTGGAGCCTCGTGTCGCTGTTCAACGGGGCGCCGGTGCAACTCTACAGCCGCGAGCTGGACCACAGCGCCTACGCTATTGAAGATACGGTGACAGTCTATTCGCTGTCCTCCGAACAGGTGCCGTTTGAGGTCTTCGGGCCGCGTATTCCGCCGGGCAGCAGCCATGAATGGGTGCTGGAATGGCGGGATCTCTATGGTGAGTACGTGGTTGAAACTCCTATTGTGCTGGATGTGATACAGTACGTGGAGGACGGCCCGGGTGAAAGCGCGCTGCCCTATGCCACTGAACTGCTGCCGCCCTTCCCCAACCCCTTCAACAACCAGGTGCAGCTCACCTATCGTTTGGCGGAGGCGGGCGAGATCCACCTGGCGGTGTTCAACGTGCTGGGGCAGAAAGTGGCGCAACTGGCGCAGGGACGCAAACCTGCGGGGGAATACGAAGCGGTGTGGAGCGGCGACGGCATGGCGACCGGCGTGTATGTGGTCGTGCTGCAAATCGGCAAGGAACGCTACGCGAAAAAGATGACCCTGATCCGGTAGCGGGATAGAAAATAGCTGCATATTTGCAGAAACAGGTGGCATGATTCATGCTGCTATTGCAGCAACATCACCCGCTGTGTTTGCACGTCATGCGGGGTGTGCATACGGATGAAATAGATCCCGTTGGCCATGCCGCTCGCCCGCCAGAGCAAACGGTGATATCCAGCCGCCACTACCTCCTGGTCCACCAGTGTCGCCACCCGTTGCCCCAGGATGTTGAACACTTCAAGACGTAGCTGTTGCCTCTGCGCCAGCTCCAGCGGCACGGCAACCGTGGCGTTGAAAGGGTTGGGATACGGGGGAGCCAAACGTGTTGTCAGCGGCAAGGCAGGCACGCCTTCCTGTGTGGTGCTTACTGAGTAGCCTTCCAGCGAGATGGTCTGCGGGTTGTTCAGGTTCGGGTCGTTGTGGTACAGCGACAGCGAGTTTCCTGTCAACTCGGTTTCCGTCAATGGTTGCCAGGACACAACCAGCGATACCGTGTCGCCGGGATTGACCTCCACGGCCTGGGGCGTGACCCAGAGGACGCTGTCGGGGAGGGCGGTCACGGTGCTGTCGATGTTGAGCATGCAACCGCCGGTGTTGCTGACACGCAAGGTTTGCGTGGCGGTGGAATCCTCGATGACGACCTCGCCAAAGTCAACGACAGGATCGAGCACCTGTAAACAGGGCGCGTTATAAACACGGAAATAGCGGCCGATATCGGCGACAGACTCATCGGGATCGTAGGGCAGCGATGGGTCGCCGGCGTTGATGCAGGGCGACCCCGCCTGCAAATGAAAATCGCCGTCCTCCGGGTCAATCAGCAACGGGTCCAGGCTCAGGTTGAACTGAACGTCGCAGGAATCTCCGTTGAGGTTGACCTGGCTGTTGACACCCCAGCCTCCTCCCCCATCGCCGCCAAAATTGTCCGATGTGCTGTTCCAGACCAGGTTGTAGGCGGCATCGGCATCTTCGGGAGTTTCCTGGTAGATCCCTTCCGGACTGCTGCCGGTGACCAGGGTGTTACGCAGATCCGCATCGGAACCGTCCCAGATCTGGATGCCGCCGCCGGTGGTGTCGGCGCTGTTGTTGTAGAGCGTACAGTGTTGGATGGTCATGCCGGCGAAACGGTTGTGGATGCCGCCGCCTTTCCTGTCGGCGTGGTTGTTCACAAATACGCACCGCTGGATTTCCGAGTCGGTGTTGTAGCCGTACAGCCCGCCGCCGTACCAGCCGGCGTGGTTGCTCACCAGCAGGCAGTTGGTCAGGGTGATGTCGGCGGAGTTGGTGTACACGCCCCCACCGAAATCGGAGGAGTTGTTCTTGATAATGCAATCGGAGATTTCCGCATTCGATGCGTCCGCGCAATAGATCCCGCCGCCGTCCAGCTCGCCTGAGTTATCCGTGATCACACACCGTTCGATGGTGGCGGAGGCGGAGTTCAGGAGCTTGATTCCCCCGCCGCGTTGCCCGGAATTGATGTTGAAGGAGAGGCGGCTGTCGCGGATCGTGGGCGAGGCCTGTAGCGCCTGCACGCCGCTGCTGGTGCTGGCGGTGATGACGCTGTGGTTGATCAGGGAGTTGGTGGAGGAACCGGACAGGAAGTCGATGCCCTCCCAGCCCAGCGAGCCGGTGTCGGTGAACCGGATGCTGTCGCCCTCCTCGCCCTGGGCCTGCAATTCTCCCTGTACGATCAGAGCGCACTGGTTGAAACGCAGGACGCCGCCGGCTTCGATTGTCAGGGTCTGCTGCTGAGGGATGTAAAGGCTGTCGTCGATACGGTAATTGGCGGCGGTCAGGGCGCCCTGCTGCGGACCACTCAGAAGCTGCTGGGGGAAAGGGTAAGCGCCGATGTCGGGCTGCGTGGTGTCGTCGTCCCAGGGGCCGGAAGGATCTCCGGCGTCGATGCCGGGGCTTTCCCACGTTAAGGCAAAGTTGTCCTCCTCCGGATTTGCGAGGTGTGGATTCATAAACAGGTTCTGGTATTGATCGCAGGAATCTCCCCAGGTATTGACCTGGGTCAGTTCGCCCATGCCCTCGGGGATGAGACCGACCGCGTCGCCGCCATCGTTGTCGTAGAAGAGATTGTGTGTTGCGCTACCGGTAAAGGCGGTTTCGATCACTTCAAAACCGCCGTTGAGGTTCTGGTAAAACAGGCAATTGATCATAAGAGGGCCATAATGGTAGGATAACAGGCCGCTGCCCGCATCGCCCGCATCGTTGCCGACAAAAGTGCATTGCGAAACAATAGGTTGGGAAGCATAGGAATAAATCCCGCCGCCCAGGAACTCGGCTTCGTTGTTCAGAAACACGCAGCGCTCAATGATGGGCGACGCGCCCGTACAGTACAACCCGCCGCCAAATTCCGTGACTCCTTCCTCGATCCAGCAGTCGTGAATGGTTGGTGAGGATCCGATGTAAACGTAGATATTGCCGCCGTCCAGGTTGCCCGAATTGTTGACGAGGCGGCAGTAGCCGATGTCGGGCGAGGCTTCGCCGCGGATGGAAATTCCTCCGCCCCGAATTTCGCCGGGATTGTTCTCGATCAGGCAGTGGGCGATGGAGATGTCTACACTGTCCACATCAATGGCGGATGTAGAAGAGTGGCGGATGATACAATGACTGATGTTTGTCAGGGGAGAAGCGGTGGCGGTGATATCGAGTCCGCCCCAACTGCCCGGGCCTTCCGGATCGCTGATGAAGTGGATGGAATCCTCTTCGGTTCCGATGGCGTTCAGCCGCCCTGCGACGCCGAACCCGTGGGAGGTCTCAAACCGCAGCACCGCACCGGCCTCGATGGTCAACTCCTCGCCCGCCATGACAAAAAGCGAATCGGTGACGATGTATTCGTCACTCGCCAGCACACCGCTTTGCGGGCCGGAGATCTCGATCTGAGCCCAAACAGGAACACACAACAGGATAGTCAGCATCAATGCGGTGTTGATGGCGATCAGGTGTATACGCATGGCGGCTCCTTTTGTATGTATATAATCTACCAGCGGAACCGCCGGGTTCAAACGGATTTGTGCATTCACCCGACAACCCTGAGCACATTGCTCCTGTTTCGTGAAATATCCGTGCTACGCCTGAAGTGAGTGGTTCGATGGGATTTGCCCCGGGCAGCTGTCCCAAACTGCGGGACACCGCAAGCTACGCTACGCTTCAGCTCCCGGCATCGCGGGAATGACACTCGTTGCGCATTTTGATACAGTCTGTTACGCGAGGAAGACATCATGGGACATTATATTCGCGAGTGTGAGTATCCGGCGCCTTCGCCAGTCATGCAGGCGACAAGAATATCCATAAGTCACTAAAACCTCCACTGTTATGATCACCCTTTCCGTTTTCCTTGCATCGAGCCCAGCCAGGCGCTACCCTCTTCAATGATCCTCAACACGTGAAAGGGCCGTGCAATGCCTACAACCTTCCGCGCCGGTGTATTATCGCTATTCCTGCTGCTTATTCACGTGTTCTTCAACCTGTGTATCGCGACGGGAGCGTGGGCGTACACCGAACTCCGGGGCCGTGTGATCGAGGCCGGTTCCGGGGAAGGTGTTCCCGCCGTGGATGTCGTGGAAACCCTGTCGGGACGGTTCACCCACACCGATGCCGAAGGCCGCTTCGTGCTGCGCCTTCCCTCGACCGACAGGGGGCGCTTGTACCTGTCGCGTGTCGGGTATGCCGATGCGGTGTTCCCGGTCCGGTCGCTGGACCTGATGGGCGACGTCGTGCTCGAACTGGCGGCGCAACCGGTGGCGACGGAAGAGATCCTTTACACCGTTTCACCCAAACAGGGGCCAGGCGGTGAGATCATCCCCCAGCGTGAATTGCATCGAGCTATGCCGCGGGACGTGGCTGAGCTGTTCCAGGGGCAGCCCGGGTACGGTGTGGTGAAGAAAGGCGTGTATGGCTCCGACCCGGTGATTCGTGGGTTCAAACGGGACCAGCTCGCGGTGCGCATCGACGGCCTGGCGGTGACTGACCCGGCCTGTCCCAACCGCATGGACCCCGTCACCGCCCAGGTGCAGGTGGAGGATCTCCGGCGGGTGAGGGTGCAGAAGGGGCCGTACAACGTCGCCGCGGCGCAGAGCCTGGGCGGGGCGATCACGCTTGAGCTGCAACGGCCGGACATCACCGGCGATGGGTTTCATGTCGGCGCGTTCACCGGCTACGAGAGCAACGGCGACGGGGTCAAAGGGCGTTTGCAGGCGAGTTACGGCGGCCGGGGCTGGGGCCTGTTCCTCAGCGGAGGCCGGAAGGTGTTCGACGCCTACACCGACGGCGACGGGAACACGGTCCCTTCTGCGTTCCACATCTCCGACTACACCGCCCGTTTCGCCCTCCAGCCCCACGCGAAGCACCGGATCGACCTGACCTGGCGGCAGTCCTGGGGGCGCGACATCGACTATGTGGGTTTGCCGATGGACGCCCGCCGTGACGATTCCCGGCTCTGGATGGTGCAGTGGGAGGGCCGGGGCCTGCTCCCGCGGGTGCTGCTGCTGAGCGGGGGCGTGTACGGCGGGTTCGTGGACCATGTTATGGATAACCGGGGCCGTCCCAATCATGTGCTCGTGGACGCCGTGGCGAGTGTCGACGCCACCACCCTCGGCGGCAAGCTGGAAGCCCGGTTGGACGCGGGCCTGGACACGCCGTTGACTCTGGGAGTGACGGTGGACCGTTTGGAGAAGAACGGCGTCCGTGACCGGATCGTGTCGGTCAACCCCTGCAATGGCCAACGGTTTACGCCGCCACGCTCGTTTCAGGACGCCATCTGGCAGGCGAGCCACCAGACGACGCTGGGCGTGTACGGAACCTGGAGCCGGCGGCCCGCGCGCGAGTGGACACTCACACCGGCGTTGCGCTGGGATCTGAACACCGCCGGCGCGGAGGAGCCCGCTCCGCAGATGCTGGCCGAGTACGGTGCGATCGACGAGACCACGCTGCATGGCCTGGGCGGGGCGCTGACGCTTCGGTGGCGGCCGGAAGAAGCCTGGAGCGCGCACCTGGCGCTGGGTCGAGGCGCCCGCTTCCCGAGCCTTACGGAACGCTACATCAACCACCTCACTGTGGGCATGGACGGCTACGAGTATTTCGGCGCCCCGTCCCTCGACCCGGAGGTCAACCACCAGGCGGAGCTGGGGGTTGAGTGGGACACGGAACACAGCCGGGTCGCCCTCACCGGGTTCGGGTCAATGGTGGAAAACTACATTTCGGCGGCGGTTGACACAACATTGCCCCGCCAATTCCTGCCCTGTATCCCGCCCGCGTATGCCAGGCGATTCGTCAACCTGGACCGTGCGGGGCTGTGGGGCGCGGAGGCGAGCTGGTCGGTGGCGGTTACACGGCTGGTGAGTTGGCGCAGCAGCGTGGCCTGGACCCTGGGAGAGAACCTGGAGACGAACGCGCCGTTGCCGGAAATTCCCCCGCTGGAGGCCCGCTGGGCGGTGACGTTGCAGCCGGCGAAAGGCGCGCTGCAGGCGACCGTGAGCGGGCGTCACGCCGCGGCGCAGGATCGGGTGGCGCCGTCGTTCGGCGAAACCACCACCGCCCCGTTTCACGTGTTCGATGTGGACGCGAGCTGGCGGATGAAACCCGGAAGCGAGCGCTCGCGTCAGGCACCTGTGGAGGTGATTGTCGCTGTGCGCAACCTGACCGATGCGACCTATGTGGAGCACCTGAGCCGTGCGGTGAAGAACCGCAGCGCCGGGATCAGCTACGCGGAACGGGGCCGGAATGTGACGGTGCATCTGCGGGTGTGGTATTGATGTCATGCGGTCAGGCGTGTAGCACCGACACCCTCGCCGGTCGCAGGTTGCCCGGCCATGCCTGGCCGGGCATTCTTCCTTATGCAGTCCGGTGGAGAACACCGCTTACTCCCGCGCGTTCACCGTCACCGTGATCTCGTCCCAGGCCTCGCCGGCGGTGGTCTTGGTGCCGTCATCCACCCGCAGCCGCACGGTATACACTCCCGGTTCATCATAGGCGTGCATCACCTTCGGGCCGTTGGCGGTGTTGCCGTCGCCGAAGTCCCAGGAAAAGGTCAGGGGATCGTTGTCGGGATCGGATGAGCCGGACGCATCAAACACCACCGCGTCATGCGCGCCGCCCGCGAAGGCTTCACGGTCCCCGCCCGCGTCGGCCGCCGGCGGCGTGTTCACCCGCACCTCGATGGCTTTCTCCTGCGTACCGCAGGGCGTACCGGAATCGTCGGTGATGGTCAGGGTCACGGTATAAACGCCCGGCGTACTGTAGGCGTGGACCGTCTCCGCGTCCGGCGCGGTCATGCCGTCGCCGAAGTCCCACCGCCACTGCACGATCTCGCCGTCGGGGTCACGGGATTCGCTCCCGTCGAACACCACGTCCTCGCCCGGCGACACGATACGGCTGTGGCCGGGGTCGGGGATGGGCGGATCGTTCACCGTCACGGTCATTGTGGTCTGCGCCCGGCTGTTGCCCACCCCGCGGCCGTCATCTACCAGCAGCGTCACTTCATACCGGCCCGGTGAGTTGAACGTATGGCTCACCTCTTCGCCGGTCATGGTTCCGCCGTCCCCGAAGACCCAGGAATAGCTGAGCCCGCTCGCGTCATCGTCCATGGTGGCTGCGGCGGAGAAGGTGACCGGGGTCTGGGCGCACACCACCTCGTCGGCGGTGATGATCGGCTGTGGCGCATCGTTTACCGTCACCAGCAGGGTGTCGTAATCGTAGTTGTTGGAAAGCTGGGTGTTGTCCCGGACATGCAGTACGACCTCGTATTCTCCGGCCTGATCGTACTGATGGCGCGGTTGCACACCCACGCCGGTCGCGCCGTCGCCGAAGTCCCACTCGTACATCGTAATCGCGCCGTCGGGATCTTTCGAGCCCATGCCGTTGAACGTCACCACCTGGTTGGTCCCGGCCAGGATGGCCTCGCCGGCCTGCGCCACGGGAGCGGCGTTGATGAACACCAGGTTCTGCGTGGTGGTCTGGTTGCAGTCGGTGTCGGTGTTGGAACGCACGGTCAACCTCACCCGGTAATTGCCGGGCTTCTCGAAGGTGTGCTCGACGATTTCACCCTGTGCGGACTGGCCGTCTCCAAAGTCCCAGGCGTATTCGGCGATCTCCGCGCCGCCGCCGGTGGAGGCGGAAGCGTCCAAGGTCAGCGCCTCGCCAAGGCCCGCCTGGGTGACGCTTTCAAACACTGCAAACGGCGCTTCGTACACCGTGACCAGCATGTCGTCGGTTCCGGTGTTGTTGCAGTCGCCGATCCGGTCGCCGGTGATTATCAGGGTGACGCGGTAGGTTCCGGGGCTGGTGTAGACATGGGTCGGGGTGGGGCCGCCGCCCGTGCCGCCGTCGCCGAAGTCCCACTGGTAGCTGTTCACCAGGCCGTCCACGTCGGTCGATTTCGACCCGTCAAACTGGACAGTGGTGTTGGCGCACACAGTCTGGTCCTCGCCCGCAGCGGCCACCGGAGATTCCGCCACACGTACCACGATCTGGTCGGTGCTCGAGGAGCCCTCCTCCAGGCCGGAATCGTCCTCGACCCGCAGCGTGACCAGGTAAACCCCGCCCGTGTCGTAGATCTTGGTCGGATTGACGCCCATCATGGTGGAGCCGTCGCCGAAGTCCCAGTAGTATTTGAGGAGGCCGCCCTCGGGGTCGACCGACGCGCCGCCGTCGAAAATCACCACTTCCCCGGCGCACACGGTGATATCCTCACCCGCTTCCGCGACGGGGGCTTCGTTGATCTGCACGGTGATGGAGCTGGTGGCAGTGGCGTTGTCGAGCCCGGTCCCGTCGTCCACCGTCAGGATAACCGGATAACTGCCTCCTCTTTTATAGGTGTGCTGTACGGTCTTGCCTTTCAAGGGTTTACCGCCGTCGCCCGGATCCCAGGTAAAGAACAACCGGTCCCCGTCAGCGTCGTTGGAAGCGCCGCCGTCCAGGGTCACCGTCCGGCTGGAAGTGTGGACGTCCTCGCCCGCGTTCGCCGCCGGCTGGTGGTTGACCTTGATCAGGACACGGTCCTGTGTGGTGGAGTTGTCCACCTTGGCGTCATCGGTCACGGTCAACGTGGCGACATAAATCCCCGGCTCCTCGAAGACCCGGGTTGCTTTCTTCTTTTCCACCGTCTCGTGGTCGTCGCTGAAGTCCCAGGCGTAGGCGACGATTTCCCCGTCGGGATCGTAGGAACGCCCGCCGTTGAGCTTCACCTCATCGCCCGGCGCGACCCGCACTTCCAGCCCGGCTTCCGCCACCGGGGCCTGGTTCACGATCACTTCCGCCTGGTCGTAGCTCAAGGCAGAAGAGTGACCGGTGTTGTCCCGCACCGTCAGCAGCACGGTATACTTGCCGGGATTCTTGAACGCATGCATGGCGCTCACACCTGTCCCGCTCTCGCCGTCGCCGAACTCCCATTCGTAGCTCTCCACGCTGCCGTCGGGATCAAACGACCCGCTGCCGTCAAACGTGAGGTCCACGCCCGGCGCGCCGATCACGTCCGGCCCGGCGTCGGCGATGGGCAGATGGTTCACGATCACTTGCATCTGGTCGGACGTACTCTCGGTGGAGGTCTCGGAATCATCGGTCACGGTTAACGTGACGGTATACACGCCGGGGTTGGCGAACACGTGCACCGGCTGCGGGCCTTCCCCCGTGTAGCCGTCGCCGAACTCCCAGTGGTACGCGGTGATGACGCCATCCTCGTCCGAAGACGCGCTGCCGTCAAACTGCACATCACTCGCCGTCACCCACTGGTCCTCGCCCGCTTCGGCCACCGGCGGGAAGTTGATGATCACCAGCGTGGAATCGGTGTCGGTGTCGGTGGTGGAACGGGAATCGTCCTGCACCTCCAGCACCGCGCGGTAGCGGCCGGGATCGGTGTAGCTGTGCCGCGTGACCATGCCGTTTTCCTTTGAGCTGCCGTCGCCGAAATCCCAGGTGTAGCGGATCAGGGAGTTGTCGTTGTCGCTGGAGCCGGCCCCGTCGAAGGTGATGACTTCATCCGTGGCGACACGGTGATCCGGGCCGGCGTCAGCCACCGGCGGGTCGTTGACAAACACCTGCAACCGGTCGCCGGCGGTGTTGTTCCGAGCGCCGCTGTTGTCGGCGATCTCCAGGGTGACGTCATACGTTCCCGGCGCGGCGTAGGCGTGGGTGATCTCCATGCCTTCCAGCGTGGTCCCGTCGCCCATGTCCCACACGAACGACGTAATGCTGCCATCACTGTCCTGGCTGTTCGCCCCACTCAGGGTGATCGACTCGTCTACGGAAGCGATGATGTCCTCGCCGATCTCCACCACCGGCGCGGCGTTCACCCAGACTTCCAGCTCGTCGGTGTCGAAATTGCAGGGCGTGCCGGAATTGTCCTCGACACGCAGGGTTACGGTATAGAAGTCCGGCTTTTCGTAGCGGTGGGTGACGGCCGGGCCTTGCGCCTTGTAGCCGTCGCCGAAGTCCCAGTAGTAGGCGACCACCTGGCCGTCGGCGTCGGAGGACGCGCCGCCGTCAAAGGTCAACTCCCGGCCCGGTGTGCAGGTGATGTCCGCACCGGCTTCCGCGGCCGGAGGACTGTTCACCAGTACCGTCATTTCCTGTAAAACCGCGTTGTTCACCCGCCCGGACGCTTCTTCAATGATACTGCGGACCTGGTAGGTTCCGGGTGACCTGTACGTATGCGCTGTACGGCTGCCGGAGCCGGTTGCGCTGTCGCCGAAATCCCACGTGAATTGCAGCGCGTCACCGTCGGGATCGGTCGTTTGCGAGCCGTCGAACAAAACAGTCTTGCAATCGGCCAGCAGTTCGGTATTGATCACCGGTATCGGCGGGGTGTTGGGCCGCTGGATGTAGATGGGCAGCTCGATGGGCAGCAGGTTACCGGAGTCGTCGGTGACATAGAAGCCGCCGTCGTTGGGCATCTCCGCGCCGCCCTCGAAGCGGAGCGCGCAGAGACGGCCTACTTCGATGCGATCCAGCTCTACCGAGCTGGTGGCCCACTCGTTCTGGCCGCCGGTCTGCACCGGCAGATTGGAACGAAACGCGGTCTCCACGCCGATGGTCGCACCGGTAACGTCGAAGCCGTGAACCGTAATCTCACGTACGCTTTCCGGGACCATGAACCGCATTTCCGCGAACACGCCCGGGTTGGGCAGACGGATGGTGGGAGCGTAGGTGAACAGCTCTGCACCGTCCGGCATAAGATTCCGCTGGGGGACACGGCTGGGCTCGACGAGGAAAATGTTCCCGTCATCGCCCGGACCGCCCTCGACGACCAGTTTCAGGTAATAGTACTCGTCGACCAGTTCGCCCTGGTTGGGAGCGATTACGGAAAGGTTGACCCACTGGTTGTCCTTGAAGTTGTCCTCGCCGAGGGCGAGCTGGGCGAGTTGGGTTCCGGTATGGCGCGCCGTGGCGGAGGGGGTGGCGCTTTTCAGGCCGGCTGTCGTGTACGCCCCGGGGCCGCCGTAGAGAGAAAACGTGGTCGTGGTGTTGAACTCGCCGCGGTAACGGGCGTCATGCTGCCCGCCGCAGTCGGCGTCAAACACGCGCAGGTAGACAGAGTCCTTCAGCGTCTCCGGGAGCCGGAGGAAGAGGACCTGCACGAAATCATCGTCGCCCTCATCGGTGTTGGAGTCGGTCCCATAGGTGATCATGTAGGTGCTCTGCTGCGCGATCCCCATCGCCGGCGCCAGCAGCACCAGCAGCAGGAGCCCGCTCCTCAGCAGCCACGACAGAGTGTGGTTTCTCATCCGGAATGCGGCGTTCACTGGTTTCCCCTCCGTAGCCCTCACCTCCCGTTTCCCGCGGTTGATACGGGAAATACAACCCCAGTGTGAGCAACTAATGCGCCAGAAGTCGTATGGTTGTAAGAGAGTACGAAACCCGGAGCGCGTAGACAAGCTGTTGCGGACAAGTTGTTATTATTCTAGTGTTTACACAAGCTCTTAAACTATTGTTAAAGTGACGCATCAGGATCAGGGGCGGAGAGGCTTCTCAGAGCCTGAACGCTCCAGCCCGCTCCAGGCGGAGGAAATTGCCCTGTAAGTACTGGACCGGCGCCCCGCCGGTCGAAAGAGGAGCTATCGTGTCAACAACCGCCGCATCAGCAGGGTCTGCATATCCCTCCGGCCGTCCGCGATCACATACACATACACCGTTTCCCCGATTCGCCGGTAGATGACTCGCCAGGACCGGAAAAACACTTCCCTGTACTCCAGAATCCCGAGCTCCCTCAATTCCGGGGGATGGTTGCCGCGATCCGGGAACTCCGCCAGCGACACGACCAGATCACGCAATGCTGTAATGACATCACGGGCGCGCTCCGGTGAATCATGAGTGACGATGAAATCGAAGAGATCTTCGAGATCTCGTGAGGCGTCGTCGGTAAGCTCAACACTGCACGTCATCGTTCATCGTTCCGGCTGGATAGCAGGTTGTCGAAAACCTCCTCGGCAGGCCGTGTTTTCCCGTCCTCGATCTGACGGTTGCCGAGCGCCAGGATTTTCAGCAAGGCAAGGGTTTCCTGCGTCTGCTCGTATTGCGCGACATCCTGTAACACGGCTTTCGCTTCGCCGTGCTGCGTGATCACGACCGGCTCGCCGCCCCGTCCAAGTCCGCGCACCACCTCGGAGGCGTGGCTCTTCAGGTAACTGATAGGTTTGATCTGACTGGAATACTTCATGCTTGCCTCCGGCTTTTGACCAAAATATAGACCGTTTACAGGTCAAAAGGCAAGAAGACTGGGCAGAGCCGTCTCACTGGTTCGCGAGAACCGGGGAAGGAAGTGGTTTACTGTCATAGCCCAAGGTCAGCGCAGCGCCACCTTGGGGAACGGAATAGCTCCTAACCCGCTGCCGGGGTTGTCTGAAGGATGGCGGACAGAGGAGGGGCGGCGATTTCTCCTCCCACAGTGCGTCCCAAACTGACGGGACGTACTGTGGGCTATGACAGAGAATCCCTGCCGGGATTCACATAGTGCAACGATCTTGTCTGGGAATTCCTGACGGCATGGCCCGATTTGCCGGGATTCACATAGTGTAACGATCTTGTCTGGGAATTCCTGACGGCATGGCCCGATTTGCCGGGCTTCATACGGCATGAACTATTCAGCGCTCTCAATGGATGAGACGTTGGCGTCCCCTCACGCATTGTAAGGCAAGTCGGGATTGTCACATGCTCGTATCACCCCTCTTCCCGACTTGCTTATTCCCGTCACACGAGCAGGTAACCATTCTCATTCATTGCAGACTGAAGCGGAGAGTCTTCTTTCAGCAAAGTGCAAATCGGGCCATGCGACCTTCTCTTCCCGACTTGCTTATTCCCGGCACACGA
>CAZYOC010000026.1:0-24224 GCA_964648415.1 uncultured bacterium | reverse complement strand
ACGTTTCCCGACTTGCTCTCACAGAGGTCCACAGATGTACCGGCATCATACATAGTTGGCAGTCGTCAGTGATTCAAGATTCGGACGTGGCAAATCGGGCCATGCCCCCACTTGCGTCGACAAGTGCGAAAGTTGGGTTAGGAACCAATCTCACCCCCACGCAGAGCCTGCCCTCCTGCTTTGATCGGGGGCGCGGATCTCCTCCTGTTCCAGCTCGAGAAAGACATCATTTCCATGCATCTCTTTGTGACACCCGACACACAAACAGATCAATGCAAGCGGCGACAAAAAAGATCCTCAAAAATTTCAATATCATTAAAATGTTGTTATGTATGTGATTAGTCCAGGGAAACCCCGATAGCGACCTTATATTCCTACGCGAAGCCTATGGCGCTTTCCTTAGAATATCCCTATTTTTTCAATGGGATGGTATTGGTTGGGGGATGCTGACGCTCTAGATCCCGGGAGGGACGGACTGACTGGAACGGTGCGGACTGCATGGCGACATCTCATGCGACAGACGACCGATCATACAGAATCCGGCTGACTTTGCTGGTCAGGGTTCTGTTCGCCTTCGCCGTGATCTTCATCCCGGCGTTCTTGCTGTTTGGGTATGCCACCCAGAAAGTCCTCGAACGTCACATCCGGATGAATACGAACAAGGCGATGGAGTCCTTCGCGATTACCGAAGGGCAGGAGCTTGACAGCTATTTTAAAGATCTGAGCGCCATCGGGCCGGCGTCGGCGGCGTATCTGACAAAACGGCTTCGCATGGAGCCCGTCATCCGGTCCGATTTTGACCAACGCTATACCTTTCAGGACGGCGCCCTCCGTACCAACCTTGACTGGCATCACGACACCGACATTCCAGGGATGTTTGCCTCCTCCCGGGCGACTATCACTCCTGAACTGAAGCGGGAAATCACCTTAAGCGGCCTGGAGTTTTCCGGCTATGCCAAAGGCGTATCCACCACCGTCTTCAATACCTATTATATCAGCAAGAACCAGTTCCTGCGCATTTACCCCAAGGACTGGGCGCTGGAGATTGAACCCGATCACGATTTCACGCAGGACCTTTTTTATTACGTCGCCGATCCCGAACACAACCCGGACCGCACGCCGCAGTGGACACCTGCTTATTACGACGCCATCTGGAAGCACTGGATGACCAGCCTGATCACCCCGGTTTATGTAAACGACGAGTTCCGCGGGGTCGTCGGCCACGATGTCATTCTGGACCAGATTTACGATGACATTCTGGCGAAGGTGTACTTCACCCGGGGCTACGGCTTTCTGTTTGATGACAATGGGCGGGTGGTGCTGCATCCTGAGCATTTGGACCGGTTGCGTGAAGTCGCCCTTATGGGGGAGGAACTCAGTTTTGCGGAGGTGGGCAGCCCCGGCCTGCAGGCCGTGATTGGCAAGTTCATTGCCAATAAGCCTTCGGACCAGCTTCACAGGATCACGTTTCAGGACGGTGACGATCTTTTCCACGCATATATTTACCCGATGCGCTTCCTGGGCTGGAACTACGGCATTGTGATTCCGGAATCGGAGCTCATGTCGGTCTTGCCCGCCTTCCGGTTCTGGTTTGCCATCAGCGCCCTGAGTATCTGGCTGCTGCTGTTCACGGCGACCCTGATAGTGGTGTGGTACGCTGTAGTGCGTCCGGTGCGTCGCATCGCCGAAGTGACCCGTACCATTGGCGAGGGCCAGTTCGATGTAAAAGTCCAGCACCGCAGCAGCGATGAGATCGGTGACCTGGCGCAGGCGGTCAACGGTATGGCGACCAACCTGAAGAGCAAGACCAGCGAGCTGACCCGCACCAATGAGAACCTGCGGCGCGAGGTCAAGCAGCGCATCCAGGCCCTTAACGCTCTCAAGCTGAGCGAACAACGCTTCCGTCAGCTCTTCGAGCAATCCCCCGACGGGGTCTATGTGCGGGTCGGCAACCGGTTTGTCGTGGTCAATCCCGGCATGGAGCAGATCTTCGGGTACTCCATGAATGAACTCGCCTCGGAGGACTTCGACATCCCCGCGCTGGTGCCCGAAGAACACCAGGAGGCCATGCGGAACCAGATGAAGACCATCGAGGAGGGACGGTTTCCTTCCTCGGCGGAGGCCTTCAGTATTCGCCGGAAGGATGGGGAAACCCGGGAAGTTGAAATCAAACTCACACGGATCGAGTGGGAGGGCGATACCGCCGTCCTGGGCTTCGTTCGGGACATGACCGAGCAGAAGAACCTGGAGGCGCAGCTCCAGCACAGCCAGCGGATGGAGGCGATCGGCAAGCTGGCCGGTGGCGTCGCCCATGACTTCAACAACCTGCTGACCGCAATTACCGGCAACGCTGAAATTGCCCTGATGAAGCTCGAACAGGAGCATGTCGCCCGGGCGTATGTTAAAGAGATCGACATCACGTCCGAACGTGCGGCGGCCTTGACCCGGCAACTACTCGCCTTCAGCCGCAAGCAGGTGATCCGGCCGCGGTCCGTCAATTTGAACGACGCCCTGGCGAACATGCGTGAAATGCTGCACCGGGTGATTGGCGAGGACATCGGCCTGCAGTTTATCCACGCGCAGGATTTGTGGCAGGTAGAGGCCGATCCGAGTCAGTTGGAGCAGGTGGTGATGAACCTGGCGGTGAACTCACGCGACGCTATGCCGCGGGGCGGAAAATTGACCATCGAGACCGCCAATGTTGACCTGGACATGGAGTACTCCCGGGAGCACCTGGGGGCCACGCCCGGCAAATATGTCCAGCTTTCCGTATCAGACACCGGCTGTGGCATGTCCAAAGAGGTGCGGGATCACATCTTCGAACCGTTTTATACTACCAAGGAGGAGAGCAAGGGCACCGGCCTGGGTCTGGCGACGGTGTATGGGATCATCAAGCAGAATCACGGCTTCATCAATGTCTACAGCGAAGTCAATGTGGGCAGCACGTTCCGCATCTATCTGCCGCAATTTACCGGCGAAGAAATTGAATTCGCGGAAGAAGAGCTTCTGGATATCGACCCCAGGGGGAAAGAGACCGTATTTGTGGTGGAAGATGAGACGGCGGTGCGGGAAATGGCGCGCCGCATCCTGGAGCAATATGACTACAAGGTGCTGGTAGCGTCGCATCCGGAAGAGGCCGTGGCGCTTTATAAGAAGAAGCATACCGAGATTGATGTCATCCTGTCGGATGTGATTATGCCAAAGATGACCGGCCCCATGATGATCGATGAAATGTTGAAGATCAATCCCAACCTGAAAGTGGTCTACATGAGCGGGCATACGGAAAACGCGATTGTGGAGCACGGGGTATTGAGGGCGGGGATTCAGTTCATCGCCAAGCCGTTCCGACCGATTGACCTGGCGATCAAGATTCGGATGGAGCTGGATCGGTTATCGACCTCTGAGGGCACATCCCGAGGAGGGAGTCAACCCGACAAGAACGGTGAGAGTCAGCATGACTAGTCCGTCGAAGGATAAAAAGGAGTTGCTTCGCGAGGTGGAACAGCTTCGCACCGAGCTGGAGGCTCTCCGGGCGCGGCCGGCTGAAGAGGTATCCTTCGAGTGCATCAGCGGGATTCAGTCGACGTTGAACCTGGGTTACTGGGACTGGGATCTGCCGTCCGGCCGGATGCATATCAACCAGCATCTGGCGGACCTGCTTGAAGCTGATTTGAGTAACATTCAACCAAGTTATGATTTGTGGGTGGAGCGGCTGCATCCCGATGACAGGGCGGAAGTCCTGGAATCAATAAACCAGTATTTCACTGGCGGCGAGGACAGGGTGTGGGAGCACGATTATCGTGTTTTTATTTCCGACGACAACTACGTATGGGTGACCGCCCGGGGCCGTGTCGTGGAACGCGACAACCAGGGCCGCCCGGTGAGAATGATCGGCGTCATCCTGGAAACCACACAGCAAAAGGAACTGGAAGAGGCGTTGCGCCATAATGAGCGCAACTTCCAACGCGCCCAGCAGATCGCCCATCTGGGAACGTGGGAGTGGAATTACGAAACCGGGCTGGTGCATTGGTCGGACGAGATGTTCCGCATTTTCGGGTTCTCCCAACCGACCCCGGATGGCATCCTGCCGATACGAGAAGTGTTCCGGAGGGTGGATCCGCGCGACAAGGATGTGTTCCGGGAACTGCTGCGGGACCGGCCCAGGGAGATGAGTATCGAATTCCGCGCCGTCAGGCCGGATGGGGATATTCGGAACCTGGTTGCAAAAGGGGAAACCGCTCGCCATGTCGATGGGACCATCAAGGGCATGCTGGGCATCATGCAGGACATCACGGAGCGTAAACGGGAGCTCACCCTGCGTGACGTACTGCTGAAAATTTCCCAGGCCGCCAACACCATTCACCACCTCCTCGCTTTGCTGGAAGAGACCCACAAGCAGTTGGGACGTCTGATCAACGTATCCAATTTTTATGTCGCCCTGTATCATCCGGATACCCGGAACTATTCCTTCCCCTTTCACCATGATCTGGAGGAAAAGCTCGAAGTTGGTGAGCGCTACGCGCTGGAAGACAGCCTGACCGACTATGTTCGGAGCACAGGCGAATCCCTGTGGAGCGATGAAAAAACCCATCAGCGCATGATGAAAGAGGGCCTGGTCAAGCATGTCGGGGTGTCGTCGCCAATCTGGATCGGGGTTCCGTTGAAGACACCCGACGAGGTGATCGGGATTGTGGCGGTGCAGAGCTATGACAACCCCAACGCGTACAAGCCGGAAGACTTGAAACTGTTGGAATTTGTCTCCGACCATATCGCCATGGCGATTGCGCACAACCGCGCCGACGAGGCTCTCAGCGAAAGTCAGGCCATCCTGGATTTCTCCTACGAAGCCACCGGGGACAGCCTGTGGGACTGGGAGATCCAGTCCGGCCGCATGCGCTTCAATCGGACCTGGTGGACCATGTTCGGCTACGAGCCGGAGGAGGTGGAACCTACATTCGACCTCTGGATGGAAATGATTCACCCGTATGACATCGAGCGTGTCGACCAACTGATGCAGGAATACCTGGTCGGCAACCTGAAGCAGTTCGTGGTGGAATACCGGGCGCGCACCAGGCAGGGACGCTGGCGCTGGATTCTGACCCGGGGCCGGATTCTGGAACGGAGCGAGAACGGCGCCCCAAAGCGCATGATCGGCACCAATGTCAATATCGACCGGATCAAACGCACCGAGGAGGCGCTGCGAGAGAGCGAAAGTCAGTTCCGTAAACTGATCGAATACTCGCCGCTGCCCATCATGGTCAGCAGCCTGGACGGCGTCATTGAAATCCTTAACAGCCGCTTTACCCAGTTATATCAATACGACCAGCAGGACATTCCGACCATCGACGACTGGTGGCGGCTGGCGTTTCCCGCACCCCAGTACCGCCAGCAAGTGGCCCGTTTGTGGCGGGAAAAAGTTGAGGCGTCCGGACAGAGCCGCGACATCCAGGAGCTGAAGGATATTCAGATCGTCACTCGTAAAACGGCCACTCGGGACACGGAGATCCGGTTCTCCCGCATCGGTGACAAGGAGCTGGTGATTTTTCTGGATACCACAGAGCGAAAACGGCAGGAACAGGAACGGCAGCACCTTGACAAACGTATCCAGGAGAACCAGCGCCTGGAGAGCATCGGGCTGCTGGCGGGCGGGATCGCCCATGACTTCAACAACCTGCTGGCGGAAATCATCGGCAACACGGATCTTGTCCAGATGAAATGCAGCGAGATGCCCGCGATCAAGAATAACCTGGAAAAGATCCACAAAAGTGCCGGGCGGATGGCCTTGTTGACACGCCAGATGCTGGCTTACAGCGGACAGGGACAGTTCATTATCGAACCGATCGATTTGGCGGACTTGATAAATGAAATGACCCCGTTGCTGGAATCCTCCATCTCGGAACATGCAGTGCTGAACCTGGAGCTGGATACCGGCGCGCCTCCGATTTCGGCCGACAGCCCCCAGGTACGTCAACTTATCACCAACCTGGTGTTGAACGCCTCCGACGCCCTGGAGGACAAACCGGGAGTGATTACCATTACTACCGCTGAGCAGGAATGCGATACACAGACCTTCTTTGATTCCATTCTACCGGAGACTCCGCAGGCGGGAGCCTATATCCGCTTGAGCATTGCCGATACAGGGGTGGGGATCGCTGAAGACGCGCTGGCACGCATTTTCGACCCGTTCTATACCACCAAGTTTACCGGGCGCGGGTTAGGGCTCGCAGCGGTGCTCGGCATTATCCGTGCTCACAACGGCGCCATTAAAGTCCAGAGCAAGCCCGGCCTGGGAACGACATTCACCGTGTACCTGCCGGTCCTACAGTAATAAGGCAACCCTGGATTCCTGCTTTCGCAGGAATGACACTCGGTTGCCGGAATGACACTCGGTTGCAGGACCGGAGCTGCCGACAACCCAATTCGGCAAGTCGATCCGCCTGCCTCGGTACGGCAAGAGCAGGGACTCTTGAATATCACCGCATCAACGACTTACAGCCGCTTTATCCCTTCGGCCAGCTTGCGGATGTGCCGGTTATCCGTCCCGCAGCAGCCACCCAGCACCTTGAACCAGCGATGGTCCTTCGCGAGCTTCAGCATGGCTTCGGCAAAAGTACTCGGATCATCCGCCTGCAACGATTCCGCGTTGTCCAGCGTCTCCGGCGGGGCGTCGGAAGCGTTTGCCTGCAACCCATGCAACCGGTACAGCAGGTGTTTGGGGACATCCTCCGGCAGTTGACCGGGCTGGATGATCAGAGGGGCCTGCTGGAGGGCCATCCCCAGGCTGCGGGGGTGTACGCAGTTCGCCCAGTAGGCGTACGGGCGGCGGTGGACGCTGTTGTCGATGGTCTCGATGGCGCGCAACAGCGGAGCGCCGTCGAGCAGAGTCCCCGATGGCCGAAGCACGAAGCTGATGATGTACGGCTTGGAGGAGAGCGCCATGGCCTGCGCCATACCCAGCGCCTCTTCCATCGACGGCAGCGTGGCCGCCATCAGGAAATCCACTCCGGCCATCGCCAGGGCTTTGACCTGCTCCTCATGAAACTCCGCCGCCTCGTCGCTGGGCAGGCCGGTGCGCGGGTTGTAGGCGTCGCCTTTCGGTCCCATCAGGCCGCCGATCAGCATTTTTTCGGCATAATCGCCCTCTTGCTTTCGCAGGGACTGCATGAACGCAACCGCGTCCCGGGAGTAGGCATTCACAGGCGGCAGCCCCGCGGCCTGCAAACGCGACCGGTTGGCGCGCCAGGTCGGGGCGAACAGGATCAGTGGCAGATTGTACTCATGTCCCGCATCCATGTACCCTCTATGAATACGGGTCAGTTCACGTTTGCCCTTTTCTGTGTAGATGAGGCCGGCGTTCAGTACGTTGGGATCCAGCTCCAGTTCGGGGGATTCCCGGCGGATTCGCTCAATGACAGACCCTTCGGTCAGAATGTACTCGTAATCGCGAAACAGCCGTTCGAAGCGGGCGAGCTGCCTGGGCATGGCTTACTGTCCTTTAATGATCTCGTAGGCCGCGAGAGCGCGTTCGCGCCCCTCTTTATGGTCAATGATGGGACCGGGATAGGTTTTTCCCAGGATGATCGACGCTTTTTTCCTTTGGGCGGCGGTCGCCGTCCAGGGCGAGTGGATTTTCTTGTCGGGCAGTCCGGCCAGTACCGGAACCCACCGGCGGATGTAATCGCCGTTTTCGTCGAAACGCTCCCCCTGCCGCGTGGGGTTGAAAACACGCCAGTAGGGCGCCGCATCCGCGCCGCAGCCCGCGCCCCATTGCCAGTTCAGGGTGTTGCTGGCCAGGTCGGCGTCCACCAGCCGGTCCCAGAAATACTTGGCGCCTGCCTGCCAGGGAATCAGCAGGTGCTTGGTCAGGATGGAGGCTACGAGCATGCGCACCCGGTTGTGCATCCAGCCGGTTGCGTTCAGTTGCCGCATCCCCGCATCCACCATGGGAAAGCCCGTACGTCCTTCACGCCAGGCTATGAGGTCGGCGTCGTAATTCGTCGCCCACGGGAAATCCAGGAACTTTTCGTACAACGGCAGCACGGGTGTTTGCGGGAAATGGTAGAGCAGGTGATAGCCGAATTCACGCCAGAGCAATTCACGGAAAAACGCGGCGCCGGGATCGGGCAAGTCCAGCGGGTGCATACAGTTGTATTTCTCGAACAGGGCCTGCGTGACCTGACGCGGCCCGATCTCCCCGTGAGCCAGGTATGGCGACAGCTTCGATGTCTGATCCTGCGCGGGCAGATCCCGCATGTCGGGGTAAGCGTCCACATGCTCGTTGAGGAAGCCGCCCAGTTGCTTGAGAGCCGCCGCTTCGCCCGGTGTCCAATGCTCTCCCCAGGCTGCGCCGGCGGGCGGAGCGGTGTTCAGGTCGGCCAGGTTTTTGAGTGTTTTGCCGCGCGGCCAGGATTGCGGCGCGGGGATGCGTTCCGGCGCGGGCAAAGGCGGAGCGGGCTCATAGCTCTCCAGCAGCAGGTTGGAATAAGGCGTGAAGACGCGAAACGGGCTGCCGTCCTTTTTCGTCCCCACCGACCACGGTTCACTCAGCAGGTGTGCATTGAGCGCACGGACCTCCACACCCTGCCCTGAGAGGATCTCTTCCAGGTCGTCGTCGGCTTCCCGCTCGGTCTCGTTGATCCGCCAGTTCAGGAAGATCTGCTTGACGCCGAGTTTACGGCACAATTCCGGGATAAGCGAAAGAGGGTTCCCCGCCTGAATCACCAGCCTGGAGCCGCGCTTGGCCAGCGCTTTCTGGAGGGAGGCGAGGGATTGGCGGAGCCACCAGCGACCTGCTCTGCCCGGGGGCCAGTCGCCTTCCCACGGGTGCCAGATGTACAGAGGTATGACCGGTTGGCCGGTCTCCACCGCGGCGCGCAGGGCCGGGTTGTCCGCCAGACGCAGATCGTTTCGGAAAAGACAAAGTACGGGCGATGTCGCCATAATGTGTTCCGGGTTGACGTGTTACAGCCGGTAGCCCAGGCTGAATCGGAAGATCGTAAAGGCTTTGAACCGGTCAATTGAATGGTTCCAGACAGGGTGGACGGTTTCTCCTTCGTCGCCTCTCATATCCGGCGCACCGCCCAGCACGTTTGTGTGGATCAGCTCGAATTGCCCGCCGAAATGCCGTGTGATGCCGAATTCCACCCCGAGCTGGATCAACCAGGCGCCGTAAAAGTTCGTTTCGCGCACCTCTTCCGGCCCGGTGAACCGTTTGATGGTAACGTCACGTTTTACCGCCGCCAGACCAACCCCGATGTACGGGCCGAAGTGGTCCCTGGAGGCGGAGAAGATCATCGAAGAATGAAACGTGGTTGCGCTGGATAACGGGTCGCCCGAGGCCTCGTAGCTTTCCATCACGGGGCGGTCGACATTGCGGATGATGCCAGTGTAGGTATAGCCGCCGAAACGGATGCGCCAGTCGCCGCCGAAAGAGGCCGCCGCGCCCCAGGACTGACCATCTTTCATGGTCACCCGGGTGTCAAAGGTGGAGCTGCTCTGCCCGATGGGCCAACCGCCGCTCACCCAGGTCCGCATGTACACCGGGTTGCGTTCCACGTTGCTGATGATACCGAGCCGCAGCTTCACATGCACCGAATCGCCTTCGGCCAACCGCACCCGTTTGCTCTCTTTCTTGTGGCCGGCGCGTTTCGCGGTCACTGTATACGTTACACCGCCGGGTGTCTCCAACCGGACCGGGGCGATGCCCTGCGACTGCCCATCCACCGCCACCGCGCTTGCTTCCGGGTCGGTGGTGATATACAGGACGCCGGAGGTGTTGACTGCACGTGCGGCAAGATCTTCGGCCATCTCACCAAGAGCCTTGCGCATCGCACCCGCGTCACCGTCCAGCTCCCGCCGTTCGATCCGGAGCAGTTTGCCTCGATCAACATCAATGGCCCGCAGCTCCAGCGCCCAGATCCCGTTGAAGCGCATCACCTTGCCGTCGAACAATACAGCCAGACCCAGCTCGCGTCCCCGGCTGATCAGGCTGTCCAGCGGCTGGTACGATTCTCCGCCGAGACGGTCTCGCGAATACGCAATCACTCCCATGACCGGGTCGGTGATGCCGAGCCGCTCGTTCTTCGCCAGCGCGTCCAGCACAACGTCTTCGAGTCCATGCACTGCATCATCGTCCACATTAACAGCGATCAGCTCCATAACCGCCGCCGTTTGCCGCGGCGGCTGGGCGGGATCTGCAAAAGCGAGCGCCCCACCGACCAGCATCACCAGGGTCATCAGGGTCCATCGTTGGATGCAGCCTCTCGTGCGCATTATCGCTCCTCGCCGTCGGTTTCGACCGGTATCAGCCCTCGTTTGGCCCGATCAATGAACAGTTCAAACTGATGGAAGACGCCGTGCAGCATCTTCACATCGCCCTCTTCCAGCAGGCCGCGGTCAAACACCTTGCCCAAGGTGAGCACCAAGCCGTCAATGTCTGGTTTAGGAATCATGCCGGCGTCGACAGCCGTCTTGGCGGCGTGGTCGAGCACACGTTTCCGGTCTCCCCGATCCGCCGGCTTCCAGGGATAGGAGGGCAATGGCCCCCGTGCGGCGCGCGACAATTCCCGGCAGACCAGCATCACCGACTGCGCCAGGTTCAGCGATGGATAGGCGGTCCGCATGGGGATGGTGGTCCACCAGTCGCCCAGCAGCAGCTCCGAGCCGGTCATACCCCACTCCTCGCGGCCAAACACCACCGCCACCGGTCCCTTTTCGGCCACGCCCAACAGGTGGGGTGCGACAGCGTCCACAGGATAAATGGGCCGGGCGCGCCGGCGACGTCTTGCCGTGGTCACCGCCACCGCTTTCATGCCTTCCACCGCTTCCGCCAGGGTCTCGTACTCCTCCACGCCTTCCAGAATACCCCCAGCGCCCACCGCCACCGCTTTGGCCTTGCCGGTCTTCCAGACACCGGCGCCGGTGACGATCAACCGGCTCAGGCCCATGGTCTTCATGGCGCGTGCGGCCGCGCCGACGTTCTCCGGGCGAGCCGGTTCAACCAGCACTACGGCCACATTGCGCAACCGGTCATCCCCCGCCAACCGCCACCAGCCCTCCGGGTTGGGAGGGCCGCTGGGATCAGGGGCGAATTGAGTGCGGCGCGCCCGGTTGGGACGCGCAGTAACAGAGCTGATTCCGGATGCCGTTCGTGGACGCGGTTTGCGCATGAGGGTTCGGTTCTACTTTCGGTTTGGTGACTGTGGACCAATGGAATTTACTGCCAGTTCAAATCAGATTGACTCGTTGGCCTTGAAACCCTACAGTAAACTGTCGGGCCAAACAGCCCTACGAGTGTCATTCCTGCGGAAGCAGGAATCCAGATAAGTTGTTATACTACCCTGCGGGACAGACTGAACCGGCATTCCCAACGAGTGTCATTCCTGCGAAAGCAGGAATCCAGATAAGTTGATATACGATTGCATGTTAACTATGAGAACCTATCCTTGAACACTCTTTTCGGTTGTGGATTGCTAACATATTATCTTCTTGCACCTTGCCTGGATTCCCGCCTACGCGGGAATGAGAGTGGGTTCCATTCTTGGATCGTCTGCTACGCGGGAATGAGAGTGGGTTCCATTCTTATCGTCTGCTACGCGGGAATGAGAGTGTTTTCTGTTCCGCGACAGTCGCCCCCGCACTGCCATTGTGATGGAGTCTGTTACTGCTCCGTTTCTTCCAGCGGCTCTTCCTCGATCTCCAGGAAGAAGCCGGTGAACTTATAGACCCGCATGATCTCCGATTCGTTCATCCTCTGGTAGCCCTTGATCGGATCTCCGAAGATATAGCCGCCCCGGATTTCCGCCAGGATGGTGATCCACTGTTTCTTGTACTCGTATTCCAGCATCTGCACTTCCGCAAGTGCCGGTGTGGGCAGCTCCAAGCGGTTGACATGGTCCATGAAAACAAACCGGACATCGAAGTCTTCTTTTTGCAGAGCGCGTCCCATGTGCCAGGGGTCGGTCCCCTTGCCGTTGGTGTACATGGCCTGGACCATGGTCTTTTCATTGGCCCCGCGCACTCCCGCATCCCGCAGGAAGGTGGCCACGGCGCAGGGTCCGGAGGAAGAGGGTACAGTCGCCTGACAGGCCCCGCCGCTCCACTCGTTGCCCACATCTTCCGCATTCAACGGGTGGATGACGGATTGCAGGTACGGCCCCGACAGCACTCCCACCGCCAGGATCAACAGCAGCAAGCTGACGAACACACTGGCCCGTTCGATCCCGTACCGGGTGTATTTCATCAGGAAACCGGGAAGGAATCCCATCCCGCCGGCGGCCAGCTCCGACCAGTGCAGCATACGGTATTCATAGTACCAGGGCATGTTGTCAAAGATGTGCAGGTAATACAGCACATCGAAAATGCCCGGCAGCGCGAGCGCGGCGCCGACCAGGACGCCCAGGATACGGAAGCCTTTGCTTTCCGTAAGCCGGGCGGTGGCAATCCCCAGCAGGTACAGCACCACCGTGGTGATCAGCGCCGGTACAAACAGGGGGTTGATTCCCATCTCCCGTAGCGTGTCGGTCCCGGGCCAGGTGATCTCATCCAGGTTCGCCCAGCGTTGGAGCAGAATAAGGGCGTACACAACCGCCACCCCGAGCATCACCACAAAGGGGGCGTAGCGTCGCAGGGCTCTCAACGCCGGCTCCATTTTGCCGGGTTCGGTCGGATCTTTGTAATTGTAGGCCTGTACCGGTTTGGAGACGTTGTCCAGCTTACGTTTCCCGGCGCTCTTCACGGGGAAATCCGGGTTGGAGCGAATGTCTTCCCAGACCCGTTCCGACAGGGAAATCCCTCTTTTAGGCGCGGTGTCGGACAAGCCGAACGCGATGTTGGCGCCTTCGCCCAGCACCTCGTCGCCTTCGATCACCAGCTCGCCGACATGGATGCCGATACGGAAATCGGCGCCTTCGACCTGCTGCATGTCGCGCCTCATTTCCAGCGCGCATCGCATGGCCTTTACCGGGGAGTCGAAGTAGGACACACTCAGCCCGCTCCACTCCTTGACCACCTCCCCGCCGTTCTTCGACGCCCGCGTGTGGAGAAACCGGTGAACTTGCCGGACATACTTCCGCGCCCGTTCCTGGTCGGTGCTGCTCAGCTCGTTGAAGCCCACCAGCCGTGTGGCGAGAATCGCCGCCAGCTTGCGTTCCGGCCCCGCCGCGCCCGTCACCCGGTCGCCGTCCCCTCCCTGCTGTGATGTCATGCCTCGATCCTGGTTGATGAGACTCCGATCACCTGCGAAAAGATAGACACCCCACACGAAACAGGGCAAGCGAAATTCGGTTCTCATCGAAATGACGGGGAGCGATTCAGGCAGCTCCCTGTGGCTCGGATCATCTGGATGGACAAATCACAGCAAGCCACGAGTGCCATTCCTGTGCAACAGACTGAACCAGCATTCCCCACGAGTGTCATTCCTGTGCAACAGACTGAACCGGCATTCCCAACGAGTGTCATTCCTGCGAAAGCAGGAATCCAGATAAGTTGATATACTATCCTGCGGGACAGACTGAATCACAATGCCCTACGAGTGTCATTCCTGCGGAAGCAGGAATCCAGATAAGTTGATATACTACCCTGCGGGACAGACTGAATCACAATGCCCAACGAGTGTCATTCCTGCGGAAGCAGGAATCCAGGTAAGTTGATATACTATAGCATGTTAACTATGAAAACCTATCCTTGAACACTCTTTCAGTTCTGAATTGCTAACATATTATATTCTTGCACCTTGCCTGGATTCCCGCCTACGCGGGAATGAGAGTGGGTTCCATTCTTAATCGTCTGCTGTGCTGGGATGAGATGAGAGTGGGTTCCATTCTTAATCGGCTGCTACGCGGGAATGACATCGGTTCCACAATTCCCTACGAGTGTCATTCCTGCGAAAGCAGGAATCCAGATAAGTTGATATACTATAGCATGTTAACCATGAAAACCTATCCTTGAACACTCTTTCAGTTCTGGATTGCTAACATATTATATTCTTGCACCTTGCCTGGATTCCCGCCCCCGATCACAGCATTCGAGGGCAGGCTCTACGCGGGAATGAGAGTGGGTTCCATTCTTAATCGTCTGCTGTGCTGGGATGAGATGAGAGTGGGTTCCATTCTTAATCGGCTGCTACGCGGGAATGACATCGGTTCCACAACGCCCAACGAGTGTCATTCCTGCGAAAGCAGGAATCCAGGTAAGTTGATATACTATCCTGCGGGACAGACTGAATCACAATTCCCAACGAGTGTCATTCCTGCGGAAGCAGGAATCCAGGTAAGTTGATATACTATTGCATGTTAACCATGAAAACCTATCCTTGAACACTCTTTTCGGTTGTGAATTGCTAACATATTATATTCTTGCACCTTGCCTGGATTCCCGCCCCCGATCACAGCATTCGAGGGCAGGCTCTACGCGGGAATGAGAGTGGGTTCCATTCTTAATCGTCTGCTGTGCGGGAATGAGAGTGGGTTTGATTCTGCGACAGTCTGGAAGGCTGGAATGAGAGTGGATGCGATGCTGCGACGGCCTGCCGAGCGAGGATGCGAGTGGTCATTATTCTAACGCTGTCTGGTCGGCCGGCGCTCTTTTACCGGATACCCACCGATCTCCGTTGTGTTGCGCCGGAGAGTTATGTAGAATCCCATGGGACTTCTACCATACGGAGCCGGGATGAACGTCACCGCCCATACCGTATCCTACTTTGATGTCGGCATCGCGCTCGGCTTTGTTGTGATTGCGGTGGCGGTGTCGCTGCTGCTCAAGCTGGGGCTGGCGAAGAACCTGCTGGTGGCGACCTTGCGCACGGCTCTGCAGTTGGGGTTGGCCGGCCTGGTGCTGGGAGCGGTGTTTACCTGGGAGTCGTTGCCGGCGCTGCTGCTGCTGGTGGCGGTGATGGTTTTGCTGGCCGGACGCGAAGCGGTGGCGCGCCAGAAGATACGGATCAAGGGGATCTGGATGGACGCGTTGGCGGCGATTGTCGCCTGCACCGCCACCGTAGGCCTCACCGTCACCGCCGTCGTGGTGCGCGCCGACCCTTGGCATACCCCGTCGGTGTTCATCCCTCTCACCGGGATGGTGATCGGCAATACCCTCAACGGGATCACGCTGACGCTGGACCGGTTCCTCTCCGGGTGTGCGACCCAACGGGCTCAGATCGAGGCGCGACTGTGCCTGGGAGCGAGTGCGTCGGAAGCGACCAGGCCGGTGCTGAAGGACGCCCTGCGCGCGGGGATGACGCCCATCATCAACGCCATGATGATCGTGGGCGTGATCAGTCTGCCGGGGGTTTTGACGGGGCAACTGCTGGCGGGAGCGGACCCGAAAAACGCCGTGCTGTACCAGATGATCGTGATGTACATGCTGGCGGCGTCTTACGCGATCGGCAGCATGACCGTAGCCTTCCTCGCCCGGCGGCGAGTGTTCACCAGCGACCTGTCTCTTCGGCCCGACCTCGTAACAGATAGCTAGAAGCCCGGCCGGAAAGCCACTTTTCACGAAACGCCGACCAAATCCCTGTTTTCATACATTGAACGCTCCAGCGCATTGAACGCTCCAGCGCCATCATGTAGTTTATGATACGCTTCCGCTGAGCTCGATTCGGCCATGAGAACCAACCATCGCTGGTGCAAGGGACCCTATTTGGTTTCTGTCTCAGGCGTATCTTTGGCGTCCGGGTTCGCAGCATCATCGCCATCGGATCCCATACCGATCTGCGCTCGCACTTTCGCTTCGATTTCCGCCAGTAGTTCAGGGTTGTCCTCCAGGAAGAGACGGACTCGCTCTCTGCCCTGCCCCAGGCGCTCGTCACCGTAGCTGAACCAGGTTCCGCTGCGTGACAGGATATCGTGCTGCAGGGCGAGGTCCAGAAGGTCACCACTCTTGCTGATACCCTGGCCGTAGAAAATGTCGAATTCGGCGTTGCGGAAGGGCGGGGCCATCTTGTTCTTGACAACCTTCACACGGGTGCGGTTGCCGATCACATCCGCGCCGTCCTTGATCGAGGCGATGCGCCGGATGTCCATCCTCACAGAGCTGTAGAACTTCAGCGCGTTGCCGCCGCTGGTGGTCTCCGGGTTGCCGAACATCACGCCGATTTTCATCCGGATCTGGTTGATGAAAACAAAGGCGGTCTTGCTCTTGGACACGGTGCCGGTGAGCTTGCGCAACGCCTGGCTCATCAGGCGCGCCTGCAGGCCGACATGGCTGTCGCCCATTTCGCCCTCGATCTCGGCCCGCGGCACCAGCGCCGCCACCGAGTCCACCACCACGATGTCCAAGGCCCCGCTTCGCACCAGCGTCTCGGCGATTTCCAGCGCCTGCTCGCCCGTGTCCGGCTGGCTGATCAGCAGGTTCTCGATATCCACACCCAGTTTGCGGGCGTAAGCGGGATCCAGCGCGTGCTCCGCATCAATAAACGCCGCAATGCCGCCCGTTTTCTGTGCTTCCGCGATCAGGTGCAGGGTCAACGTGGTCTTGCCGGAGGCTTCCGGACCGTAAACCTCGGTGACTCGGCCTCGCGGTATGCCGCCAATCCCCAGGGCGCTGTCGAGCGCCAGAGAACCGGTGGAGATGGTGTCGACCTTTACACGAGCGCCCTCCTCGCCCAGCTTCATGATGCTGCCCTTGCCGAATTGCTTTTCGATCTGGGCCACCGCCAGGTCGACCGCCTTGCCGCGCTGCTCGCTGTTGGTCTCGGCTCTCTTTTTCGCCATTGCCTGCCTCCCTTTATGTGTTGCTGTCAGTGCGTACTGACTCGTTTGTCTCGACCGGCGAGGGCGCCGGTCCTGCATGGGTTTACAAGTATAACACTTTTGTTCAGTAAATGCACATATGTACAGTCTATCGGCTAACTCGGGTCTCCAGGAGCACCTTCGGGCGAAACCGTAGTCAACACCTTGTGAATTGGACCCTCTGGTGTCAGCGTACTGCGGATCAGGCTGACCCGGTCTGCCATCACCTGCTGCCGGGCCACCTCGATTTCCTGCAGACGGCCGGGCAGTTCAGACCGTTTATCCAGGGACTTCACACGTCCCAGGGTCAGGTGGGGCTTAAACTCCCGGTCATCGGGCTCGACACCGGCCCCCACCGCCGCCCTCTCAAGCTTCGCCTGCATTGCGATGAGCACCGGGTTTGCCTCGACACCGATCCATACAACTCGCGGCTTTTGTTTGTTCGGGAACGCTCCCAGGCCACCGATCTCCAGGTCGAAAGCGGGAGTCTCCATCTCGATGTTTTCCAACGCTTTCGCCAGTTCATCGGCCTGCGCCTGTGTGATGTCTCCCAGAAATTTCAGGGTCAGGTGCATCTGGTTGCGTCCGACCCATTTCACCTTGGCTCCCGGGGCGTCGAGCAGGCGCGTCAGCTTGGCCAGGTCTTGACGCAGGGGCTCGGGGAGTTCAAGGGCGATGAAGGCGCGGAAACGGTCGGAACTCATATGTCTCCTGTAGGTTTTGCCCGAAAATAGGTGCTGTGCGGTAGCGGGGCAAGCGTGGAGTCAGGCGAGGATGCCGTGGAGCAGCGCCTGTTCGAGAGCCGAGAGGCGGGTGTTACCTGCCGGATGGAAACGCAGCAGGCCGTCGAGCAGGGTCAACGTCACCCAGGCGGCGTCGTCCACACTCGTGGCCAGCAGGTCCGCGCCGGTGTCGGTGACAACCTCCGTGCGCCAGACCTCGAGCAGAGCGGCGGGCCGGACCAGTTTCGTTCCGGCTCCCAGGGCGATTACAGCGTCGGGATCGCGATGCGGCAGGGTGATAATGGGATTCTCGCGACACAGCGCCAGGTACGCTCGGCAGAAATAGCGGATCCGCGCGGGCAGGGCATGGGTGCGGCGGAGATCATCCCGCCACTTGTCAACGGCCTCTGCCGCGGTCTGGTGCGCTAGTGCGGCCAGGATCTCGGCCTTGCCGGGAAACCGGGCGTAAAAGGTGGGTCGCGACAAGCCCGCGTACTCACACAGTTGTGCTACCGTGGTCTTCCGGTAGCCCTGCCGCAGAAACAGGGTCCGCGCTGCTTGCAACAACCGGTCACGAGGAGGCCGGCCGTCGCGTGTCGATTCTTGTATGGAATCCGTGGTCATCGCAAACACAATATACGGACTATCTACCCGGGCAGTTTGTTGTGATCCTGAAGGAAACTCCGCGTTGGCGGCTATGAATAACAAAGGTGTCTGCGAGATGAGGGTTCATCGCTGCCCGGGTCTATAGGGCCTGTTGCACGAATCGAACTCCCGGTGTTTTTGAGAAGTAATGCATCGGATTAGCCCAGCTTTCGCACTTTCCGGCGTAAGTGGTTGATAAACAAAGACAGCGTTGTCGAAGGCACAACGATCCTGTTCAGGTTTGGCCTGGCGCTTATAGCCCGGATATTTCGCGAACGAACCACGGCAGTGGTTCTCTGCCATAGCCCGGGGTTCGCGCCGTCCGTTTGGCGCGCACCTTGGGTACGGGTTATACCGCATCCCTCAACCCCGGCAGCGGGTTGCATATAGGGTTTCTTGCAAGGAATCGGACATACAAAATTCTCTAAATCGCTGTTTATGATTTATTTAAGGCTGCCCCGCCCTACGGGACACCGCAAGCTTCACTTCGTTCCGGTTCCTGCCTTCGCAGGAATGACACGATGGGACAATGTTTTCGAGAGAGAAACCCTCTAAAGGGTATGCAGCTTGTCCAACGCGTTGAACAGCTTGCCGCTGATCTCCTTGAAGGCTTGGAATTTCTTCTCGGCCGCAGCCTCCTGTCCCGCATTATAGGTCGCTACAATATCCCGTGCCGTGGAGTGAATTCGTTCGTGAAGCTGCCCCACCTCTTTGTATTCCCTGGTAGTGGTCAGTTCGCCCTTCTCCGCGTGATACCATTGGCCGAAAACGCACTGGGTGTGAGTTGTCACCTGAGACTCGTCCATCTGGATCATCTCATGCAACAGCTCGTTGATCTTTTTGCGCCATTCGAGGTGAGCCAGCTTGACGCCGCTGAGATCGAAGCGTGCGTCAGGTAGCTGGAACCCTTTGGACACGTTTGCCAGCCGTCCCGCCTGTTCTTCCATGTCCTCGGCGGCGACCTCGACCTGTTTCGCCTCGAACAGGGTGTTCTTCGCCGAATCGCTCACCTGGTTGACCGACTGGGCGATCTGTTTGACCGCGGTGGAGGTGTCGGCCACGTTGCGCGCCACCTCCGCCGTAGCCTGCTTCGCTTCGGAAGAGGAGTGGTCTACTTCCTCGATCTGACGGCTGACGTCACTGGAGCGTTCGGAGATATCCTGCACCTTCTGCGATACACCGGCCATGTTGTGGGCGATTTCCTGCACGGTGCTGCTCTGCTGCTCCATCATCACCGCGATGTTCTCGTTGACCTTCGCCACGTTGCTGATGACGTCGGCGATCCGGTCGGCGTTCTGCTCCACTTCGCGGGTGTCCGCCAGCATGGTTTCGATCTGCCCGCTGATGCTGTCGGCCGATTCGGCGCTCTGGCGGGCCAGCTCCTTGACCTCCTGGGCGACCACGGCGAAACCCTTGCCGTGCTGGCCCGCGCCCGCCGCCTCGATGGTGGCGTTCAACGCCAGCATATTCGTCTGGTCGGCGATATCCTTGATGGAGTCCACGATTTTCGTCACCTGCTGCACGACAACAGCGTGGTGCTGGATCCGGGTATTGATCTCCTGCGCCATCTGGTTGGCCTCTTCGGCGGTACGGCTGCCCTCCACCGTCTGCTGGGAGACTTCGCCGATGGAGGCGCTCATTTCCTCCACCGCGGCGGACACGCTGGCCACGTTTTCGCTGGCGTCGGTCAACGCTTTCCGCAGATAGTCCATCTCGCCCCGGACCGCGCTGGTGTTGTCGCTGATGGCGCCAACGGTGGCGGTCAGCTCCTCGGTCATGGCGGCGATGTTGTTCACTGTGGCGCTCGACTCTTCCGAGCTGCTCGCCACCATCGTCGCCTCATTGGCTAAAGCTTCGCTGCCTTCGATCATGGCCGCCGACGTCTTCTCCAGATCCTTCGCAACCGAGTCAATCAACTTTGAAGAATCCACAATCTGGTCAATCACCTTGTGCAACTCGTCGCGCATGGCGTGCAATGTGCCGCCGAAGCCGTCTTTCCCGCTATCGCCGTCTTTCTGAAGATTACCCCCGGCAATGCGTTGCAGCAGATCCTGCTGTTGCTGCCGACTCGCTTGAAGATCCTCCGTGATCCGAGCCAGAGTCGGAAAGCCGCCACTGGTGGGGATCGCAACATCCGGCCGTCCCGCCACGATCTCGTCCAGAGCGGTTTCCAGCTTCTGATAGGTGCGGAACCGGCTGCTCAGCAACACGAACAGCAAGGGAGTCAACACCACGAGGGTGACGACCAGGTGCAGAACGGCCATGCTAACGAAGGAAACGTCGCCGAAGAGTCCTCCGGCCGCTGAGGCGATGATGGCGGTGAGCAGACCGACGCCAAAAACCAACCCGACGATGGGCCAAACCCAGGCTCCGATGCTTTTCATCCTTACTCCTGCGTAAAACGAATCAACGATAACTTCTTGTTTTTGTAGTACCAGCGGACCGTTGCACCAGGTTTGATGCGTCTGCATTGCGATAGCACACCAGAAAGGCGGAAGCAATTCCCTGGAAGGGAACCATGTCATGTGCCATGCACCTTACGGCCCGCCGGGGTTTTGATGGAGCGATTCTACAACACGTCCTGTATGCTGCAATGATCCACTACCAGAAGATGGCGAGGGAATCGAACCGGGGAAACACGTGAAAACAGAATCGTATGGTCTCCAGTTCCCGGTAATGCGCTGTAAACGTAGAGGTTTGGTGGAGTTGGAGACGTCTGTGAACTCGAATTGGTATGTTTGACATATGTATACTTCCGGGTAAACAATTATGCTGAATGGCTGCGCAAGTCATCCGGGATTCTCTGGAGGTTCAGGTCGTTACGAAATCGTAGCATGGTTATCCTCGTTAATAACCGGGTATTAGCGGGTTGGCAGTTCTGTGAGACACTACATCGTCTCGTTTTCTGGTACGATATCGTGGTGTGTTCACTTGAAGTTTGCTGTCAAGTTGTTGTATCTTAGACGCATAGAACCCGCCCGTTTCACTGGCACGCGCTTTGTAATCTGTTTACCGGAACCGGTGTGGCAGCACCGGATGGAATGGGCCTGAGAACGAGGAGACGTGATGGGCGACCTGATCAAGGCCATTTACGGAAATGGTCTCCAGCCGATCCGATCCACCGAGAGGACGCAGAAGCCGGACAAGGGCGAACGCAGTTCTGACGCGCCGACGAAGCGCGAAGGGATCGCGGCCGGTCTCGTCCCGGACCTGCGTGACAAGGTCGAGATCAGCGAGGAAGGCAGGAAAGCCGCCCGTGCCGGAACCAAACTGGACGAGCCGGCTCTCCCCAACGAGACCACCCAGGCGGTCACGGACAACTGGTTGTCAGTCGGCTACCAGATCTCCCGCGACACCCTGGATTCCTGATTCATTTCTGCTGGCTTGTGAGGCTGCATTTGCAGTCTCACAGGCCGTTTTCCCTTCCATCCAGCAGCATGCCCAGCCGCATTCGTGGAGCCGCACCGGTCCGTGGCTCTTTCACCCTGTGATGATATCTCTCTGTTGAGGGATGCCCGGCCTTTTTCACTGTCGAAGAGAACCCGGCCTGCTCAACGTCCTTCTCGCACGGTTCTGCTGCCTCGTACATGGCATCGGCGTTGCAATTGTACGGTTGCTCGATCGGCAAACCGGGCCATGCGGCTTTGGGAGTGTAGGACCGGCGCCCTCGCCGGTCAAACGTAGCACGGGCGTCCCGCGCGTGGATTGCAGCGCGAGAAAAAGCAGAGAGAGAAAAAGAGGCAACCGTGGGAGTCAGCGGAATTCCTCCAAGGAGAAGGATGGAATGAAGCCTGAACGGATGGACGTTCAACCGTCTTGTACCTGTGGCAGCAGGGTGATGCTCTCGCATCGTGACGGTTTGTTCCGCACGGTTAACCTCATCTCTGTTATCGGCGGCTTTCTCGAGAGCTTGAGGCTCTCGGAGCTGATAGCCCGGACCGCCCTCGGTCCGGGAAAGGGTGGCAGCATCGTGTCAGGGTGACAGCATCGTGTCAGTTCTCCGCAAACGACGCTAAGGAACTGACACGACACGATGGGAGCCCGGACATGCTTGTCCGGGGGAAGCTGGAAAGACACGACACGCAGGTAGCGAGAACACAAACACTAAGCGGCGAAGGTAACCAAACGTGACCGATTCGGTATTGAACACCACCAACCGCGGGATCGACTTCCTGGGACGCAACACCGAGGTGGCGCGTCGCCTGGGCTGGAGTTCTCTCAATACCTCCGGCTTCGAGGTCGCCGCCGCCGCCGACAAGGCCGCCACCCAGGCCGGACGGTTCCGTGGGGTGTTCGCCCAATCGCCCTTCTACACGAAAAAGCTCGACGAATACGACATCAACGACACCCTGAACCCCTTGCAGCGCAACCCGGTTGACAAAACCAGAACCGTCAAACACAACCCGTTGTGGGATAACCCCTTGGAGGAAGCCGACATCCGGGTGGAGACCGACCGGGAGCGGGCCATCGACCAGCGCAGCCTGAAGAATCCCTACGACATGGTCTTCGCGCGCAGGAACAGTAACATGCGGGAGTTCCTGGTTCATGCCGACGATCCCGGCGACGGCTACATCGAGGGCGATCCCACCATGGCCCAGCATCAGGACAAGGACCTGGCGGAGTTTGCGGAAGAGGATGTCGTGGCGGGCGTGGACAGTGAGACCTGGCTGGAGCAGCCGGAGGTGGCGCGGCTGGCGCTGGAAAACCGGGGCGGCCTGGCGGATAAGCTGCAAGAGAGCGACACGCTGAAGAAGTACCTGGAAGCCGATCCCGCCGAAGCTGTCCGGGATCGCAGCCGGGAAAAGGTACGGGAAGCCCTCGACGGCAAGCTGAGCAATTCCTCGGAGATCCTGGACGACGAGTTCCTGGAAGCCCATCCCCTGGCGGCGTTGAAACTGCTGGAGGACAACCAGACACGTGAATGGGTGGAAGAGGATACCGACAACGCCCGTGAGTTCAAGGACCAGGCGGGTGTGGTCGAGGACGAGATGCGTAGCGAGATGGCGCAGAAAGCCACGGACCGGATGAACAGCTACCCGTTCAACGCCTACGGCGCGGAGTTCTTTCAGGGGAAGGACAACCTGGCGGAAGCGGTGGTGTCGGACACGCTGACCAGCAGCGGCGATGACAGCTTCGCCACCTGGCTGGAAAGCCGGGAATCCGGCCTGGAAGACTCGGGCTCGCCGGAGCAGCCGCTCAACATGGAGGAAGTAGGATCGCAACAACTGGCGAGCTCGTTCTGGGCCGACCAGGCGAAGGCGGCGGTCGGAACCGATGCGGGCATCCCGGACCACCTGTTCAACGGCAACGTGTCGCTGTCCATGATGACCGCCAACGATGCGAACCTGGCGGCGGATCTGACAGCGGACGCCGGCGCCATCGCAACGTCCTTCCCGGACCGGGGAGCGACCGCACCGGCGACGAAAGCGTACCGCGCCTACGGGTTCGGATTGGGCGAACGCACATTTGGCCGTTTCCTGAGGGTGGCATGAACGATCCGGCGAACCCCATCCGGGCGTTGATCCCCCGCAACCCCTTGCCCTGGCCCAACGACCGCTGGGACCGGGAAGACGAGCCGGAGGAGTTCCGCAGCTACGCACCGGCGGGGTCGGCCTGGCGAGCGCGGGTGCGCCGGCTCGCGGATGTGGATGACCTGCCGCCGGTTGCGCCGGTGGGAGATGGCGACGAGGGGACAGGATCCGGGGGCGACGTTCGAGTACATCAGCTTGGACCGACCACACGCATCCGCATCCGGGCCGAGATCGAACTGGAAGAAGGGATTCCGGAGCAGGGATGCGTGATCGAAACGCAGACGTTTATCCGTCCGGGCAGCCCGGCGACAACACGAGTGAAACGATGATCACGCCCGCAGGCACAACCTACAGCACCGCGCTGGCTTCGATCACACGGAGCTACTCGGCGCTGGAACAGGCGATCGGCGGTCTGGCCGGCGATCCAGTGCGGTCCTACGTGGACTACCGGAGCGCGATGACCCAGTTCGAGGCGTCGCTGATCGTGCTGCGCAGGGCGTTCGAGATGGACCGGGCAATGGTGAACATCTTCGATACTCCGGCGGCTCGTGGTCCATTGCGCCAGCTATGAATCGTTCTGAGCTGCGCATTATCGTTCA
>CAZYOC010000025.1:0-25086 GCA_964648415.1 uncultured bacterium | reverse complement strand
CAGCCTTCGCTGGAATGAGATTCCTCTCGCATTCTGGGACAGTCTGGAAGGCTGGGATGAGAGTTGTACCCAGTTGAGGCGTTAGCTGCGCCGGAACGAGAACATTCCCTGTCTGGATACAGTCTGGCAGGCGGAGATCTCCTCCAGTTCCAGCTCAATCAGGATTCTATTTCATAACCCGCTACGTTGCATCCGGGTCGTACAACTCCAGTTCACTCAGCTCACAGAGCAGATGACCCACAAACTCCTGGAGCTCCTGGATCACCTGGGTGCTCGACGAGGGGATCACCACGGCGTGATCGCACAGAGGCGCCATTTTCCCGCCTCCACTCCCCAGGATGCCCAGTGTCTTCACGCCCTGCTTTTTCGCCTGCTCCGACGCGAGCACCAGATTGCCGGAATTGCCGGACGTGGTAATCGCAATCAACAGATCGCCTTCCTGGCCGAACGCTTCCACCTGGCGGGCGAAGACGTTCTCATACCCGATATCGTTGGCGCCGGCGGTCAAGACCGAGGTATCGGTCGTCAAGGCGATGGCGGGCATGGAAGGCCGCTCCAGGTGATGACTTAGCCGGATCACCCATTCCGCCGCCCAGTGCTGAGCATCGGCCGCGCTGCCGCCGTTGCCCGCCAGCAGAATCTTGCCTTCCCCCCGGAAGGTCTCCACCACCAATTCCACCGCCTGCTGCATGTCCGGCAGGATGTCCTTCATCTGCTGCGCGGTAGCGATGTGTTCATCAAGCCGAGTCGCAATGGCTCGCTTCAGGTCCATACCCGCTCTCCCTTGTTGTGGTGTTCGGTTTTCCATGTCAAAATTCGGTAGATTCCTTTCGACATGCAACAGACAGGACGCTTTCCATGATCTGGACCGAGTTGAGCTTCACACTGGGGCGCTGGGGCAGCCCGCTTCTCACCCTCGCGCAACAGCGTCGGGTCGCCACCACCCTCGCCCGCTGGGCGAAGCAGAACCGTTGTCTGGTGCGGCTTGAACTCTATGGCGACGCTCTGGAGGACCACGAGGTGCTGGCGGCGGCTCTGGATCTTGCCGGAGGCGGCTCCCTGATGCCGCTGGTGCGTCTCGAACCACGCAGCGACCGGTTCCGTGCGCTTGCCGACGCAGGCGTCCGGGAAGTGGTCTTCGAAATCCCGGCGAGCGAGGCATACGCCGAACACCGTTTTCCCGCACGCGGCGTTGCCCAGGGGATTGAGTTCTGCCGCCGCCAGGCGGAAGCGGCGGTGATGCAGAACCTCCGGCCGGAAATTGCCCTGACCGACATCGCCCGGGCGAGCAAGTACGATGTCGCCGAACTCGTGAACACGACTCTGAAAGCAATGCAGCCGCGTTCGGGCCGGGTTTGCTGGCGGCTGGTGGACAGCACCGGTCTGGCGGATCCGTTGCCGGGGTCGCGTTTGCCATGTTCGCTGCCGGCCTGGGTGCGGTGGCTGGGCAGGGAGTTCGGGATCGAACCGGAAGACATCAGCATACAGGCCTCTGACCGGCTGGGACTGGCGACGGCGAATGCTCTCACGGTTGTCAGACAGGGCGCTTCAGTCGCCTCGAGCCTGTTCGGGCTCGGTCACGGTGCCGGGTGGACCCCCACCGAGCTGCTCCTGCTGCACACGCTCGAGCCGTGTCCCACACTCAAACAACTGATCGCCCTGCGGGACACGCTGGTCACCGACACCACCCAACGCGACCAGCACCGTCCCCTGCAACACCGGCAGGCCTGGGAGCTTCCGGCGGACACGTCCCCCGATGACATGGACCTCAAGGAGACGTTGCTGCCGTTTCATCCGCAAACGGTCACCGGTCATCCCATCGAGCCGCTGCTGACGGCGCTTTCAGGGAAAGCGGGCCTGCTGCACCTGATCCACCGGCAATTCCCGGGCGTTCACATTGACACGAACGACTCTGACATCGAGGAACTTTACGAGCACATCAACGGGCAATTCCAGGCGGGACGCGCGATCCCGGTCTGCTGGGCGGAGATCAAAGGGGTTGTCGAGAAACGCGGGATTGTGGAACGCTATCAGAAGGAACAACCATAGTAAAGAAAGTAAAAAAGGTAAAGAAAGTGAAAAAAGTGTGGGACCGGCGCCCCCGCCGGTCAGCGTAGCGCGGGCGTCCAACCGGTCCGCATAGCGCGGGCGTCCCGCCGGTCAAACGTAGCACGGGCGTCCCGCCCGTGGGTTAAAAAAGCAGGGACCTCCGTTCGTGGATTGCAAGAACATTGCAACCTGACATGCTTGTCCGGGATTATTGCAGATGCAACACGTTCAAATCTGTTCTTTGCGTCTTTGCGTGAGACAGAAATCACCACACCATCGTCGCCATCAGCACCGCCAGCAGCAGGAACAGCGCGCTCAACGCGATCCGTGTCACGCCGAAATGGCGCTTTGACCACTGCCCCAGCGTATCCGACGCCACCCCCAGGTAGGCCAGCACGAACACCGCCACCAGCGGCGCGATGAACATCAGGTTATACAGCACCAGGTAGAGCACCGCGTCACCACGCATGGCCTCGTCCTGCATGACCAGCACGATGGTCGGCAGGTAGACCTGGCCTGTGCAGGCGGCCTCGAACAGGCTGACCAGCGCGCCGATCCCCAGCGCTCCCAGGAACAGGCTGCCGGTCACCAGGCCCCGGCGCATCACCTTGTGGATCCGCTGTTTGTTCTTCGTGGACAGTTGCAGGAGCTGGCCCTGTGTTTTACCACCCGACGCGTAATAGCGCACCGTATCGATCACCGACAGCACAAACAGCACCGCCACCATCAGGAATGCCGCGCCGTAGATGATCCGCTGCGCCAGCGTGTTGCGGCCCAGCAGCTCCAGCGTGTGAAACGCCCCCAGCCCCAGCAGCAGGTACACAGCAAACACGCTGATCGTGAAGCCCAGCCCCACCGCCAGCACTTGTTTGCGGGTCGATCCGGCGTAGTTGAGCAGACTGATGAAGAAGACGATGGTGGCGAAGGCGCAGGGGTTGACACCGTCCAGCAGCCCCGCCCCGATCACGGTCCAGAAGGTGAACGACTGAAACACCGACCGGGCCCGCTCACTGACGTCAGGCAGGTCCTCCGGCTGCAGCCGGAACGTTTCCTCCCCTCGATTCAGCGCCTGCTGAATCGCTTGGTTGATGCGCCGCCCCAGGTCGCCCCGTCCCAGCACCACCGACTCGCCGATGAAGAACGAAAACGGGCTCCGTTTGTCCTCGACCCCGTAGTGTTCACGCGCGGCCAGCAGGCGGCCATAGCCCCTCGTCTCGTCGATATCGATCTCTTCGATGCGGATCCGGTCGCCCCACCGCTCACGCAGCTCCGGCAGCAGCGTTTCCTGCACCTCGCGACAGGAGGGGCAGCCGGGTGAGTAGAAATACAGCACCCGCAGCGCATCAGGCGACTCCGTCACGGCGGCGGAAGAACCGGAAGCAGAACGCTCTCCCGTTTCGCCTTCACCCTCACCAGCCTCTTCTCCGCCGGGCGGGACAGTAATGGTCAGCACCAGCCGGATCACATCCATCTCGGGATGATCGGTGAAGAGGTAGATGACCTTTTCCACCAGCCCGTCGGGCTCCTCCGGTTCGACATGGTAGGTAAACGCCATGCGGCCGTCATCGAGAAGCGCAGAGGTAATGCAGTCGCAGGTCACCTCGGCGTCCTCGATACGCAGCACGATGGTGGAATCCGCCATCTGCGGCCGGTAGTAGAAACCGAGGGTGTCGCTGAAGACAGCGCCGCGTTCACGCTCGCCGAAATCCGCCGTGGCGTGGGGTTGGGTGACGAAAAGGTCCATCCATGCAGATGAGGCCGCCGGCAGCAGCACGAGCAACAGCAGCGCCGGCAGCAATGGGTGCGGGATCCGGGAACGCATCAGTTGGCCGGCTCACGCTGTTCGATACGGATCGAGTCCACGAATACGGGAACCAGTGGAATATTCAGCAGATCCCGTTCAAAAGAAGCGATGCGGTCGGCGATTTCGATACCCTGCACCACGGTCGCGAAGAGGGTGTACTTCCCGTCAAGGTGGGGTTTATCGCTCAGCAGGATGTAGAACTGGCTGTCGGCGGTGTTGAGGAATTCCCGTTGCCCCGAGGCGGGGTCGGCTCGGCGCGCCATGCCCACCGCGCCGCGTACATGCTTCAGCTCGCTGAATTCCGGTTCGAGCTTGACGTCGCTGCCGCCTTCGCCATACCGTGTGCGCGGGGTTTCGGGAATGGCGGTGGTGGGATCTCCAAGCTGGATCTTGAAGCCGGGCCAGGTGTAGTGGACCTGGGAGCCGTCGTAGAAGCCGCTGCCGGCCAGCTGCTTGAAGCGCGCCACATGATGCGGGGCCTGCCTGGGATGGAGTTGGAGCACGATCTGGCCGTAGCCGGTGTAGATCACCCCGACTTCCTTTTTTCCGCTGCACCCCAGCCCCAAGAGGCCGGTGAGCAGGATTGTTGTCAGCAGGAGCTTCCGCATGGATCATCTCGCTGTGGTTCATGGGAAAGTACGGCTTCCGGGACGCGGTGTAAATGGCTTCCTTATGGTCACAGTATAGGCGGCAGGCCGGGCGGCGGCGACTCCAGTGACGGGCAACAAAAACACCCCGCTCGCAGGAACGGGGTGCAACACTCCAACAGGGAAGAAGCGGCGTTATTCGCCGGAATTGTCGCGACGATTGAAGAACTTCCTGCGCCGCAGGAACGCCGGGAGTTCCGTGTCGTCGCTGTCGACATCACCGGCCGGCATGGTGTCCATGACCACATCCTCTTTGTCGGCTTCGACACTGAGGAATCTCGAAGGCTTCTCATGGCTGCCGTTGCCGTTGCCATTCCCGTTGCCGTTCCCGTTGCCATTCCCGTTGCCCGCGCCGTAATGGTCGTGCACCGAGGTGGTTTCGGTACGGCTGCGGCTGAACCCTTCGGTCATGCCGCTGTCGATCCGTTTGGTGCGGATGGTGTCCTTGCGGGCGAAGCCGGTCGCGATCACGGTCACGCTGACCGAATCGCCCATGCTCTCGTCGTTGACGATCCCGAAGAACACATCGGCGTTGTCGCCGGCGCGTTGGGTGACCAGGTCCACCGCCTTCTGGACTTCCAGCATCCCCAGCTTCTCGTTGCCGGTGATGTTGATGATGATACCCTGTGCGCCTTCGATGCTCAGGTTGTCCAGCAGTGGGCTGGTGATGGCCGCTTCCGCCGCCAGGACGGCACGATTTTCGCCTTCGGCCACGCCCATGCCCATGATCGCGTCGCCGCTGTTGGCCATCACCGATTTGGCGTCGGCGAAGTCCAGGTTGACATGGCCGCGCGTGTTGATGATGTCGCTGATGCCCTTGGTGCCCTGGAACAAGACTTCGTCGGCCTTGCGGAACGCCGCTTTGAAGGTCACGTTCTCATCGATGATCTGCAGCAGCCGGTCGTTGGGGATCACGATCAACGTGTCCACGTTGTCCTTCATCGCCTTGATGCCTTCACTCGCACGTTTGGTGCGCTTGGAGCCTTCGAAGCTGAAGGGCTTGGTGACGATGCCGACGGTCAGGATGCCACGTTCACGCGCCAGCCCGGCCACAATCGGCGCCGCGCCGGTGCCGGTGCCGCCGCCCATGCCGGCCGCCACGAACACCATGTCGGTGTCCTCCAGCATCTTCTTGATGGTTTCCACATCTTCCTCGGCCGCCGCCTGGCCCACGGAAGGATCGCCGCCCGCGCCCAGGCCGCGGGTCACTTCCGAACCGATCTGCATCTTACGGGACGCCTGGCTGGCGTCCAGCGCCTGGCTGTCGGTGTTGACACAGATGAATTCCACGCCCAGCAGGTTGCTGGAGATCATGTTGTCCACGGCGTTCGAGCCGGCCCCGCCGACACCGATCACCTTCATCCGAGCCCGGTATTCCGACGGCTCCTGGAACCCAAATCGCAAGGTGCTGCCCACTGTTTCACTCTCCTCGTCTTCCGCTTTCTGCGGAGTGGGTTCCGAAGCGACCGCGCGTCCCATCATCTTGTCTTCGACACGGGATACGGCTGCTTCCTGACCAACTTCTTCTTCAACCGCGTCATCTTCCATGATGTCGGCCACGGAGGGTTCTTCCTCGTCTTCCGTCGCCGCTTCTTCCTCCTCCAGCTCTTCAACGGGGCTGAAGTCGCCGTCCAGGCTTTCTGCGAATTCCTCGTCGGCGGCGTGGTCTTCGTCGCTGTCCAGCTCGCCCGCGTTGAGGACCTCTTCTTCCTCTTCGGCGGCTTCGGCGGCAGAGAGCATGTCGAAGTCGAGATCGATCACCTCGTCGTCGACCGGGTACTCCCTGTCGAGATCCTCTTCACTCTCAAACAGGTCGCTCTCGTTGAACTCGTCTTCTTCCTCTTCCTCGACATCCGCCTCGGCTTCGGTTTCGACTTCCTCTTCGACCTCTTCTTCGAACTGGTCGAGGGCGTCTTCGTCGAATTCTTCGTACTCGTCTTCAGCGACGGTTTCCTCGACGAAGTCGTTCTCGGTTTGAGTCTGCGCCCTGGTTTCGGGCTTGCTCAGGTCGAAGGGGGTGTCGTCGAGCCAGGCGCGTGTCGCGGCCGCGGCCTGCTCCATTTTCTCCTTCAGCGCCTCGCCTTCGCCTGAAGCCTGCGCTGTGTGCTGCTCGCCCTCATGCTGCTGATCCATCTCCGGATCGGCCTGCATGATGTCGCGTACGCTCAGCGGACGCTTCTCCTCGTGGTGCTCTTCCCGGTGTGCCATGGTGTGGCCTCCCTCCTGCTGGGGTGTTTCGTCCTGCCTATCGTCCGGCCCTGCGGACCGCTTCGCTTTGTTTCGGACCTCTAGAAAAAGTCTTCGAACCATTCTTTCATCCTCCTGCCTATTTTTGTAAAAATCGTCGTTTCGTCGCCGCGTAACGGGTCCGGACTGCCCTTCTGTGCCAGTCCATACAACACCAGACCGACACCCGTCGCATGGGTTGGGTTGGTTGCCGACTTCATCAGGCCGCCCAGGCCGGTGGGATAGCCGACCTTCACCGGCAGCTCGAAAATCTGTTCGGCCAGGTCCACCGCTCCCTCCAACTGGCAGCCGCCGCCGGTGATCACGATCCCGCAGGTCATGCTGTCCCACACACCCGCTTTACGGATCTGGGCCGACGCCAGCTCGAAAATCTCTTCCATCCGGGGCTGCAAGATCTCCGCCATCAGCATTCTCGGCACGGTTTTCGGGGGACGGCCGCCGATGCCGGGGATCTCGATCTGTTCATCATTGTCCACATGCGGCTGATAACACTGCCCATGTTCCAGTTTCAGCTTTTCCGCGTGTGCAATCGGCGTACGCAGCCCGATGCTCAGATCCTTGGTGGCGTTCTCACCGCCGATACCAATCACCGAGGTGTGACGGATGGAGCCTTCCTGGAAGACCGCGATGTCGGTGGTCCCTCCGCCGATGTCGATCAGGCAGACGCCCAGCTCTTTCTCGTCGGGTGTCAGCACCGAATAACTGGAGGCCAGCGGTTCGAGCACCAGGTCGCGTACGGTGATCCCCGCCTGCTTGACGCAGCGGAAGATGTTCTGAGCGCTGGCCACCGCGCCGGTGATGATATGCACGTCCGCTTCCAGCCGTACCCCCGCCATCCCAACCGGTTCGGGGATGTTGGTCTGATCGTCCACGGTAAACGATTGCGGCAGCACGTGCAGCACTTCCCGGTCCATGGGCAGGTTGACCGCTTTTGCGGCCTCGATCACCCGGTCCACGTCGTCATGGGTGATGATGACCGACCGGTCCCTTGAGCTGCCCCGGCTGATGGCGATCACCCCACGGCTGTTGATGGAGCGGATATGGTCGCCCGCAATGCCGGCGTAAACCGCACTTACCTGCACACCGGCCATGCGTTCCGCTTCCGCCACGGATTTCTCAATCGCTTCAATCGTTTTATCAATATTGATCACCACGCCGCGCTGCATGCCCTGGGCCTTGCAGTATCCGACGCCCACCACATTGGGCTCGCCGTCGTCGCCGACTTCCGCAATGATCGTTGAAATCTTTGTCGTTCCCAGGTCCAGGCCAACGATCATTTCGTTTCCTGTCGCCATGGGACCTCCCTGCCTATGGTTTACCCGTTACCCCGCTGCGCCGGATCCTCTTTGAGAATCAGGAAGCCGGGGAACCTCATATCCACGATCTTTCTGGAACGTGATGCCCGCTTGTCCGTACTGGCCAGGTAGGCGTTCAACGCCGCCACCTGAGCAGTCACCGAATGATCGCCCGGCTGCACCCGCACCCCGCCCGCACCCAGCACATGGTCCACGATGCCGGCGTCGAGATGCACCTCGCTGACCCATTCGCCCACCAGCGGCTTGCGCGCCAGGTGACGAGCCCAGACCAGCGCCGCCATCAGACCGGGATCCTCCACACTGCCGCCCGGTGTCAACGCTCCGCTGTACCCGGTCACCACCGGCGCATCCAACGGCCAGCCGGGATTCGGGTTGGAGAGGATCACGCCTTCGCTGTCCACGCCATACAGCCGTCCGTCCGAAACCACCAGCATCACTTCCCGCCGTTCCTGCACCGCCACGATCAACGTGCCGGGCAACCGCCGGCGGATCAGCGCCTTGCGAACCCGTGAATGCCGTTCCACACCACCGGCCAGCGATTCCAGGTCCAGCTCGAACATCCCGCGTCCTTCGATCTCACCGATCAGCGCTCGAACAGTGTCCTGCGATACGCTCAACACGCCCTCAATGCGCACCTGCTGTACCTGGAACAGGTTGTTGACCACCCGCCCGGGCCGGATCTTTTCCCAGAAACTCAGTTCAAGCGTGTCGGTCGCAGCCGCAACCGCTGGCGTCGAATCTTGCGCAACTGCCGTTTCAGAAGCCGTTTCCGCCACTTCATCGGTTTCTTCTGCCCGGTGCAGCACTGTGGTGTCCGGTAGTTCGAGCACGTCGAACATCCGCTCGCGGTTGCGCCGGATCGTTTCCGCCAGGGTTTCACTTACACCGATGCTGTCGACGTCGGCGTCTTCCGGTGTGGCGTGGTTCTGCTTCTCGGCCATGTTCTTCCGCGAGAAATCAAACCAGCGGACGATGGCGTCCTTGTGTGCGAAACCTTGCCAACCGATCAGGCCGACGATCAGCAGCGCCAGAATCTTGCGCCCGATCTTGCGCTTCTTGCGGGGCTTCGTGCGCGACGCAGCCATGCTGCTGTAGACCCGGCGCGACGACGCTCCGCTGGAACGCCCGCTCGAGCTGCGCTTCTTCGGCCGCCGCTTGCGGCTGTTTCCGGTCGACTCAAACCGCATCCGCAAATCCGATCAGTTTGACTTCCCGTTCCAGTTGCACACCAAACGTCTCGTACACCTTCTCTTCCACGATGCGAATCAGTTCCCGCACATCCGCCGAGGTAGCGTTTCCCGTGTTCAGGATGAACCCGGCGTGCTTCTCACTGACCACCGCACCACCGACCCGCATGCCCTTCAACCCCGATTCCTCGATCAGCGCGCCCGCGAAGTAGCCCCTGGGCCGTTTGAACACGCTGCCGCAGGAGGGGTATTCCAACGGCTGCTTCTTTCCGCGCACGTCCAGCACATGCTCCATCCGGCCCGTCAGTACCTCTGGATCTTCCTGCTCGAACACGAACCGGGCCGTGGTGATCACTTTGTCTTCCAGCTCCGGCGCGCTGCGATAGCCGAACTCGATCTCATTACGCGTCAGTGAAAACGGGTCGCCGTTATACTTGAACCCCTCGACCTGTGTGACGGCGGCCTCGATCTCCTGGCCGAACGCACCGGCGTTCATCCTCAGCGCTCCGCCCACTGTCCCGGGGATCCCGGCCATCTGCTCCATGCCGCCCAGGCCGTGTGTAACTGCGGTGGTCACCAGGTCCATCAGTCGTGCTCCCGCCTGCGCTTTGATCTCATTGCCCTCGACGGTGATTTCCGCGAACTCCTCGCCCATGTGCAACACGATACCGGGCCAGCCGTTATCCGACACCAGCATGTTGCAGCCGCCGCCCAGGATCAGCACGGGATCATCCCAATCCGCCGCCTCGCGCAGCATCACGCCGACGCCTTCTTCCCGCTGAGCATCGACCCAAACGTGCGCCGGCCCACCAAGGCGGTAGGAGGTGTAATCCGCGAAGGAAACCAGGGTTCGTACCCGGCCCTCAGCCTTCTCCGCGATAGACACCATATGGGCGCTTCGGGTCATGCTGGTCGTCCTCGTCAGTTTCTTCCAGCGTTTTCAACAGGTCGTCGCTGGTCTTGTAGATGTCGCCCGCGCCAAGGGTGATCACCAGATCGCCCTCCTCCAGCATCGGCGCGAGTTTGTGTACGATCTCTTCCCGGCGGCGCAGGTAATGCACGTTGCGGTGGCCGTATTTCTTCGCCTGGTCCACGATGATCTGGCCGGTGATCCCCTCGATGGGTTTTTCCCGCGCCGGATACACATCGCAGACCATCAACACGTCGGCTTGCAGCAAAGCCTGTGCGAACTCCCGGTAAAACGTCTGCGTTCTCGAATACAAGTGCGGCTGGAAAACCCCCACGATCCGGCGGCCGTTGAAGGCTTCCCGCGCGGCGGTCAACGTGGCGCGCACTTCAGTCGGGTGATGAGCGTAATCGTCATAGACCGAAATGCCTCTTTCTTCACCCCGCAGTTCGAAGCGCCGCCGGACACCGCTGAACTCCTTCAGCGCTTTGGCCGCCACATCAAACGGGACTTCCAGCTCCATCGCCACCGCCAGCGCGCCCAGAGCGTTGCGCAGGTTGTGAATCCCGGGAAGCGGCAGCTCCAGCCGTCCCAATTCTTCCTTGCCGCGCCAGACGGTGCAGGCGCTCATCTGCCCGCTCGCGATGTCGGAGATCCTCAGGTCCGCATGCGGGTTCGCGCCGTAGGTGATCACCGGCCGGTCGATCTCCGGCAGGATGTCCACCAGGTTGGGCTCGTCGTTGCAAACCGCCACCAGGCCGTAAAACGGCGCCGAGTTGGCGAAGATGAGGAACGCTTCCCGCAGGGCTTCATAGGTGCCGTAGGTGTCCAGGTGCTCAGCTTCCAGCGTGGTCAGCACCGCCATGACGGGGGTGAGCTTGAGGAAGCTGCGGTCGTATTCATCGGCTTCGGCCACCAGGATGTCACTCGCCCCCAAGCGGGCGTTGGTGCCCAGACCGCGCATCACGCCGCCCACGATCACCGTGGGGTCCAGCCCGGCTTCGGTCAGAATGTGGCCAATCATAGAAGTAGTCGTGGTCTTGCCATGCGTGCCCGCCACGCCGACGCCCGCCTTCAGCCGCATCAATTCCGCCAGCATCTCCGCACGCCGGATCACCGGGATGCCCAGGCGACGCGCCTCCATGATTTCCGGGTTCTCCGCCGACACCGCGCTGCTGTACACCACTGCGTTCGCGCCGGTGACATGCGCCGGTTTGTGGCCCGTGAACACCGTGCAACCGCACTCCAGCAGGTGGGCGGTGATGGAGGATTCGTTCAGATCGCTGCCGCTGATCTCGAACCCCTGCGCCGCCAGCGACTCGGCGATGCCGCTCATGCCGATGCCGCCGATGCCCACAAAATGGATGCGCTTCATTTTCCGTAGCAGGTGCGTCACGAGTTCTCCCCGCTGTTCCGTTGGCCCGGAACCCGGGCGTAGCCGTATCTCGATATGCTTAACACCACTCCCATCGCCGCGTAGGTCATCAGCAGCGACGTGCCGCCGTAACTGACAAACGGCAGCGGCAGGCCGGTCGTGGGCAGGACGCCCACCGCGATACCCATGTTGATCAGGGCGTACAGGCCCACGGCGAACGTGAACCCGACCGCCAGGTAACCGCCGAAGGGGTCGGGGCAACGCAGGCCGATCCGCAGCCCGCGCCAGATCAACGCAAGGAACAGGGCTACGAGAATCGCCGCGCCGACAAATCCCCACTCTTCGCCGACCACACTGTAGATGAAGTCGGTGTAGGAGTCCGGCAGGAAGAACAGCTTCTGTCGACTGGAGCCCGCGCCTACTCCGAACAACCCGCCGCGCCCGAACCCGATCCAGGATTGCAGGATCTGATACCCCGCCGCGTCGGGATCGGCCATGGGCGACAGGAAGCTCATCAGCCGCGCGCGGCGATACGGCTCCATCCAGGCGATCATGGCCGCCAACATGCTGAGCGGGACAACCAGGATAACCAGATGCGACAGACGTGCGCCGGCGATGAATACCATCACCAGTGCGATCAGCATGATCAACGCGAAGGTGGAAAAGTCCGGCTGCAGGGCGATCATTCCTGCCAGCAACCCCGCGACACCCAGGGGGATCAACAGCCCGCTGCCCGCCGTCTTCATGCGCTCGCCCCGCAGGTACGCCCACGACGCGATAAAGAGAATGACGGAAAACTTAGCCAGCTCCGACGGCTGAAAGCGCACCGGGCCAAGGGTGAGCCAGCGCTGAGCGCCATGGCTCGAATGCCCCAGGCTGCCGATGAACACCAGCAGCAGCAGGAAGCCGCTGACCGCCACGGCGGGAATGCCGAATTTCCGCCAGAAGCGGTAGGGCATCCAGGCGGTGAAGGCCATAATCCCTATCCCGGACAGGGCGAACACCATCTGCCTCATGAACATGGCGTGGGCGCTGCCGTAGTGCGCGATGGACCTCTCGCTGGAGGCGGAATACACGGTGACCACGCCGATCACCGTGAGAACCAGGATGATGGTGAGCAGGACATGGTCGACGCTCTGGGTGCGTTGCGGCTTGGCCGCGAGCGGCTGAGCCTGCACCCGTTCTCCCCGGTTCCCCTTCAGTCCTCTTGCCAGCGAGAGGGTCGTCATCAGGCGGTTACCTCCTCGACCAGGGCGCGGAAGGTTTCACCCCGCACCTCGAAGTCCTCGAACTGGTCAAAGCTCGCGCAGGCGGGCGACAGCAGCACCGTAACGCCCGGTTCCGCTTCGATGTTCGCCAACTGCACCGCCGCTTCCAGCGTTCCACAGTCGTCGGTCGGCACGACATCGCCCAGCTCATCACGAATCCGCTGAGCCCCTTCGCCGATCAGTAACAGGCGCTTTACCCGCTGCCTCACCAGGTCACGAATCGGCCCGTAAGGCGACCCCTTGTCCTTGCCCCCGGCGATCAGCCACACCGGCCCTTCCATCGCCTCCAGCGCCACCTTCAGGCTGTCCACATTGGTCGCCTTGGAATCGTTGATCCAGGTGCGGCCATTGCGCTTGATCGTTTCCAGCCGGTGCTCCACGCCACGGAAGCTGACCAGGCCCTTGCGGATCTCCTCCACCGTCAGTTGCAGCGTCCAGGCCGCCGCCGCCGCACACAGGGCGTTGGCCACGTTGTGCATGCCCGGCATGGGCAGATCCGACGCTTCCAGCAACTCCACCTTTTTCCCGTCATGGCTCAGCCACAGCGAGCCGTTCTCAAATCCAGTTCCATCTTCGGGCACATGGCTGAGACTGACCAGCATTTTCCGCGCCCGCACGACAGTCGAGATGGATGCGATCAGCGGATTTCCGTACGGCATCACCGCCCAGTCGTTCTCTTCCTGATTGTCCCAGATGCGGGCTTTGGCATTCGCGTAGCCCTCCAGGTCACCGTGACGCTCTAAATGGTCCGGCGTGATGTTGGTCAGCACCGACACGTGCGGATGGAACGACGCGATGGCTTCCAACTGGTAGCTGCTCACCTCAGTGATGGCGTGAGTCGTGCGCGGGAATTCACGGACCAGGTCACACATGGGATAGCCGATGTTCCCGGCGGCTTTGGCGTCGAGCCCCGCCTGCTTCAGCATATGGGCGATCCAACTGGTCACGGTGGTTTTGCCGTTGGTGCCGGTGACCGCCACGATGGTGCCGTAATAGAACCAGCTCGCCACTTCCACCTCGCTGAACACCGGGCGCCCGTGGTCCTTCAACCACTGCACCACCGGCGCGCCGAGGGGGATTCCCGGGCTGACCACCGCGAAGTCCGGGGCTTTGCGTCCGGTCAGATCGTGCCCGCCGGTCTGCACCTCGACACCCATCTTTTCCAGTTCTACAGCCATTTTCTCAATCTTCTCACCGCTTCCGTGTTCGGTGACAAACACATCCGCGCCGGTAATTCTCAGGAGCTTCGCGGCGGCGTACCCGCTACGGGCGAGACCCAGCACCCAGGCCCGTTTGCCTTTCAATTCGTCGGTCGAATACACCGGATTCATGCTGTCCCCTCCGCCTGCGGCCCCAGTCTGCGGGCCAACCCGAGCACCACCCGTTCCAACCCCATGGACCGGGACCCCTTCACCAGGATCGCGGCATGGTCCGGCACATCCCCGGCGATCCGGCCGGCGAGGCCCTCCACCTCGTCGTCCGCAACACGCTCCACCCGGGGATGACCCGCCAGGTCCGCCTCTTCCGCGGCCCAGGCCATGCGCGTTCCCACGAAGTACACCCGATCCACCTCGTCGAGGCTCAGCAACCGTCCGATGCGCCTGTGCTCCTCTTCTTCATAAACTCCCAGCTCGAAGACATCACCCAGAACGGCGATCTTGTATCCGCTGTGCCGTGTCAGGCTGTTCAACGCGGTCTCGATTGACGCCACATTAGCGTTGTAGCATTCGTCCATCATCTCGATGCCCCGGTCGAGACCGACAATCATACCGCGTCCGGGCAAGGGTTCCACCTTTTCGATCTCTTTGACCGCCGGCCCGGGCTCCACCCCGGCTTCCACCGCGACCGCATAGGCGGCCAGCGCACCGGAGGCGAAATGACGGCCCGGCAGGTACAGCTTCGCGGTCATCCCTTCGATGGCGACAGTCGGGCGGCCCCAGTGATCCTGGCTCATAAGCTTGCCCGCGTAGACCGACCAGCTCCAGTCGGCGGGCGGTTCGTCCAGGGTAAAGCCAACCTTGCTGGGGCAGTCATGGGCGGCCATCACAACTCGTTCATCATCCAGGTTGACCACCGCCAGGCCGTTGTGCGCGGCCAGGTAGTCAAACAGCTCGCCCTTGGCCTGCTGCACCTTCTCGATGCCGCCGAACTCGCCGATATGGGCCGAGCCGATATTCGTGATCAGCCCGATCTCCGGCTGCGCGATCTCGCACAGTCCGGCGATTTCGCCCACGTGATTGGCGCCCATCTCAAGCACTATGAAGCGCTCGTCGCCATCCATATTGAGGATGGACAGGGGCAGCCCGACATGATTGTTGTAGTTTTTCAGGTTGCGGCCGGTTTTCCCGCCCGGTGTCAAGGCCGCCGTCATCAGCTCCCGCGTGGTCGTCTTACCGTTCGATCCTGTCACGGCAATCACGATGGAGCCGAAAGACTTGCGCACTTCCATCGCCAGTTTGTGCAGGCCTTCCAGCGTGTCTTCCATGACGAACAGCGTGCGGCCCTTCAGCTTATCACCCATGCTGTCGGCCCAGTCACGGTTGACCGCGGCGATGGAGGCTCCGTAATCCTCAAACGCCGGCAGGACATACCCATGGCCGTCCTGCTTCTCGCCCTTGAGCGCCCAGAAAAGCTCGCCCTGGACCAGCTCCCGGTTGTCCTGTGTGACCTTTGGCAGGCAGGCGTCCCACTCGCCGCGCAGCTCGATGTCCGCCGCCTTCAGGATGGTCCGGCTGATCTTCATGAGGCGGCCTCCCCGGCGAGACGGCTGACCGTCAGCACCTCTTCGCGGTCGTCGAAATGATGACGCACCCCGTCCACCTCCTGGTAGGTCTCATGCCCCTTCCCGGCGATCAGCACGGTGTCCCCCTCGCCGGCGCTGTCCAGCGCGGCGCGGATGGCTTCGCGACGGTCGGTAATCGCGGTCACGTGATAGCCCTTCGCGCCGTCCAGGATATCTTCAATGATTTCCTTCGGTTGCTCGGTGCGCGGATTGTCACTCGTAACGAAGGTCTGGTCGGCCAGCTTCACCGCGATCCTGCCCATCTGCGGGCGCTTGGTCGCGTCACGGTCGCCGCCCGCCCCGAACACCACGATCAGGCGGTTGCGTGTCGCGGGACGCAGCGCCTCCAGCGCCTTCCTGAGCGCTTCCGGCGTGTGGGCGTAGTCGATCACCGCAGTCACCCCGTCCTCGAGGGCCAGGCGCTCCATCCGTCCCCGCACCTGCGGCGTGTTTTCCAGCCCGGCCCGGATGGCGTCCTTCGGCACACCCAGCGCCAACGCCAGCGCGGTGGTCGCCAGCACGTTTTCCGCGTTGAAGCGTCCGATCAGCGGTGCGAAGACGGTGACCTCGCCCAGCACACCACCCACCCGGATTCTCATCCCCGCCGGAGTCTCTTCATCCAACATCCCCCAGATGTCACAGAAGGGATCGAAGCCAAACCCCAGCGCCGGGGCGGTGATGTTCTCGACCATCCGGAGACCGTAGGGGTCTTTCGCGTTGGTCACCGCACGACTTTTCTCATCCAGCATCTCGAAGAAGAGCTTCTTGGCGCGGAAGTAGTTTTCCATGTCGCCGTGCAGGTCGAGATGGTCCTGACTGAGGTTGGTAAACAGCCCGCCGATAAAGTTGAAGCCGTCCACGCGGTGCATTTCCAGCGCAATGGAGGTGACTTCCATGACCACGTGAGTCGCGCCCTTCTCGGCCCACTCGGCGATGCGGCGCACCAGGTCCGGCGCTTCGGGCGTGGTCAATTTGCCGGCTTCGTCATCGTCGGCGAAGTTCCAGCCCAGCGTCCCGATGCGTCCCGTTTTCGCGCCGGCGTGGCTGAGAATGTGCTGCAAGAGGATGCTGCACGTGGTCTTGCCGTTGGTGCCGGTGATGCTGATGATATCCAGCTTTTTCAGGGCTTTATGATGCAGCGCGTGCGCCGCGAGAGCCATGCCCCGGCGGTCGTTGTCCACGATCAATCCGGTCGCGCCTTCAGGCAACGCTTCCGGCTTCGCGGTCAGGATCGCCGAGACGCCCTGTTCGAGCACCTTATAATTGAAGCGATTGGCGTCGACTTTCCCGCCCACCAGCGCGCAGAACAGATCGCCCGCTCCCACCTGGCGGCTGTCGTAGCGCACCTCGCGAATTTCAGCATCGGCATTGCCCTGTATGGTGGCCCCGGGGATGCGGGCGGCGATGTCACGCAGTTTCATTGCGCCCCTCCCCCGGGATTGTCCGGTGTGGTTGGTGTGGCTTGGGCGGCGGCGAGCTGCTGTGCACGGCGTTCGGCGGCCAGTGCAATAGCGCGCCGCTTCTGTTGTCCCGCTTCGCCCGCGTAGAGCCGGCAATCCGCCCCGACCGAAAGGAACTCCCCCTTGGCCGGTTCCTGCCAGAGCACCTGTCCGCTGCCCTCGACGACACTGCGCAAACCCATGCGGGACAGCGTAGCGACGGCTTCCCGCAGGTCCAGCCCGGTCAGGTCGGGCGTCATCACACGACCTTCCTTGATCGCACTCGGCCCGAGCACCACCTGCACTTTCGCGCCCTCGAGCACGGCAGTCCCGGGCGGCGTACCCTGGCCGATCACCACATCGCCCTCGCCGACCCATTCACTGACCAGACCCATGCCGGACAGCGCGCCCTGGGCTTCATTTCGGGTGAGAGTGACAAGGTGCGGTACTTCCAGTGCGTCCATGTTCCGGATCGGCTCCTTGTCCGGGGGCTGATCGGCGAAGAGAGCGTCCTGGCGCGGCAGAATGACCAGCAGCCGCTCCATGACATTCCGGAACACCGGCGCGGCCACCGAACCGCCGTAGTAGATGTCCCCACGCGGGTCATCAATCACCACCAGGCACAGGTATTCCGGGTGTTCGGTCGGCAGCATTCCGATAAAGGACGACACGTAGCGGTCCTGGAAGTACGTCCGGTTGGCGCTATCCACCTTCTGCGCGGTGCCGGTCTTACCTGCGACCCGGACGCCTTCAATTTTCGCGTTGCCGCCGGTGCCGTCGAGAACCGCCTCTTCCAGGATCAACCGCACCATGCGGGCGGTCGAAGGCCGGATGACCCGGCGCACGGGCCGGGGCTCACGCAGTTCCGTGCGGCCGTCGGGGTGAGTCACCGACAAGACCAGCAGCGGCTTCATCAGCATACCGTTGTTGGCGATGGCGCCGTAGGCCATGGCGAGCTGCAACGCTGTCACCGTGATGCCCTGCCCGATGGACATGTTCGCCTGAGTGACCCCGCTCCACCGGTCCGGCGGCAGCAGGATGCCCTTGGTTTCGCCGGTCAGCTCGATGCCGGATTCCTGCCCGAAACCGAAATCTCGGATCACGGTGTAAAACTCTTTTGGGGTGAGCCGGTCCGCCAGTTTCACCGTGCCGATGTTGCTGCTCTTGGCCAGCACACCCTTGGCGGTCAGCTTTTCGTAGGGGTGACTGTCGCGAATGATGCGGTCGGCCACCCGGAAGCGGCCGTTTTCGCAGTCGATCCATTCGTCGATTTTCACCCGATCCTGATCGATCAAGGCGGCAAACGGCACGATTTTGAAGGTCGAACCGGGTTCGTAGCCGTCGGTGACGGCGCGGTTCTTCCGGGCCATCGCATTGAAGTCGCCCGGCTCGTTGGGATCGTACCGCGGCATGGAGGCCATGGCGAGGATCTCGCCGGTGGCGGGCCGGGTAACGATGATCATGCCGCTGGCCCCGTGGTAGCGCTCTACTGCCGCTTCCAGCTCTTCTTCTGCGATGGCCTGGGCGTTGACGTCCAGCGACAGCACCACTGTGCCGCCGTCGGTCGCCTCCTGGCGCGGATAGTCCGGATTGATGAGCTGCCGATAACTGCCGTATTTCTGCAACACTTCCCAGCCCGGCTCGCCGGCAAGTACGGTCTCGAACTGGTTCTCAATCCCGCTGCGGCCCTTGTTGTCGATGTCGACAAAGCCGAGGATCTGCCCACCCACCGGGCCGTAGATGTATTGCCGCTTGGTTTCGCGTTGAATCACCACGGCGGAGTCGCTCAACGCCGCGATCTGCTGCGCCAGGTGTGGATGCACCTTGCGTTCGATCCAGACGAAATTGCGTTCGCTCTCGAGATGCGCCTGCACTACCGAGACCGGCTCTTCCAGAATGGTCGCCAGTTTTCGGGACAGGCCGATTTTGTCGCGGGTATCACCGGGACGGACGCCGACGGAGTAATAGTTCGGCAGGTTCGCCACCAGCTCGTTGCCGCAGCGATCCAGAATACGGCCCCGGAGAGGTTCGATGGGACGGCGGTTCCGGTATTGTCGCTCGGCGCGTTCGGCGTAGTAGGAATGGTGAACCAGTTGGATGTCGCCGAGGCGGAACAAGATAGCTCCCGCCAACATCAGCAGACCGGCGAGGACCGCAAGGACCCGGGCTCGCGACAGGGGCGCGGGCAAATTCGGTCTTGCGTTCCAGCGACGGTCAACTTTCATGGCGACTGCATTTCCTTCCTTGCCAACAGGTTTTCCGAGGGGGTGATGGTGCTGCGCACCGCGTACTTGGCTTCCAACGATTCCCGGCTCCAGGTGGGCGGCACTTCATGCGCCGGCACCTGCACCCGTATGGTTCGCGGTGCCTGACGGGGGAAACTCATCCCCATGCTCTTGGCCACATCCTGGATATTGGAATACGAGGTCAGCCGTGTCTTTCTCGCTTGCAGGTCACGGACCTCGTTGCGCAACTGGGACACTTCATGCCGCAGCGTGTGCAGGTTGCGGCCATAAGACACCCGCGCCACGCCGAGATACACACTGCTGACCGACAACGCGAAGCCCAGCAGCAACAGGGTGAAGGTCATGCCTCGCGAGGATTTCCGTACCGGAGCCCGTTGCGTGGGCTTGCGGTCCGCGGCGCGGTAAAAATCCCTGATCACGGTTTTCTTTTGCGGGTTCGTGCTCATCTCACCCTCTCCGCTGCTCTCACCCGAACACTTCTCGCCCGGACATTGCGGGCGATTTCACCCTCGTCCGCCTTCAATGCGCCCTTCACCACCGGCCTGAGCGTCGCGTTCTCACCGCCGCAGGTGCAGAAGGGCTGACGCGGATTGCAGATGCAGTCCTTCGTCCGCTCCGCGATGTAACGCTTGACGATGCGGTCCTCGAGGCTGTGGTAGGCCATCGTCACCAGCCGGCCGCCGATCCTGAGCCGTTCCTGCGCAAGCGGAAGCGATGTATGAATCGCCTCCAGCTCGCCATTGACCTCGATGCGGATCGCCTGAAACACCCGGGCGATGGTCTTGGCCTCATCACGATTCGGCACAGCCGCCCGAATCACATTCGCCAGCTCCGTCGTGGTCTCGAGGGGCCGAGCCCGGTCAATCGCCGCGGCAATCCTGCGGGACCGCTTCTCTTCGCCGTACTCGAACAGGATGTTCGCCAGGCGAGTGGTGTCGTACTCGTTGACCACCTCGCCGGCGGTCAACGAATCCCGGCGATCCATCCGCATATCCAGCGGCGCCGCCGTTCGGTGACTGAATCCACGTTCGCCTGCATCCAACATGTGACTGGACACCCCGTAATCGAAGAGAATCCCCGCCAGGGGAATGAGATCGAAGATTTCCGAAACCTGGTCCAACTCGCGGAAGTTGCGTTGCACCACTACCACCCGGGGCTCATCCTGGAATCGCTGCTTCAGCACGGTGATCGCTTCGGCGTCGCGGTCCAGTGCAACCACCCGTCCTTCACTGTTCAACCGTGCCAGTATCGCTTGGGTGTGACCACCGCCGCCCGCGGTGGCGTCCAGGTAAGAACCGGATGGGTCGTGGATCAGGAGATCCGTCACCGGCCCGCACAGCACCGGCTCGTGGGGGCTCCACCCCACGCTGCTCATCCGTAGAATCCTTCCCCGATCGCATCTTCCACTTCGTCACGCAAGTCGGTGACCTTCGCGACCATGGCGTCTTCGCCCTCGAAGGTGTCGGCGGTGCGGATTTCGAAATACGTGCCGGCACCCAGCAGAATCACTTCCGCCTTGCCGTTCTCATCGCCGCCCAACAGGTGCTTGCGTGACCAGGGAGACAACATCAGCCGGTTCTTCTTGTCGACACGAACCCGTTGCGAGGTGCTGTGCAGCACCCGCAGGTACTCCCGCTTGAGCTTGGCGCTCACCGGCTGGCTCTTGACAAACTCGATGTATTTTTGCCATTCTTCCTCGGGACGGACTTCCAGGTAGCCCTCCTTGTGGGGGGTGACCATCATGTCCGCATCGAGGACCTCAGCAGGCGCGTCGCGTCGAAACGCCGCCGGGATCACCAGGCGGCCCTTCTCGTCGAGGGTGTTGGTATGGGTTTCGTAGAAGTAACTCACAACGACTCCCGTGTGGAAAACACGTTCGCGCTGCTCAGCAGGTGTGTGAAATCCGGATGGCGGAGTGCAGCGGCAACCCCCCTGCAACGGTGTATCTGCTCCCTGTGGCCGCTTCGCTCTCTCATCCCTGTGGTTGCTCCACTTTCACCCACTTTGCTCCCTTTTCGCCCACAATGTAACCCAACTCACCCTTCATGTCAAACGCAAATACCCTATTATACTAAATTAAACATATGTTCAGGTGGTCATTTCTCATGTTTCCAGCGCACTGTATTTCATAGACTTGTATCTTCGGTTTTGCGCCTGTTTTCGGGTCTGTCTCTCAGCTTCCGGGAGCCGGAGAGCCGGTGGGCCGGTTTTCTCACTTCTCGTTTGCTTCGTGTCGTCTTGCTCCCTCGTGACGCTTACGGTATGATTTGATTTCATTTTTAGCGCTTTGCCGGTTGCGAGGCTGCGGTCGGCGGCCTACTTTGGATGCTTGTTGAGCGGGTCCGGAACGGGGATGTTCAGCGGGGAGGACGCAGGGGTATGATGCAATCGGGCGGAACGGGTCGTGAAACCTGGGGCAGCAAGCTTGGTTTTGTTCTCGCTGCGGCGGGCAGCGCCATCGGGTTGGGCAACATCTGGCGTTTCCCGTATGTGCTGGGTGAGAACGGCGGGTTTGCGTTTCTCATTGCCTACCTGGCGTGCGTGGTTCTTGTCGGCCTGCCGATTATGGGAGCCGAGCTGGCGATCGGACGCGGCAGCGGGCGCAATCCTGTGGGCGCTTTCAAAGCGCTTCTGCCCGGCTCGCTCTGGTGGGTGGTCGGAGGGGTGGGCCTGCTGACCGGCGTTCTCATCCTGTCGTATTACTCGGTGCTGGCCGGCTGGACCGTGTTTTATCTTACACAGTCCGCTACCGGCGAAATCATCTTCCCCACCCTGGCCGGGGACATAGTCACCGCGCTGACCTTCGCTTCCACCGGGCTGCATATCCAGTTCGCCCAGCATATGACCGAGTCTCTGTTCACAGGATTCGTCACCAACTCGCCCCTGGTGCTGCTGTTTCATTTCATCTTCATGATTTTGTGTCTGCTGGTGGTCAGTCAGGGCGTTGAGAAGGGCATCGAACGGTACTCGAAGATCCTGATGCCCACCCTGCTGGGGCTGCTTTTCCTGTTGATAATCCGGTCGGTTACGTTGCCGGGCAGCTTTGACGGCCTCGTCTTTCTGTTCAAGCCGGACTTCTCAAAGTTGAGCCTGGATGTGATCCTGCTGGCCATGGGGCAGGCGTTTTACAGCCTCAGTCTCGGCATGGGGGTGATGATCACCTATGGCAGCTACCTGGACCGTAAGACGAACCTGTTCGCCAGCGGGGCGACGGTGGCGGGGCTGGACGTCGGCATCGCCTTGCTTGCGGGCGTGGTGATCTTCCCGGCGGTGTTCGCGGTCGGGCTGGAGCCCTCCAGCGGCCCGGGGCTGACGTATATCGTATTGCCTGCGGTGTTCGGCAAGCTCCCGGCCGGAAGTCTGCTGGCCACGTTGTTTTTCCTGTTGTTGACCATCGCGGCGGTGACCTCGGCGATCAGTCTATTGGAGGTGATGGTCAGCTTCGCCACCGACGAGTGGAAGTGGAAACGCCGCCGCGCCACCATCATCATGGCGATTGTCGCGTTTGTTATCGGTGTGCCGTCGGCCATGAGTTTCGGCGACTGGTCGAATGCAACGATCTTCGGCCTTGGGTTCTTCGATTTGGCGGACTTTCTCAGCGCCAACATCCTGCTGCCGGTGGGCGGTATCCTGATCGCCCTGTTCGCGGGGTGGGCCTGGGGCAGTGAGAAGGTGAAGGCGGAGATTCGCGACGGCAACCCCGAGCTGAAACTCTTCCCGGTCTGGATCTGGATGGTGCGAATCCTGGCGCCCATCGCGGTACTCATTGTCCTGATGACCAATATCATCTAATGCTGTCCCGGAGGCGTTAACCAAACGGAAGGCACACGATGCAGGCATTCATCGACAAAGCGTCCCACCTGATGGGGATGATCATCATCCTCCCGTTGATCGGCACCGGTATTTACCTCGCGATCCGGCTGAAACTCGTGCAAATGCTGCAGTTCGGCCACTCCTGGAAGGTGATTGCGGGGGTGTACGACAATCCGGAGGACGAGGGCGACATCAACCACCTGCAGGCCCTCTCCGCCGCCCTCTCCGCCACCATCGGGATCGGCAACATTGCCGGCGTCGCCACCGCCATCTACTTCGGCGGGCCCGGAGCGTTGTTCTGGATGTGGGTCACCGCGTTTCTGGGCATGGGCACCAAGTTCACCGAGGCCACCCTCGCAGTAAAGTACCGTCGGATCCATTCCGACGGCAGCTCGTCGGGCGGCCCCATGTATTATATAGAGAAGGGGCTGGGATCCGGCTGGAAACCGCTGGCGGTGATTTTCGCCTTCTGCACCATCGTCAGCAGCTTCGGCAGCGGCAACACGGTGCAGGCGTTTACCGTGGGCGACAGCTTCTTCGCCGACTTCGGCATCCCGCAGTGGATTACCGGCCTGGTGCTGGCCACGCTGGTCGGGCTGGTCATCCTGGGCGGGATCAAGCGCATCGGCCTGGTCGCCAGCCGCCTGGTGCCCTTTATGGCTACGCTGTACATCATCGCCGCGCTGTATGTAATCTTCAAGAACGCCGCGGAAGTGCCCGCCGCGTTCGTGTTGATCTTCAAATCCGCGTTCACCCCGCAGGCCGGAGCCGGCGGGTTCCTGGGCTCCACCTTTATGATGGCGCTGCTGTGGGGTGTGAGACGCGGCCTGTTCTCAAATGAATCGGGCCAGGGCAGCGCGCCCATCGCTCACGCCGCGGCGAAAACCGATCAGAGTGTGCGTGAGGGTACGGTCGCCATGATCGGGCCGTTCATCGACACGCTTGTCATCTGCACCATGACCGGCCTGACCATCATCACCTCCGGCGTCTGGACCAAGCACTTCCCGGTGGCGCTGGACTTGAGCGACATCACCATCGTCCAGCGCGAAGCCCGTCCCACGCCGAGCATGGAAGGCATCCAGGTCCGGGAAGACGAGGTCGCCGCCAGCGCGGTGTTTATTGAGAAGGGCCGTCTGGTCGAGCACGAGGCCCTCTACGGTCAGGGCTTCCTCAAGGAAACCGTGTTCGAGGTGGTCGATGAGAACGGCGCATGGCAGCCGGTTCTCAACGCCGAGATCAAGTACGAGGCAGACGAGATGACCGGCCAGACGGGCTATCGGCTCTACACCGACGACGGCCCGGCGGACGACATCCGGGTCATGGGCAAGGGACTTCTCAACGGTTCCGTGCTGACGTCAAAAGCCTTCGAGTCCGCGCTGCCGGGACGCTGGGGCGGGTACATCATCACCTTCGGCGTGTTCCTCTTCGCCCTATCCACCGCGATTTCCTGGAGTTACTATGGCGACCGAGCCACGATCTACCTGTTCGGCGAACGCGGGGTGATGATCTACCGGACCATCTTCGTCATCGTGATCTTCATCGGCGCGAACCTGAAGCTGCAAGCCGCCTGGGGCTTCGGCGACATCGCGCTGTCCTTCATGGCCATCCCCAACCTGTTCGCACTGGTGCTGCTGGCGAAGAAGGTGCAGAAGTGGAAGGAAGAATACTTCAGCATCGACCACAAGCCGAGGGGGAAAGCACACTGGTGAGAAATTAAGAATTAAGAATTAAGAATTAAGAATTAAGAATTAGAAATTGGCATGCTTCTCGAAATGTCAACACAACGAGTGTCATTCCTGCGGAAGCAGCCTGTCGCAGAATCAAACTCACTCTCATTCCAGCGAAGGCTGGAATCCAGGCAAGGTGCAAGAATATAACAAGTTAGCAATTCAGCACCAGAGTAGTGTTCAAGAGGGCGTTTCCATAGTTAACATGTTGTAGTATATAGACATGACTGGATTCCCGCCTGCGCGGGAATGACATCGGTTTCACTGCGCCCAACGAGT